>JAOPYO010000050.1 GCA_025964575.1 Actinomycetes bacterium
CGGGACAACGTCTTCTGCCTGCACGTCTCGCTGCTGCCCTACATCGGGCCGTCGGGTGAGCTCAAGACCAAGCCGACCCAGCACTCGGTCGCCTCGCTGCGCAGCATCGGCATCCAGCCCGACGCGATCGTGTGCCGCTCGGACCGGCCCATCACCCAGGGGCTCAAGCCCAAGATCAGCCTGAGGTGCGACGTCGACCGGGAGGCGGTCGTCTCGACCGTCGACGCCCCCAGCATTTACGACATCCCGAAGGTGCTGCATTCCGAGGGCCTCGACGCCTACGTCGTACGAAGGCTCGGGCTGCCCTTCCACGACGTCGACTGGGGCGAATGGGACGAACTCCTCCGCGTGGTGCACCGGCCGGCCCGCGAGGTGACGATCGCGCTCGTCGGCAAGTACATCGACCTGCCCGACGCCTACCTGTCGGTCACCGAGGCCCTGCGCCACGGCGGCTTCGGCAACGATTCCCGGGTCAACATCCGCTGGGTCGCCAGTGACAGCTGCGCCACCCCCGAGGGGGCCAAGGAGGAGCTCGACGGCGTCGAAGGCGTGCTGATCCCCGGCGGCTTCGGAGTGCGCGGCATCGAAGGCAAGATCGGGGCCATCAGGCATGCGCGCGAGAACCGGATCCCGATCCTCGGGATCTGCCTGGGCCTGCAATGCATGGTCATCGAGGCGTCCCGGTCGCTGGCCGGGATCGAGGGCGCGGGCAGTGCCGAGTTCGAGGAGAAGTCCTCCGACCCGGTCATCGCGACGATGACCGACCAGATCGATGTGGTCGCGGGGGAGCGGGACATGGGCGGGACGATGCGCCTGGGGCTCTACCCCGCCAACCTGGCCGAGGGATCGATGGTCCGCGAGCTCTACGGTGCGGCCAAGGTGGAGGAGCGGCACCGGCACCGCTACGAGGTCAACAACGCCTACCGTGAGCAGCTGGAGCAGGCGGGTCTCGTCTTCAGCGGCACCTCGCCGGACGGCCGGCTGGTCGAGTACGTGGAGCTGCCGCCCGAGGCGCACCCGTTCTACGTCGGCACTCAGGCGCACCCGGAGTTCCGGTCCCGGCCGACCCGGCCGCACCCGCTGTTCGCCGGCCTGATCGCGGCGGCCCTGACCTATGCGGATGGCCGCGGCGGCGCGGGCTCGGGGTCCGCGTCATGACCCAGCCAATGATCATCAAGGATGTGCCCGAACGCTGGGAGGTCGTGGGCACCACCGAACGCTTCGCCGGAAACGTGATCAAGGTCCGCACCGACAAGGTGCGCATGCCGGTCGGTGACGGAATGGGGATCGTCGAGCGCGAACTGGTCTCCCATCCCGGCTCGGTCGGGGTGCTGGCCCTCGACGAGGACGACCGGGTGCTGCTCATCCGGCAGTACCGGCATCCGGTCGGCTATCAACTGTGGGAGGTGCCGGCCGGATTGCGGGACGTGGCAGGCGAGCCGCCGTGGCTCACCGCCCAACGCGAGCTAGTCGAGGAGGCGGGCTACCGGGCCGCTGAGTGGCACACCCTCGTGGACGTGTACACCTCCCCGGGGATGTCCGACGAGCGCATCCGGATCTTCCTGGCCCGCAGGCTCACCGAGGTGCCCGCCGAGGAGATCGACTTCGAGCGCGTCCACGAGGAGGCCGACATGCCCGTCGTGTGGGTGCCCTTGGAGGAGGCCGTTGCGAAGGTATTCGCCGGTGACATCCACAATTCGGTCGCCGTGACCGGTATCTTGGCCGCCGACGCCGCCCGCACCACGGGTTTCCGTGACCTGCGTGCGGCCGATGCGCCCGAGGGCTGACCCGGCGATCATGCCCGTCCGTACCGCGGGAACGGGCATGATGGGCAGGTCACAGTGGGGCGAGCAGCGAGCGAGGCGATGGGCACAGCGCGCGGGCGCGGTACGGCTGGGCGGCCGTCCGCTCCCCTCGCCCATGTGCGGGCGAGGGGAGCGAGTTCGTGAGCATGCCCGACGTGACGGTCACCGGCGATAAGGCCGCCCTGGAGTCGGCCGTGGGCACCTATCTCGGTCATCTCGCCGTGGAACGCGGGCTCGCGGAGAACACGCTCAGCTCCTACCGGCGTGACCTGCGCAGGTACGTCGCCGTACTCACTGATCGCGGCCGCACGGCCATCCACCAAGTGGACGAGAGCGACGTGCTGGCCTTTCTCGGCGGCCTCCGGGAGGGGGACGAGCGGCACCCGCCGCTGTCGGCAGGGTCGGCGGCCCGGGCCGTCGTCGCGGTGCGGGGGCTGCACCGCTTCGCGCTCCGTGAGGGCCTCACCACGGCTGATCCGGCCCGCGACGTCAAACCGCCCACGCCGCCACGGCGGCTGCCCAAGGCGATCTCCATCGACCAGGTGGAGCGGCTGCTCGCCGCGGCGGGTCCCGCGGACACCGCGCGCGGGCTGCGTGACCGGGCGCTGCTCGAACTGCTGTACGGCTCCGGGGCGCGCATCTCGGAGGCGGTCGGGCTGGACGTCGACGACCTCGATCTCGGCGACGGATTCGCCCGGGTCTCCGGCAAGGGCGGCAAGATGCGGATGGTGCCCATCGGCGGCTACGCCCAGCGGGCCGTCGAGGGCTACCTGGTCCGGGCCCGGCCCGAGCTGGTCAAGGCGGGGCGCGGGCTGCCCGCGCTGTTCCTGAACGCTCGCGGGGGACGGCTCTCCCGTCAGGGGGCGTGGATGGTCCTGCGCGCGGCCGCCGAGCGGGCCGGGCTCTGCGACGTGTCCCCGCACACACTGCGGCATTCTTTCGCAACCCACCTTCTCGATGGAGGAGCCGACGTTAGGGTGGTCCAGGAGTTGCTCGGCCACGCATCGGTCACGACCACTCAGGTCTACACGCTGGTGACGGTCCAGCTGTTGCGGGAGGTCTACGCGACCTCCCACCCCCGAGCTCGTGGGTGAGCCCAGTCCATTGTCGTTGCGCGAGTCGCCTTGCCGTCGGGTGGGCCGGTCCGTAGAGTCCGGGTCTTGACGGCATGTCCTGGCCGCGGGGAGGTTCGAAGCTGTTGACCAGCACACAGCACGCCGCGGAGAAGGTTCTCGCGGCCGCCATCGAGACGGATCCGCGTAACGCCCTCGGCCCAACGCGGCGGCCCGTTCCCTCTTTTCCCGACCCCGAGCCGCTGTCCGAGCACGGACCGGCGCGCATCGTGGCGGTGTGCAACCAGAAGGGCGGGGTCGGCAAGACCACCACGACCATCAATCTGGGGGCCGCGCTCGCCGAGCAGGGCCGCCGGGTGCTGCTGGTCGACTTCGACCCGCAGGGCGCGCTGTCGGTGGGCCTGGGACAGGGCGACCCGCGTCAGCTGGAGATGACGGTCCACAACCTGCTCCTGGAGCGGGGGACCGAGTGGGAGGACATCCTCCTGGAGACCAGCGTCGAGGGCATGGACCTGCTGCCCAGCAACATCGATCTGTCCGGGGCCGAAGTCCAGCTCGTCCACGAGGTCGGCCGTGAGTACATCCTCCAGGGGTGCCTCAAGCCCGCGGTGGAGCACTACGACTACATCCTGATCGACTGCCAGCCGTCGCTGGGCCTGCTGACGATCAATGCGCTGGCCGCCAGCCAAGGCGTGCTGGTGCCTTTGGAGTGCGAGTACTTCGCCATGCGCGGCGTGGCTCTGCTCATGGAGACCATCGAGAAGGTTCAGGCCCGGATCAACCCTGACCTCGTGATCGACGGTTTTCTGGGCACCATGTACGACTCCCGGACCCTGCACACCCGCGAGGTGCTCAGCCGGGTCGTCGAGGCCTTCGGCGAGAAGGTCTTTCACACCGTCATCAACCGCACGGTCCGGTTCCCCGACGCGACCGTGGTCGGAGAGCCGATCACCACCTTCGACTCGTCCTCGATGGGCGCCAACGCCTACCGGGAGCTGGCCAAGGAGGTGCTCGAACGATGGCGTCTCATCGGCTGAGCCCAGCCCGATCACTCCGCGACCGGCTGGGCTGACCAGGTCGATTCCGTGCCGGATGCGAGGTCCGGACCGTGATTCCGTTACCGTCATAGATGTGACCGATACCGCTGCGCCGCAGGGCGAGGACCTGGCCGGGGACGCCCCCGGACCACCTCACGGCGCCGGCGTGTCCGAAGCCCCCGCCTCTGGCCGGCCTCGGGGCTTCGAGGTCCACCTCGACAACTTCGAGGGACCGTTCGATCTGCTGCTGGGCCTGATCTCCAAGCACAAGCTGGACATCACCGAGGTGTCCCTGCACAGGGTCACCGACGAGTTCATCGCCTTCATCCGCTCGTACGGCAAGGAGTGGGACCTGGATCAGGCCAGCCACTTCCTGCTGGTCGCCGCCACGTTGCTCGACCTCAAGGCCGCCCGGCTGCTGCCCTCCGGCGAGGTCGATGACGAGGAGGACCTCGCCCTCCTGGAGGCCCGCGACCTGCTGTTCGCCCGGTTGCTGCAGTACCGCGCGTACAAGGAGGTCGCGAGGTTCCTCGCCGGCCGCATGGCCGAGGAGGCCAAGCGGTTCCCGCGGCTGGTGCCGATGGAACCGCGCTTCGCCGATATGCTGCCCGAGGTGCTCCTCGGGCTGGGGCCGGCCGAGTTCGCCCGGCTCGCCGCCAGGACGTTCGCACCCAAGGCCGTGCCGACCGTCTCGGTCGAGCACATGTATCAACCACAGGCCAACGTCAAGGACCAGGCGGCTATCATCGTCGCGCAGCTCCGGCGACTGCGGCGGGCCACCTTCCGGACCCTCACGGACGATTGCGCGGGGACGTTCGAGATCGTGGCGCGCTTTCTGGCGCTACTGGAGCTGTATCGCGAGCTGGCGGTGTCCTTCGAGCAGATCGAGCCCCTCGGTGAGCTGCACGTGACCTGGACCGGCAGCGATGAGGGCGACGTCGCGGTCGCCGACGACTATCAAGGCGCACCGGAGCCGAACGGGGACGAGCACAGTGACTGACTGGCAGCTGGATGGCCGGACCGAGGAGCCGACGGGGGAGGCCGAAGCCCCGACGCCAGAAGCCCCGGCAACGGACACGCTGCCCGGGCTCAGGGCCTCACTTGAGGCGATCTTGCTGGTGATCGACGAGCCGGTGCCCGAGGTGACCCTGGCCCAGATCCTGGAGCGGCCGCGCGGCGAGGTCGTGGCGACACTGCGGGAGTTGTCGGAGGAATACACCGAGCAGGGCCGGGGGTTCGACCTAAGGGAGATCGCCGGTGGCTGGCGGTTCTACACTCGGGATGTCTGTGCCCCGGTGGTGGAGCGGTTCGTGACCGACGGCCAGCGAACGCGGCTCACCCAGGCCGCGCTGGAGACGCTCGCCGTGGTGGCCTACCGTCAGCCGGTCAGCCGGGCCCGGGTGTCGGCGATCCGCGGGGTCAACAGCGACGGGGTCATCCGGACCCTGACGCTGCGGGGCCTCATCGAGGAGTCCGGGCAGGATCCCGAGACGCAAGCCCATCTTTACCGGACCACCGGGCATTTCCTGGAGCGGCTGGGGCTGCGCGGCCTCGAGGAACTGCCCGAGCTCGCCCCCTACCTACCCGACGATGTTGAAGGCATTGAGGACATGGCAAAGTGAGTAAGACGGATTCTGATTCAGGGCATGCCACGGATGGTGTGCGGCTGCAGAAGGTCCTGGCGGACGCCGGGATCGGCAGCAGGCGGCACTGCGAGGAACTGATCGCCGAGCGCAGGGTGCAGGTCGACGGCAAGGTGGTGGCGTGGTTCGGGGCCAAGGTGCATCCCGAGCAGGTCGTGATCCACGTCGACGGGAAGCGGGTCGAGACCCGCGCCGCCACGCGCTACTACGCGGTCAACAAGCCCAGCGGCGTGGTGAGCACCATGTCCGACGAGAAGGGCCGGCCCAGCCTGGCCAAGTACGTCGGTGAAGTGCCGGAACGGCTGTACCACGTCGGCCGGCTCGACACCGACACCGAAGGGCTGATCCTGCTCACCAACGACGGGGAGCTGGCGCACCGGCTGACGCACCCCTCATTCGGTGTCACCAAGACCTATGTCGCCGAGGTGGCGGGCCCGATCGCGCGTGACCTCGGCCGGCGCCTGCTCAAGGGTGTGACCCTCGAGGACGGGCCAGTGAAGGCGGACGACTTCCGCATCGTGGAGCAGTCCGGCAAGCGCTTCCTGGTCGAGGTCAAGCTGCACGAGGGCCGCAAGCACATCGTGCGGCGGATGCTGAAAGAGGTGGGCCATCCGGTGCGCCAGCTGGCCCGTACCGAGTTCGGCCCGGTCAAGCTGGGCCGGCTCAAGTCCGGCGCGATCCGCGCGCTGACGGTGAAGGAGATCGGCGAGCTGTACGCAGCGGTGGATCTCTGATCGTCGCGCAAGGATTTCGGGTAAACGCCTGGATTTCAGGTAATGGGGAGGGGACGAAGAGTGGCGGTACGGGCGGTTCGTGGTGCGACGCAGGTCGACGCCGACGATCGGGAGCTGATCCTGGAGGCGACGACCGAGCTCGTCACCGAGGTGATGACCCGGAACGAGCTCACGACGGACGACGTCATCAGTGTGCTGTTCACGGCGACTCCGGATCTGTCCTCGGAGTTCCCTGCGCTCGCGGCCCGCAAGCTGGGCTTCCACGAGGTGCCGTTGCTGTGCGCCTCTGAGATCAACGTCCCGCACGCGCTGCCCCGGGTGATCCGGCTCATGGCGCACATCGAGACGGACCGGCCCCGATCGGCCGTGCAGCACGTCTACCTGCGGGGCGCCATTGCCCTGCGCCTCGACATCGCCCAATGATCACGAAGGTCCCGAGTCGTTAGGCTGGAACTGTGACAGAAGAGGTCCGGGCGTCTGAGGGCGCCCTGCGGCGGATCGTGGTCGTCGGCACAGGGCTGATCGGCACGTCGATCGCGCTGGCGATGCGCGAGCACGGAGCCGACGTGCTGCTCGCCGACCGTGACACGGCATCCCTGCGGCTGGCGGTCGAGATCGGTGCGGGCGCGGCGCTCCCAGAGGGCGATCCGGGAGAGCCCGCCGATCTCGCCGTGCTCGCCGTACCCCCCGCCGCGGTGGCGGCCGCCCTTCTCGACGCGCAGAAACGCGGACTGGCCCGCTTCTACACCGACGTGGCCAGCGTCAAGCTCCGCCCGCTGTCCGAGGCCGCCGAGCTGGGCTGTGATCTCTCCACGTTCGTGCCGGGGCACCCGCTGGCGGGGCGGGAGCGTTCCGGTCCGGCGGCAGCGCGGGCCGACCTCTTCCTCGGCCGGCCGTGGGCACTGTGCCCGTCGCCGGAGTCGTCGGCCGAGGCGGCCGAGGCGGTCACGGCCCTCGCGCGCGCCTGCGGGGGCGAGCCCGTCACGGTGAGCGCCGCCGAACATGATCGGGCGGTCGCCCTGGTCTCCCACGGGCCGCACGTGGTGTCGGCCGCGATGGCCGCCCGCCTCGGTGACGCTCCCGACGTGGCATTGGGGCTGGCAGGTCAGGGCGTACGCGACGTCACGCGCATCGCGGCCAGCGACCCGCGGCTGTGGATCGGCATCCTCAGTGCCAACGCGGAGCCCGTGGCCGAGGTCCTGGACGCGGTCGCTGGAGATCTCGCCCTGGCGGCCGCAATGCTGCGCGCCGGCGCCCAGAGCGGCGGTGCGGTCGCCGACGTGGCCGCGGAGAAGGTCACCGAACTCCTGCACCGCGGCACCATCGGCCGTGGGCGGATCCCGGGCAAGCACGGCGGCCGGGCGCGCTCGTACGCCATCGTGTCCGTCGTCATCCCGGACCGTCCCGGTGAGCTGGCCCGGCTCTTCCAGGCCGCTGGAGACGCCGGAGTCAACATCGAGGACGTCGCGATCGAGCACTCCCCGGGTCTGCCGGTAGGTGTCGCCGAGCTTTCCGTCCGGCCCGAGGCGGCGGAGGAACTCGCCGACGAACTCCGTGTCCGCGGCTGGTCCGTCCCCGGATGACCCATCCCCTCCATGATCACGGAGGAGTGGGCGTGGGAGGTCGCCGGGCCCGGTAGCCTTTTGCGCTGGGGCTTGTACACGCTGGGGGCTTGTACACGGCGAGGATTGGACGAGGAGACCGCGGTGTGCGGTCCCTCTGGCGCGGGCCATCGGCCCGGTACGCAGGTAGGAGACGGACAGACGTGACGATCGTCATCGCCATGGACGGCCCCTCGGGCTCTGGTAAGTCGAGCGCGGCCAAGGGGGTCGCCCGCTCGCTGGGGCTCCGCTACCTCGACACGGGTGCGATGTACCGGGCCATGACGTGGTGGATGCTCTCCCAAAGCGTGCCGGTCGAGGACGCGGAGCAGGTGGCCGCACGGGCCGCCGAGCCACTGCTCGAGGTGGGCACCGACCCCGACGC
>JAOPYO010000062.1 GCA_025964575.1 Actinomycetes bacterium
GGAGCGCGGCGACGGTGGTGTGGTCCAGGGCGATCGACCTCAGCCCGGCATGGGACTTGGGCGGGGCGACGACCAGCCCACCACGGGTTCGCTGCATCTGCCCGTTGATCATCGCGGTGCCGTGCTCCAGGTCCAGATCGCACCACCGCAGCCCGGCCGCCTCGCCGCGGCGCAGCCCGCGTAACGCGATCAGGTGATACGCGGCGTACAACCGATGGCCGCGGATGCCGTGCAGGAACCGGGCGGTCTGATCGGACGTCCAGATCGCCACCGCCGGCCGCACCCCGGTCCGCTGCCATTCAGCGATCTGAGTAGGCGTCCACACCACCGCATGCGGGCGCCTAGCCTCCCGTCGGATCCCCTACGCGGTTGTCAGCGCGGGGTCCGCGGCACGCAGGCGATCGAGCACTGTCCCGGCCTTCTCCCGGCCGGCCGACCGGGAGTAGGTGTTCTTCAAGCCGCCGACAGCGCGGCCCAGCGCGGAAGACCCCACCGGCACCAGGGCCACGCTGCGCACGCCTTCGTGGTCGGCGACGTAGATCTGCACGACCCAGCCGCCCGTGAACGTCTTGAGCGACGCGTACGCCGTGAAGTCCATCGGCTCATCGAATGGGTTGTCGCTGGACAGGATCGCGCCGAACTCCACCTTCTTGGAGAACGCTTGCAAAGTCGAGCGGAAGATCTGCTTCACCTGCTCGACGGTGAGAGTGGTGCGGATTTCGAGAGTATCCGTGGCCATCTGTTACTGCCTCTTTTGCTCGACGGACGATCGGACGGTTTTACTTCATGGCGTTTCGGGCGCGGTTGCCCCGAGATCCCGACTCTTTGAGCATCACCTTGATGAGGTCCATGTCCTGCGTGCTGAGCTTCACGTCCATCTCAAGCTTCTTCAGGGCCTTCTCGTACTGCTCTGCCGTCGCCATAGCTCTGCCTGCCCTCCATCGGCGGTGCCGTCCCGGTTGCAGTGACCATCGTTTCGCGGCGGACGCACCCGCGGTACCCGGGAATCACGGGGTGTGCAGCCGGGTCGCGGACCGCGATGATGTAGGGCTAATGAAGATGTTCATCCTCGCCTGGCGAGCCGGACACGGCCGCCTGCCCACGACGCTGGACGGCGTCGAGTTGTGTGCGGCGGCGGTGTTCCTGGGAGTGCGCATGGTCGGGCTCATCCAGCTGGCAGTGGCGCTGCCCACCGCGATCGTGCATACGACGTCGCTGCCGCTGTTCGTCACGGTGCTGGTGGGCTATGTCGCCGAGTCCACGTCGATCGCCGTCGCCGTCCTGCGGGCCGGCGCGTACCGCAACGCCCGATGGGGCTGGATCGACACGACCGTCGCCGCGCTCGTGCTGCTCTCCCAGCCCGCCTTCATCGCCTCTGCGGACAGCACCGGCAGCTGGACCGCGTGGGGGTTCGCGCTCACGCTCAGCAGTGCGGTCGGCGCGGCGATCGTCTTCCCCCGCCGCCGGGATATCGTGCTGGCGGTCACTGTTCTGCCTGCCTGCTACCTGCTGGCGAGCCTGCCGGTCGGGGCACCCGGGCAGATGCGCGCCACCATGATCAGTAACGCGTTCGCCTACGTTGGGTTCGCCGTCCTCACCCGCCTCCTGGTCGGATACCTGCGCCGGCTCGGCGCGGACGTCGAGAGCGCGCGCAGAGCCGCCACCGAAGCCGCCGCGAAAGCCGCGCGTCTGGAGGAGCGCGACCACCAACGCGTCCTGCTGCACGACAACATCGGAGTCCTGCACCTGCTCGCCGACCCCGATCTCCCACCCACCCTGGCCGAGCCACTGCGAACCCAGGCGATATCGCTCGCCAACCGCGTGCGCGCATTCCTCAACGAGGCGATCAGCGGGACCCAGTCGGCCGCGTCGGCCGCCGGGCTGTCCGAAGGCCGCACCCTGACCGACGTCGTTCATGCGGCAGCCGTCGAGTTCGGAGACCTGCCGCTGGAGATCAGCGTGGACCTCGCGACCGGCATCGCCCTGCCCCCGGCCGCCGCTAACGCGCTGCAGAAAGCTCTGGCCACACTGCTGGCCAACGTACGCATGCACGCGGGGGCGGACAACGTGGTGGTCCACGGCGACGCGGACCAGGCGCAGGGCGAGTGGGAGATCACCGTGCGGGACAACGGCTGCGGCTTCGACACCGCGACCACACCGCGCGGCTTCGGGCTGCGTGTACAGGTGGAACAGACCCTGGAGACGCAACACATCAGTGCGCATGTGCATTCGGTTCCTGGCGACGGAACCGCCGTCACCCTACGTGGACCTCTACCTGGACCTGTACGTGGACCAATGGAGACCGCTCCGTGACAACCGAACCTGTGGACCCGCACCCTGCCCAGGCACTCCGCGTACGCGTCGCCATGGTGGATGACGACACCATCATGCGCGACGGCCTCCCGTTACTCCTGCCCCAGATTGAGGTCGTGGCGTCGTTCGCCAACACTGACGCCCTGCTCGCAGCTGCTCCGGAGGCGGAGGTGGTCCTGGTGGATCTCAAGCTCGCCGGTACGGGCCGGGTCCCTGTCGTGCAGGGTCCAGCAGCTGTCCACGCGGTGGCGGCGGCCGGTTACCCGGTCCTCGTCTACACCAACGAGCGGCGCCGAGCCGTGCTGGTGAACTGCCTGGCCGCCGGAGCCCGCGGTGTCATACACAAGGCCGAACCGCTGTCGGCGCTCCATAAGGCGGTCACCCGTGTCACCGAAGGGCAGATCGTCATCACCCAAGCCCTCACCGGACTCGCGGAACTTGCCGAACGCCGAGGCCGGCTACCGGGGTTGACCCCCCGCGAACGACAGGTCCTATCCGGCCGCGCCCGTGGTGAGTCCTTTCGCAGCATCGGCGAGCGACTGTTCATCACCGACCGCACCGCCGAGGGCTACATGAAGGGCGTCACCGAGAAGTTCGCCACTTTTCTGCGTGATCACTCTCCCGCCGACCTTGAGCATTACCTGGGCCTGGAACCCGCCGACCTCACCGACTGGCAAGCACCCCCTCCGCGCCCATGACTCCTCGACCACAGCCCTCGGTGGCCTCGAACGCCCTGACGACTTCGGGGCGGCGGGTGCCCAGCCACGCCTGCCCGCTTTTGCGGCGCAGCAGCGCGGCCAGGTATTCAGCGGCGCCGGCGTCCAGGCCGTCACCGAAGTCGTCGGCGAGCACCACGGCGCCGGGCAGGTCGGCGGCGACCATGGCCTCGGCCACCGCGGGAAAGATCCGACGCCCTGCATAGGGAAAACCCGCCGCCGCCAGTTCCTGCGCAGCGTCCCGCAGCAGCCGTCGTTGGGAATGAAATCACCGACGCGTCGACGACATCGATCCGCGTTGCCCCGTGTGTCAGGGCGGCAATCGCCAGCCGCGTGGTTTCCGCCAGCAACTCATCGCCGTCACGGAAATATTCGCGGCGATGGCCACCCCACCGTTCGTAATCGCCGCCGCCGGCCGGACCCCACTGCGCTGCCATTCCGCGATCTGAGTAGGCGTCCACACCACCGCGTGCGGGCGCCTGGCCTGCGGCAACTCGACGTAACGCGCCGGATTGTCATCCAGGTGATGCGCCCGCACTGCGGCGTTCAACGCCGCCCGTAAGGTGGCGTGGATGCGATGCAGGGTCGCGGGCGTGATCTGCCTGCCCGACACACCGGACCGCATGATCGAGGTGAACATCCGCTGCACATCCCCGACGCCCAGCTCACGCAGCGGAACACCACCCAGGTACGGGTCCAGGTACTCCTCGACATGCGCGGCGTACCCGCTCAGCGTGGAGGACCGCAACGAAACCCGCGAGGCCAGCCACAACCGCAACCACTGCCCGGTGGTCAACACCCGCACCCCCGGGTCGACGGTACCCGGGGTGCGCAGATCCGCCAGGGCGCACTCGGCCGCCCGGCGGGTGGCATAGCCTTCCTTACGGATCCGGCGGCGTCGGCCGTCCAGACCCGCCGGGACATCGATGGCCACGTACCAGCTGCCATGCCGCGCCGGACCAGGAACCGGCACCGCGAATCCAACCGCCCCCCGGTGACCCGATCCCGGCAACCGCACCGCTTGTACACCCATCCCTTCGCATTCATGACCTTCCCCCCTCGAAGGAACAGATGAACACGCTCAGCATCCCTCCCGCCAAGAGTCTGTACACGCACCCCCTCGGACAGGGCGAGCAGCACCAGCCCATCCGAAGATCCGGATGACAGCGAGCTACACCAGGCGTAGGGCCACACAGGACCGATCGTGCCGAAACACCGCCACGAACGTGACCTGAACGGCGGATCGATGGGGGTATCCCATCAGGTGTGTAAGGAGTGATCTTCTGGGAAGCAAGTGACCTGTGGGAACACCCACTTCTTCGGGGGGAGAAGCGTCATCATGTCTGTGATCGAGGGTGTCGACGGCACAACGTCGACTACCGTAAGTGATGGTTCGTCTACGGTGTGGGATGTGGAGAAGCGTCCGATCCGTGAGCTGATCAACGACCGGCAGCTGGACGAACTGCTGGCCCGGTCCCGGGATGAGGCCGGCGGGCTGCGGCTGACCGGTGAGGGGTCGATGCTCGGGGACCTGGTCAAGGCGGTCCTGGAGCGCGCTTTGGAGGCCGAGCTGACCGCGCATCTGGGCTATGGCAAGCACGC
>JAOPYO010000086.1 GCA_025964575.1 Actinomycetes bacterium
CCATTGGTCGCAGGTTCGATCCCTGCCGGGCCCACGACTAACTTCCCTGCTCAGAGGCCAGTTTCTTGCGGCCCTTCGGCAGCGAAACCACCTTCTGGCCATCCAGAGGCCACATTGAGGCCACATCTTTTGAAGTCTTGGCCGCCTTGAAGGCCTCGTCGAGGCCCTTGGCCAAACGGTCCTTCTCGTCGGGGAACAGATGGCCGTACCGGTCCATGGTGACGGTGATGGACGAGTGCCCGAGGTGCTCCATGATCGCTCTCGGGTGGGCGCCCTGGGCTAAAAACCTGGCAGTGCCGCACAGGTGTGCCTCAAGTCATGGTTGTGCCGAAGTCGGCACAAACATGAATTATGCCGACCACCGCGTTATGCCGACCTCGGCTGGGATTCGCTTGCCTGAGGCGGTGAACGTGCTGAACGTGTCGGCATAATCAGAGGCCTTCGAGGAAGGCCAGCAGCGAGTCGGAGGGTCGATAGCGGCCTGGCTTGGCGGCGAGCGGCTTGGTCCTGTCGATCGCCTGTTGCTTGTGGGTCATGTCCGCGTGCAGGTAGATGTTGGTCGTCTCAATCTGCTCGTGGCCGAGCCACAGCGCGATGACGGTGATGTCGTTGCCGGCCAGCAGTAGGCGCATGGCCGCGGTGTGCCGCAAGGTGTGCGCGGTGACATGCTTTGTCCGCAGCGACGGGCACCTGTCTGCCGCGACGGCTAGGTGCAGGGTGAGCCGTCGCTCGATGGCGTCGCGGCTCAGCTGGCCGCCGGTGATGGTGGGGAACAGCGGATCAGTGGTGTCCCCGCCGCGCTCCCCGAGCCACGCCTTGAGCACGGCTCTGGTGGAGGGAACCAGGGGCGTGTGGCGCTCTTTGCGCCCTTTGCCGACGGTGTGGACGTTGGCCCCGGCGCCGAGCGTCACGTCTTGGCAGCTGAGGCCGGCCAGCTCCGAGATCCTCAGCCCGGTCTGGACGGTGAGGGCAAACATGGCGTGGTCCCGCCTGCCCGTCCAGCGGGTCTGGTCGCAGGCATGCAGCAGCGCATCGACCTCGGGGTCGGTGAGGTAGGTGACCACGTTGCGCTCACTGCGCTTGGGCGGGATGGCGAGCACCCGCTGGATGGAGGCGGCGTGCTCGGGGTGGTGCAGAGCCAGGTAGCCGAACAGGGAGTGGACGGCGGCCAGCCGGTTGTTCCTGGTGGCGACGCGGTTGTGCCGGTCGGCTTCGAGATGGTCCAAGAACGCGGCGATGAGCGCCGCTTCCAGCTCTGCGATGTCCAGGGCGGCGGGCAGCTTGCCGGTGCGCTCGGCGGCGAAGCCGAGCAGGAGCCGGAACGTGGTCTTGTAGGCCCCGACGGTGTTCGGGCTGGCAGCGCGCTGGCCGATCAGACGATCGGTGAAGAACGCCTGCAGGCCGGGTGCAAGCGCGCTCACGGCTTTGCTCCGAAGCTCACGTCGAGGCGTTCAGCAGCCAGAGCCATCAGCTCGGGGGAGGCGGACAGGTACCAGTAGGTGTCGGCAGGTGCGACGTGGCCGAGATAGGTGGACAGCACCGCCATCCGCTCATCGACGCTGACGCCCGAGCGCAGCCATCCGATCAGGGTGGCCACAGCAAAGCTATGCCTGAGGTCGTGTGCCCGCGGATGGACCGTCGCTGTGCGGATGCCGAGGGACGTGGTGATGTTCCTGAGCGTCTTGTCTACGGCGCTTCGCTCCAGAGCAGTGCCGGCTCGGGACAAGAAGAACGCCGTCGAGCTGGGCCGCGGGCAGAGCCGGTCGCGCCGGGCGACGTAGCGAGCCAGCGCCTGTGCGGTGCTCCGGTGCAGCGGCACCAGCCGGGAGCGGTCATGCTTGGCTTCCCGGATGGTGATGACCCCAGCGGCCAGGTCGACATCACGGCGTTGGAGGCCGACGGCCTCGCCGAGGCGCATGCCCGTGGTGGCAAGCAACCCGAACAACGCCTCGTGCGTCGCTGCCCGCATAGGTGATGGCAGTGCCCGAGCCGCTTCCAGCAGTCGGCAGATCTCCTCCTGCGACCACAAGTAGGGTGCGGGCCGGTGCCGGCGAGCGGGGAACACGCCTGGCGGCGGTACCTCGGTCGCTGGGTCAATCGTCTTCAGGTAGCGAGCGAAGCCCCGGGCGACGGCGAGCCGGGCTGCCCAGTGATTCGGTCGGGCGCGTTCAGGCAGGCGCGCCCAGGCGATGGCCAGCTCGCTGGTGACCGTGGCCGCCCCGGCCGCCTCCAGGTAGGCGACAAGCTGCGGGAGCAGCCGCCCGTGGCGCTCCAGCTTGAAGCCCAGCGCCCGGCGCAGGCGCAGGTAGTCGTGGACTTGGGCCTCCAGCGCGCTCATTGCTCGCCTCCCGGCCAAGGGGCAGCCAGCTGGCGCAGCCGGTCCAGGTCCACCCGGGCGTACACCGCGGTGCTCTGGAGACTGTGATGGCGCAGCACCTGGGCGATCTCGACCAGCGGGACGCCGGCGGCGACCATCTCGCAGGCCACGGTGTGGCGCAGCCGGTGCGAGCCAACCTCGGCGATCCCGGCTCGCCGGCAGGCCCGGCGCACCGTGGAGGCGACCGTACCCGGGGCGATCGGCCCGTGCGGCGCCCTGGCTCGCAGGAACACCTCCCGCCGGTCGGTCTGCGGCCGTCCCCGTCGCAGATAGGCGGCGATCGCCTCGCCCACGTCGGCGGGGAGCGGCAGCCGGTCCTGGCGGGCACCCTTGCCACGCACGACCAGCTCCCCCGCACGCCAGTCAATGTCATCGAGGCGCAGGCCCGCCACCTCCGATCGCCGCAAGCCCAGCCGGAGCAAGATGACCACCAGCGCGTAGTCCCTCCGGCCGAGCGTGCTCCGGCGGTCACAGCTGGCCACCAGCGCCTTGGCGTCGGCAGCACTGATGCCCCGGGGCAGGCATGAGCGGCGCCGCCCCGTGATCGCAAGTGCGGCCTCCGACACGTCCCGGGCGACCAGCCCCTCGACGAAGCAGAAGCGCAGGAACGACTTCAGCCCGGCCACGAAATTCTGGGTCGTGGCCACCGACACCGCCGCCGACTCGTGCAGCACTGCTGAGGTCACATCCGCAGCGCTCAGCGAGCCGAGCCCACCCTCGTTGTCGAGGCCGGCCAGGAATCGCCGAGCGTGCTCGACATAGCCGTGCACCGTCCCCTCTGCAAGGCCTCGCTCCACCAGCAGGTAGCGCTCGAAGGATTGCAACAGGCGCTCCTGCGCCGAGACCTCCGGCGCGGGCTGCTCGGCGTCGATCACACCGAGGGACCGGAGGACCTCCACCATGCACACCAGCCCTGGGCGCGACCACGATGCGCGATGACGACCCTGCTCGCGCTGGTGGCCGAGGAACTCCTCGACCCGCTCGGCGCTCAAATCCTCGGCCGTCTTCCCGGTCACCGCCAGCCAAGCGCTCAGCCGCCCCACCTGGCGCAACTCGTTCACCGTGCTGAGCGCCGTGTACCCGCGCCGCCTCAACTCGGCTCCGTAGGCGTCCGCGTAGGGCGCCAGCGGCCCCGTCATCAGTACCCTGCTCACCCTGCTACCTGCTCTGGCCATGCTGTCTCCTTCCTTTGGATCGGGAAGGAGACATTGCCCGACGCCAGCCGCGTTATGCCGACACGTTCAGCACGTTCACCGCCTCAGGCAAGCGAATCCCAGCCGAGGTCGGCATAACGCGGGGGTCGGCATAATCATGAAAGCGCAGCTCCGCGGTAGCCCGGCGGCCTCGACGGCAGGCTTGTACTTCCGGTGATAGAAGTTGCCCTGCCGAAGCGGACCGCCCTCGGGAGCTAGAAAGAGTAGATCGTCCTGACCCTTTCCCTCCAGCGCCGGCGCCAAGGCGTCACACACTGACCGGGGGACCGGCACCGCCCGCTCCTTCCCCGACTTCGGGGGCCCAAGGTGCAACTTGCCGGAGACATCGGAGTAGGCCTCAGCCACCCGAACCCTGGCTCCGAGCAGATCGAGTCTCCGCACCCGCAGCGCGCTAATTTCCCCGAAGCGGAGGCCGGAGTACGCGGCGAAGTAGATCGTCACCCCGTAGGGCTCCACGATGCAGCTTGCCAGGCGCTCGATCTCGGCTGACGTCAGGAAGAGCATGTCCCGCCTGGTCTCCTTCGGAAGCTTCACGCCCACGCACGGCGACCGGGCGAGGTATCCCGATTCCACGGCCGCCTTCATGCTGGCGGAGAGCAACTGATACGCTTGCCGAATCCTCGACGGGCTGAGCCCTCGCCCCACGAGTCCGGAGACCCACTCCCGAACCTGAATCGGCTCGATCCGGGCCAGCTGCCGACGTGTTCGAGCGATTCAGGGTCGATTCAGGAGCGACCTGTTCACAATCCACTTACATAGAATCAAGCGCCGGCCTTCGGCCGGCGGGGACTGCGGGCGGGCTTCCCTCCGGTCACCCGTCCTCGGCCCTCGCCCACGAGGCCGCCTTAACCTTGCGCGGGCCCTTCCAACGCCGAGTTGGGACCTCTCGTGTTCACTCTTGAGTGTCCCTCGTTTCTCAAACGCATTCGTCGTCCCATACACTACGGACAATCATGTTGCTTCCATGGGCACTGGGTCCAGTGTTCCCCGCCCCTATCCAGGTTTCGGGTACGGCTACAGCCGACGGTGGCACGCTCACCGCTTGGGCAGCAGCCGTAGTCGGAGCAGCAGTCGCTGTCGGTTTAACGGTTATCGTCGGTTGGTACCAGACCAATAAGCGATTGGGCTACTTGATAGAGAATCTGGCTGATGAGGTAAAACGCATTGGGTTGGAATCCGGAAAGCGAGCCTCACGTGACGAGGGACTGGGCGCTGGCTACTTTCTGGATCCGCCGTTACCCTCTGAGGCTTGGAGGATCATAGTGTCGTCCGGTGACGTGAGGCGCCTCCCCCCTGGAGAGATCCGTGCTCTTCAGGACCTCTACACGGCCGTCACGGAAGCGAATTATGTAGCCGCCCAAGCCCCCGTGTTTCTAGAGATCTCCAAGCTTACGCCGCACGACGACGTGGCGGTGGCCTTCATTCGTGAGGCGGGAAGAGCGACTAGAGAGCCGTATCGTTCAGTCTTACCCCTTGTGGAACGAGCAGTCGAGCTAATTCGTCAGAATCACAAGTCTGCTAGCTCCGACTTTTCGAAGGCCACCGCGTGACTCTGGCATGGTGGATGCGGATCAACCGCCAGGAGGTTGTCGCAAAGGCTCAAGAGCTGTTTAGCGGAGGAGGCTGCCTCGTGCTGAAGGGTAATGAAATGTCCGGCAAAGGCCAGGCTCTTTCATTGGTCGAAGAGCTGTTGACCATCGAAGGATTCACTTGTATGCGAATGCTCCTGACACGCCGTTCTTGGACGCCACAGCTCGCATTGGGCGAAGTATTGCATCGTCTTCAGACACCTGGGATCGGCTATGCAATTCATCCCGGATCCGTCCTGGCTGGCCTGCCAGATCGGGAGGTCGTGGACACCCTGCTCGAGGCGATAGACAGGTGTAAGCAGGACCTGGCCCTGTTATTCGAGGACGTCGATCAAGACCAGTCCGGCAATATGCATCGCCTCAAAGTCTTTGACAACCTGGCCGAGCAGGGCCGTATCCCCGTTGTCGTCACTTGCGGGCAGAGCACGCGATGGCCCTCTGTCGGCTCGGCTGCCGTTTTGCGACTAGGCGACTTCAGTGTGCAAGACGTCCGGATTTGTCTTAATGGGGCACATGAGTTATCCTCTCGGCACGCCAACGAGCTTGAGGAGGCCATTAAACTGGTCTTTGGTGGGCCGGTCAGGTCAGGAATGAGAGTGTCACCGGCAACAGCCTACTTTCGCTTGCAAGCTTGGAGTCTAAGTTGAGTCTTTTTGAAATCGCCGTTACAGCGAGAGACAGAGGAGGACATCCTGACCTAGAGATTTTCCTCTCCATCTCGTCTCCTGAAACAGTGCAAGCTGCATGGATACTCTCCATCAGTGTCGCCCTCCTGCCCCATGAAGTTGCGCAGGTTGCCGCCGAGCTATGGGAAGGTGACTTCACGGAGACGCTCACGGTTTTAGGTGAGTGGTCCTTTGTTCAAAAGGGTAGCGATGGATGGAGAATATCGGCCCCTTTGGCTAAGCCCCTAGCGGAGCATTTTAAGCGCACTGCGCCGCAGCTCTTCCAAGAGGCTCATCAGCGCCTCGCCCGACTGGAGGAGATCAAGGAGGCTGACTCCGACGACGATGAAGCCTGGTTTGTTCGAGGGAGACTCGCCTACTACCTGGCTGCGCTCGATGCGGCAGAGTCTGTCGGATTGTTTGGGCAGGAGTTCGCTCAGCCCCCTCTTCTTAACCGCACGGCAAACCGGAAGTGGCTCACCGATCTTGTGTTGAGACAAGAGTATCTGTTGGGCTCCGAGGGTCGTGCTGTCGATTTCTACAGGGGTTTCCGCCTCTATACAACCGGCGGGGGACGTAATCGGCTTGATGCCCTAGATCATTTCGTCAGGGTATTTGATGCGCCTGAGGAGGATGTATATAGCGCAATTGCGCTCCACCTCGCGGGGGTCATCGAGCGAGACACTCTTCACGACCTGTCGCGCTCGATTGATCATTTGGAGACCAGTGTCGAGCAAAGCGCTCGCCTGGGAATACGAGAGAACGAGCTTTTCGCCACTCACTCGCTGTCCTGGACCCTTATTGCGTCCGCAGGTCAGCACCCAGACGAGGCTGTCGCGCTCTTGGCTCGGGCCAGGTCCCTTGCCACCAGGTGCCTCTCAGGAGCCCAGGCCTACGGGGATGTCAACATCGAGACTTGGGCACGCCAGGCAGCGGCTGTAGCCGAGTGGCTAGAATTCCAGCAGGCCAGTGCCAAGCTGGAGGACCGTCTTGAAGCGGCAAACCGACTGGTCCAGGAACTGCGCGATGTAGAGAAGTCATTGCTGGCGTTCGGGGACCTAGAGAGCGCCCTCCTTGCGGCCAATCAGGCTGCGTCTATCTGGCGTGATGTGGGAAGGGGAGTTGATGCCCTCAGGGAGATCTCCGAGGCCATTAACCTAGTTTGGTCGGACTCACCTCCAGCTATGGCCCTGAATAGATTAGCGAAAACGGCTGGCTCTCTACTTCGTCTGACACTTCCGGCAAGGAAGAGGAAAGAGCTGGCCGAGCTCATCAGGAAAATAAATCAGATGCTTGAATAGCGCTTCAGGGCTCCAATGAAAGGTATCCGGGCGTTGCCCGAAGCCGTACCGTCGCCCACTTCTCCAATCACCTTGATCGGGCCTCAGCCTAGGGGCGGCCGACCCGCATTCAATCAAACTCAGTGACGTCCCATCTTGCACCAGCCGTCATGGGCCGCGTTCGGAAGGTCCACATGGGTCCTGAGCAACTTCTCCAATCCCGCGCTGGGCCACCAGTAGCCGGGCACTGGGCCCACCTTCCCGGCCGTCCACAGGCCGTCAGAGGCTGTGAAAGGCAGCGCAAGAACGATAACCGGCGCCAAATGATGGCAAGCCGTTTTCCCTGATCAGCGGCGGATTCGTCCTCTTGCAGGCACAATTCCGAGATCGCCGAGCATCCCTTACAAGGAAGGGGTCGCTTTGCCCGGAAGGCCCTCGGGCACTTGTAAGCTGCAGCGAGCATAAGAACCAGCCTGACCACGAAAGCTGAATCATGGAACTGAGTCCGCATGGAAGAGTCACGGTCACCGGGTCAGCGTCTCTCGACGTCATTCGGTTCTACGACGCGTTCCTGGATGCTGCTCGCCGGCTAGCGGCCGATCACGAAGCAGGGCCACCCGAATACGCTGCAGCCGTAGTCGTCGCTGCAACAGCCTGTGAGGTTGCAGCCGAGCGGGCAGTATCGGCCCTCCTGGAGGCGAGACACCCGGCCGACATGGTCAAGATCATCAAAGGATACCAACGGAGATATACCTTCGTTCAGGACGAAAGGCTACAGCGTCTTTGGACCTCCCTAAGCGGAGATCAGATTCAGAAGGCATCTTTCTGGGAGAGGTACACCAAGCATGTGAAACGTCGGAACGACGCCGTACATCAGGGCATGCATCGAGATGCTCCTGTGACTCTAGCTGCCGCCAACCAGTCAATTACCGTGGCCGGCGAGTTCATCGCCCATCTTCGGAATGTCCTGTCGACAAACGGACTCGCCTCCTATACGTAGGCGGTCAGGCCACATTTAGGCCACATTCCACCCGCAAGAGCCTCGTAACAACGGCAACTGGCCGGTACTAGAAATCGGCTTCTGACCAGCCCAAACAGCTATCGCCGCAGGTCAGGGGCCATGCCCTTCACAGACTCATAATCCACTGGTCGCAGTTCGATCCCTGCCGGGCCCACAACTAAAGTCCCGCTCAAGAGCGCCGGTCAACCTCCGTACGCATAGACCTTGACGCTGAGGGCCTCTCCGTCGCAGTCGAAGTCTGCCCAACTCGCCGGCTCCACACCGTTCACGGCAAGCCGGTGCGCGGTGCCCTCCACGACGGTGGGCAGCGAAAGGTCGCATGGCACTCCGAGCAGCCCCTTGATGTTGCCGCCGACCATGTTGGCAAGCTCACCCATGGCATCCCTGACATCGTCAACGGACACCTCGGCAGGCTCCACCTCGAACATCCTCGCCGCCACGCCGCGGGCGCAGGCGGCCGAGCACAGGATCACGAGGCTGCCCTCGCATCCCCCGGCGATGTGGACGGAAGCCGCCACCGTTGGCTCGGGAACGGCTGCGGAGCCCGGCTCTCTGCATTCGAGCGCGATCCCGAGGGTGGTGGTCCAGACGTTGCACACGACGTCCTGGATGTCCTTGGCTGCGATCATGGCCCTCCTCGGCGGTGGCCCCCCGACGGTGGTGGCCCGCCGCGATGGTGGCGGCCCAGCATGCAATGCCGCACCCGGACCTGAAGGACATTCGCTCCAGGGTGTCGGCAGGCAGCGGGTGCTTCTTTACGGTTGGGCGAAGGCAAGTGCCCCGCCCGGTCGCCGTACTCGTCTGACGCCAGTCCACGGCGCCGAGCGTCATCTGACCATGAGCGCCATCTTCCCCGGCTCGTACCCCCTGACGCTGATGTCCAGGTCGAGGTGGTCCAGGGGAGCGCTTACCATGCTCGCCAGATCCGCTTCGGGCACAGAGGGCGCAAACACCACGTCGCTCAGCTTCACGTGCGGACCGACCCGGCTCAGGAGACCCGCCGTGACATTGGCCACTTCGCGGAAGTTCCCGGACAGGGACTCAGGCAGGCCACCCGCCTCGATCGCGGCCTTCGCAGCCTGGGAGGGCATCACTGCCAGGGCTGCGCCGAGGGTCGCAGCAAGGTTCAGGTCGCACAGGCAGGCGGCCACGATCACGCCGTCGTCGGCCGCAAACCCCGCGATCGCCTCCCAGCGGGACGCGGAGGATCCTCTGGCGACGTGCACGTCCCGGTCGAGCAGGTCGGCGAGCAACGCGCGGACTTGGTCGGGGGCGGGGAGCTTGCCTCGCTGACTCATAGCGGTGTGCCGGAAGAGCGCAGCGGCCCGACGCCGGGGGAAAGGCCGGCGACCAACTGGTCCCAGAGCGCCATCCAGATCGGCTTCAGGATGGTGCCGAGGATGGTGCCGACGATGTCGAGATCTGCGGGCAGGGCGTCGGCAGTTTTGCGTTGTTGAGTAGCTGCGTCGGAGCGCCTGGTCACCCTTGGAGCAGCGGTCCCAGCGCCGACTCGATGTCCTGGGGGCTGAACGGCTTCGAGACGAAGAAGAGGGCTCCCGAATCCATCGCAGTCCGTCGCATGTCCGGGGTGACCTCCGACGTGACAAAGCCGAACTTCACGCCTACACCGGACGCTCTCAGTGCCCGTAGGAGCTCGATCCCGGTCATCTCCGGCATGTTCCAGTCGCACATGATCAGGTCGGGAGCGTCCTGCTGGACCTGCCTGAGGGCGGCGGCGCCGTCGGTGGCCTCGATCAGCTCGTGGTCCCCGTACCCGGCCTGGCGCAACCCGCGCATGACAAGGAGGCGCATCGCCCTGCTGTCGTCAACGATCAGAATCTTCATCAGGCGTGGGAGCAGACCCATCTCCATCAGGCGTGGGAGCAGACCGGTCTTCATCGCTGTGGGGAGCAGACCTGCTCGAAGCTTCCATAAGCCCCGTCTCCGCAAGTCTACCTGAGACGGATGGCGATAGGCGCCCCCACAGCTTTAGCCGGTCCCTCACCTGCCGACAGGGGAACGGCGGATAGGGGAGCCCAGTGCAGCTGGGCATCCCCCGTCTGCCAAGAATCTCGGAGGCCGGACCGTGAGCGAGCTGGACGAGATCGTGGGCGAGTTCCTCGCCGAGAGCTACGAGAGCCTCGGCGAGATGGACCGCGACCTCCTTGTCCTGGAGCAGGACCCGAGCGCAGGGGAGACGATCGGCCGCATCTTCCGGACGATCCACACCATCAAGGGGACCTGCGGGTTCCTCGGCTTCACGAGGCTGGAATCGGTGGCGCATGCGGGGGAAAGCCTGCTGAGCCGGCTGCGCGACGGCACCCTGACCATGGACGACCAGATCTCCACGGAACTCCTGGGCACGGTCGACGCCGTGCGCGAGATGCTCGCCTCGATCGAGGCCACCGGAAGCGACGGAGGAGCCGACTACGGGCAGCTGACCGTCCAGCTGGAGCGCCTTGCCGCCCTGCCGGCTGCCCTGCCGGCCGCCGATGGCCGCGTCCTGACCGGCGCCCCTGTCGCGGGCCTCGCCAGAGCTGCCACAACCATCGAAGAGCTCCCAGCGCGGTCGCCGGACGGTGAGCCGACCGGCGGTCCGGCCGGCCAGGGCGTCGCCGGTGAGGCCATCGCCGGCGAGAGCGTCCCCCGCCGAGACGTGCCGGAGGAGGCGCCGCACATCTGGGTAGAGCGTCGGGTCGCCGTGTCCGACACCTCCGTCCGGGTCGACGTCGCGCTCCTCGACACGCTCATGAACCTCGTCGGCGAGCTCGTGCTGGCTCGCAACCAGATCCTCCAGCTCGCCTTGGAGGATCAGGACAGCTCCTTCGCCGCCTCTGCCCAGCGCCTGAACCTCATCACGACCGAGTTGCAGGAGGGGGTCATGAGGACCCGGCTGCAGCCGATCAGCATCCTCTGGAACATGCTGCCCCGGCTGGTGCGGGACGTCGCCCGGTCGTGCGGCAAGCAGATCCGCCTCGAGATGGAGGGTGCCGGCACCGAGCTGGACAAGTCGATCATCGAGGCGATCAAGGATCCCCTCACGCACCTTGTGCGCAACGCCGTCGACCACGGGATCGAGACGCCGGAGGCGCGGGCCGCAGCCGGGAAGCCGGCTGAAGGGCACCTGCGGCTGCAGGCCTTCCACGAAGGCGGAAAGATCAACATCGACCTCGTCGACGACGGCACCGGCATCGACGCCGTCGCAGTGGGCCGGCGGGCCGTCGAGCGGGGTCTGCTGACCGAGGAGCAGGTAGCCGGCCTGAGCCAGCGAGAGCTCGTGAACCTGATCTTCCTCCCGGGCCTCTCGACGGCTGCCAGCGTCACGAGCGTGTCGGGCCGGGGCGTCGGCATGGACGTGGTCAAGACGAACATCGAGGCCATCGGGGGCAGCATCGAGATCCAGACCGAGCGCCGCCGGGGGACGACCCTGAAGATCCGCATCCCCCTCACCCTCGCGATCATCCCCGCCCTCGTGGTAGAGAGCGGAAGGCAGCGGTACGCGATCCCGCAGGCCAGCCTGGTCGAGGTCATGCGCCTCGAGGGCGAGCGGGCCCGCCACGGCATCGAGGCCTTCCATAGCGCTCCGGTCTACCGCCTCCGCGGCCGGCTGCTGCCAGTCATCGACCTCGCCGACGAGCTGGCCGGCGGCACGGGCGCTGCCGGCCGGCGGGCGGCGGGCGCACTGAACATGGTCGTGCTCCAGGCAGACGACCGGCGATTCGGCCTCGTGGTGGACGAGATCAGAGACACGCAGGAGATCGTCGTGAAGCCCCTCGGCAGGCACGTGAAGGACGTGAGCCTGTACGCGGGGGTCACGATCATGGGTGACGGCCGCGTCGCGCTCATCCTCGACGTCATGGGGCTCGCCCGACGGGGTCACGTCGTCTCGGAGGCCCGTGAACGGCTGCTCGCCCAGGCCAACGCCCAGGCCGCACCGGCCGAGGACCGGCCTCAGACGCTCCTGTTGCTCGGCTTGGGGAAGGATCGCCGGGTCGCTGTCCCGCTGTCGGCGGTGTCCCGTCTCGAGGAGTTCCTCCCCGACGCGGTGGAGCGACTCGGCGACAGGAAGGTCGTCCAGTACCGGGGGGAGATCCTGCCCCTCGTGTGGGTTGATTCCGCCCTCGGCTATGTGGACTCGGACGACGGCGGCGCCGCAGGGCGCGGCGAGCCGCTCGAGGTCGTCGTCTGCGCATATCGCGGCCAGCAGGTCGGGCTCGTCGTGGGCCGCATCCTCGACACCGTCGAGGAGCGGGTGGGAGCCGAGACCTCGATGGTGATCCAGGGCCGGGTAACCGAGGTCATCGACATAGCCCTTGTCGCCGGAGCATCGCCAGGATCTGGAGCGGGCACGGTGCGCTCTGCCGCAACCGGGGGAGGGGACCAATGAGCGACTACCGCCAGCTCTGCACGTTCAGCCTGGACGGCCTCCACTTCGGGATAGAGATTTCCAGGGTGCAGGAGGTCATCCGCCACCAGGCGATGACCCCCGTCCCGCTCGCTTCCCCTGCAGTTCGGGGACTGATCAACCTGCGAGGCCAGATCGTCGCCGCCATCGACCTGCGCCGGCGGCTGCGGCTCCGGGAGCGGCCCGAGGGCCAGCTGGCGATGCACGTCGTGGTGCACACCGGTTACGAGGCGGTGAGCCTCCTGGTCGACGAGGTTGGTGAGGTCGCCGACGTCGAGGAGGCATCCTTCGAGCCGTCCCCCGACACCCTGACGGGGGCCGCTCGCGGGCTGATCCTCGGCGCCTACAAGCTCGACGGGCGCCTGCTCCTCCTGCTTGACACCGAGCGGGTGGTGAGCCCAGGCGAAGAGGGCACCTGACCATTCCCCACGTTGCGCTCGGCGGAACCACGAAGAGTCGTCAGAAAGGACAGGGCATGCTCAGGAATCGGACAGTACGGAAGAAGCTGATCGGGGGCTTCGGCGCGGTTGCGGTTCTGTTCGGACTGCTGATCGCGTTTGTGCTGGCCGGGCTTGGGACCACGGATCGAAGCCTCGACAGCCTCGCCGCGCGGGACAGCATGCTCCGCCACATCGTCGCTGCCAACTCGGCCCTCCTGCAGCTCGTCAACAACGGCACCTCGTCGGCAGATCCGCAGGACGCCAACCAGCAGCTCCTCCTGACGTTCCGGGACGCGATCGGGGTCATCAGAGACAGCGGGGGGAACGCGAGGGGGGAGGACCAGACGCTCTCCGACTACGCGAACCTTGTCGAGAACGTCGTCTTCCCTCAGTGGACCACGGGGCTCGGCGCCTACAGAGCCGCGCTCGCCGCCATCCAGGCGGGCCGGGTGTCCGACCCGGCGAGCGTAATCGCCGCTCAGTACGCGCCCTACACGAAGGCGCAGCAGCTCGGCGTCGCACTTGAGCAGCGTTACGAGGGCGACGGCAAGGCTGCCGCCGCGGCGGCGAAGAGGATCCACTCCCACTACCGCGTGCTCATCGTTGCCATTGGGCTCGTGATCGGCGCGCTCACCCTGCTCCTCGGCTGGTTCATCTCCCGCAACATCTCCAGGTCCGTCCGGGACAATGCTCTCTCCCTCTCGATCACGGCCGAGGACTCGGAGGCGCTCTCCTCCCAGCTCTCCGCCAGCGCCGAGGAGACGGCCGCGCAGGCGAACGTGGTCTCGGCGGCCGCCGGGCAGGTGTCGGGCAACGTCCAGGCGGTGGCTGCCGCGGTGGAGGAGATGGGTGCCTCGCTGAAGGAGATCGCCCGGTTGGTCGTGCAGGCCACGCGGGTGGCCACCGATGCCGTGGATGCCGCGGAGTCGACCAACACCACCGTGTCGAAGCTGGGCGACAGCTCGGC
>JAOPYO010000092.1 GCA_025964575.1 Actinomycetes bacterium
GCAGCACGACAGGCTCGGCGGCCGGGTCGCCGAGCCGCTCCCAGCAGACCGCGCCCGAGGTACTGCGGTAGCTCCTGCTCAGCCGCCACTCGCTCACGGTGCCCGATCTCCCTTTGTCGACGCCGCCATGGACGACTGTATGCGGTCAGTTATCACATGTGATTGGCACCTTACTGATCCGCCCCGTTCATCACCGCTTTCGTCGCCGCCTGGGCGGTCTCATGGCCTCCGACGAAAGAGGGGTGCGGCCGGTCAGCCGGAGATGCCGCCGCCGGGGACGCGGGCGGCCAGCATCTCGGTCGGGGTGAAGCCCGCCAGGGTGCGGAACTCCCGGTTGAGATGGGCCTGGTCGTAGTAGCCGCAGGCGAGCGCCACCTCGGCCAAGGACGTCGGTGCCTCATGCTCCAGCATCGCCTTCGCGCGGTGGAACCGGAGCACTCGGGCCATGACCTTGGGAGAGAGCCCGATCTGTTCCTTGAACCGGTTGATCAAATGCTTGCGGCTCCATCCCACCTCGGCGGTGAGTTCGGCGACGGTGACCCGTCCGGCGCCGGCGGTCAGCAGCCGCCATGCCCTGCCGACCTCCGGTGCGGGAACGGGGCCGTCGTCCAGCCGGGCCAGCAAGACCTCGTCGAGCAGATCGAACCGTTCCGCCCATGAGGGGGTCTCCACCAGCCGGTCCACGAAGGCATCGTTTCGTGGCCCGAGCAGATCACTCAGATCGACGGCCACATTGGTGAGCGCGTGCATGGGTGCGCCGAGCAACCGGTAGGCACCCAGCGGGGTCAGGTCCACCTGGATGCCGACCTGGCCGCCAGGGTGTTCGTACAGCCCCGGTCCGTCGTGCATGCCGGCCACGAAGGAGGCGAACGCGCCGCTCCTGAACCCGGGATCGGGCATGGTGATCAGCTTTAGTGGCTCCGCCAAATTGATGATCAGGGTGACGCTGCTGGTCGGCATCGTCCGCATCCGCAGGGGCATGCTGGAGTTCTCCCAATAGCCGACGTAGCCATTGAGATAGGGGCGCAGCGCGGGGTGCCAGGGGGTGGTGATCTTCCGCCAGAAGCCCAGGCCGTCGGTCGTGACGCGTCGCTCGCTCACCGTGCCAGTGTCGCACCAGGGGCCGACATTGCCACCGGTCGAAAGCTGTACCTGACTGTTGCATCTGGAGACCGAGGCGGCAGTTTACTTATGGGCCCAGGTAGCCCGGTCAGGTGAGCAGGGTGCGGGCGTAGTGGTCGTGGTCGTCGGCCACCCCCGGCAGTGCGAAGAAGTAGCCGCCGCCGGTCGGGGTGAGGAAGGGGACCAGCATTTCGTTCTCGAGCCGCTGCTGCATGTCGATGTAGGTGCGGAGCCTGCGCTGGTAGCAGCAGAAGGCGTGCCCGGCGTCCAGCTGCCCGTTGACGTGGGGGGCGCGCATGTACTGGTAGCTGCGACGCCAGATGTGGACGGCGGGCACCTGAGCCGTCTTCGGGTTGGCCAGGCGGATGTGGGAGTTGAACGCGATGACCTTGCCTGCCGGGTCGTAGACCACGGGGGAGTTCTCGTTGGTGCCGCCGTTCAACGGTATGCCGCTGACTTTGTGGCGGCCGATTATCTTTTCCTGCTGGGCTTCGGGTACCTGGTCCCAGGCGGCGAGGTGGAACTGGACGATGCGGATCACCTGGTAGGTGCCGCCGGTGGTCCAGGCCGGCTCGGGTCCGGGCGGATGTACCCAGACGAACTGGTTGAACCCGTCTTTTGCGTCGCTGATGAAGTGGTCGGCGACGTCGTCGTGGAATCCGAGGAGGTCACGGGGGGTTCCGGATGGCCGGGACGGGGGGCGGAACCCATCGATGCTCCAGCGCAGCCGCATGGCGCCCTTGGTCTGGGCCTGGAGGTCGAGCAGCGCGTTCAACAGCACATCACTGTGGTTGGCGCACAGTTGCAGGCTCACATCCCCATTGCATTCGGCGGGATTGAGGTGATCATGGATGAAGGCGCTCATGGTGACCAGCTCTGCGGGTTTGCGATCGGCCAGCCCGAAGCGGTGGTCGAACAAGGACGCCCCGACACCGACGGTCACGGTCAGACCGTCCGGCACCACGGTGTTGCCGAGGAGGCCGGAGCCCGGTGACCGGGGGCCGGGTTTCGGGGCGGGGCCGCCACTGGTGAGGAAACGGGCCCGGCTGGTGAGGGTATGGAACAGGTCGGTGAGCTCAGCGCGGTTCTTGGCGGTCACGTCGAAGGAGGCGAAGATAGCCCGCGGCTGGGGGGTCTGCGGCGGCGTGATGATGCCGGACTGGTGGGCGCCGTGAAACGGCACGGCGCCGGTGCCACTCGCGGTGTCGGCGAAGGCCGCATCAGTGTCCAGCAGGTTCCCGCCCGCCGCTCCGACGAGCCCGGCCACTGTGCCCTGCAGGAACGACCGCCGGGCAAAGAAATTCGCCGGACACCCTCCGTCGCTCCACCCGCCCTGCGGGGAAAGGGGCTTTTCGTCAGTCATGGTTTCCCTCCCGGAACGAGCCCGGTGGTGTGCCGTGGCCGATGTCCCCGGGCCGACCGAACCGAACGGTTACGACCGTCGGCGGTGATCTCCGATCAGCGCCAGACCGTAATCGGACGAACACCCGTGTGGCCCAACATATCCGACACCTCGACGCCGGGAGGCGAGCCGCCCCCGCCCTTCGCTCGCCTTCTCCGTGCCCACCGGTTGGTACGCGTACAGCGACAGGTTCCAGGCGGGGCGGTCGCAGACACGGGGGCCTCCTCGCTGTTCAGTCATGACCCGTTAAAGGCGATGTTGGAGGAACGCCCGGCATCGGTGGCCGATATCGGGGGTACGGGGAGACGGTCGATGCTTTGACCAGCGAAGGGACGTTGTCATGACGGACCGGATGCAGTACTCCGAAGATGACCCGCGTCATCACACGATCAAGTTGCACGACATGCTGACCGGTGTGGCCGAACATGCCCGCCAGGATGTGGGGAAGGTCAGCGAGCCCAAGGCGCAGGCGCTGTTCGAGACCACCGCTGAGGTCTGC
Organism: Actinomycetes bacterium; assembly: GCA_025964575.1. Taxonomy (GTDB): domain Bacteria; phylum Actinomycetota; class Actinomycetes; order Streptosporangiales; family Streptosporangiaceae; genus Actinomadura_E. Next base: position 3,024 of record JAOPYO010000092.1, read on the forward strand.
CGGGGGCTGGCGACGGCGTTCGAGCACTACGAGCAACAGTCGGAGCCGGCTTGGCGGCGCTGAAGGCGCTGTACTCGGCCATTTAACGGCCATGGTCCCATGTCAGAGCTCGCCGAAAGTGGGATGGCAAAGCGACGACATAGCGGCACGCCGTCTTCTGTCGGGCGCGGGACGCGGCTGGTGTGGGCCTTTGCGCAGGTCAGGGAGGTGGCCGGAAAGGGTGTCGACGCTAACGCCAAGGAATCCGGCAACTGCGCGGGTATGGAGCAGGGGGCTCGGCACCGGCGAGCAGGCCGCTGGGGCTGCGCAGGTCGGCGGCCTCGTTACCGGGGTATGTGGATCTGGTCGAGGCCGGCGCGCAGTCCGTGGGCGAGGGTGTCGGCATCTCCGGTGGCCCAAAAATGCATGTAGAACAGGCGTGGCCTTGTGCACGGCTCTCGGCGAACCGCTTGAGGGCGCGCCCGTCCCTTCTGCCTACCAGGCAGATCCCCTTGGAAACTAGATTCATCAATCCATTTTGATGTAAAGTCGTCGACGTGGGACAACGTGCCGCTGGTCAGCTGCCGCCGCCGGAGTTTCTGCGGCTGGCCGGCCATGTGCTGCGGTGGCGGTTGCTGGGTGAGTTGTCGCGCAGTGATCGGCAGGTACATGAGCTGACGGCTCTGCTCGGGCAGCCGCAGAGCCTGGTCTCCTATCACCTGGGCAAGTTGCGGGCAGGTGGGCTGGTGTCGATGCGGCGCAGCTCGGCCGACGGCCGGGACGCCTACTACAGCGTCGACCTGAGCCGGTGCGGTGACCTTCTCGCGGCGACCGCCGCGGCGCTGCACCCTGGTCTGCGGCTCGTCCCGCCACCACCCGGCGGCCCTGCCAAACAAGCGGCGGCCCGAACCCGTGTGCTGTTTCTGTGCACGGGCAACAGTGCCCGCTCACAGATGGCCGAGGCCTTCGCCCAGCACCTGGGTGGCGGAGCGATCGAGGCGTGCAGTGCGGGCAGTCACCCCAAACCGTTGCATCGCAGTGCGGTGGCCGTGATGGGCGAGTACGGGATTGACGTCGCGGGCCGATCGTCGAAGCACCTGGGCCTGTTCACCGGCCAGCGCTTCGACTACGTGGTCAGCCTGTGCGACCGGGTACGGGAGGTCTGCCCCGAGTTCACCGGCCATCCCGAGCTCATCCACTGGAGCATCGCCGACCCCGCCTCCCAAGCCGACAGCGACGGCGACACGGGCCGTGCTTTCCAGCGCACCGCAGCCGAGGTACGGATCCGGGTGGGTTTCCTCCTCAGCCTCATTCTCCACGCCCCTCCATCAACACAGAAAGTGCACTGAATCATGCCGCAGACCCCCCGAGACCTGGTCAGTGTCCGCTACATCGTTGACGACGTGAACGCGGCCATCGATTTCTACCTCACCCATCTGGGGTTCACCCTTCGTTCCAGCGCCGCTCCGGCCTTCGCCGACGTCACACGCGGCCACCTGCGGTTGTTGCTGAGCGGACCGGCCAGCTCCGCCGGACGGCCGATGCCCGATGGCAGGCGGCCCGAACCCGGCGGGTGGAACCGCATTCACCTGATCGTCGATGACATCGAAGCCGAGGTGCAGCGGCTGCGCCTGGCCGGGCTGAAGTTCCGCAACGACATCGTCACTGGTCCCGGCGGCTCCCAGATCCTGCTCGATGACCCTGCCGGCAACCCCATCGAACTCTTCCAACCCGCCACCCCGAGCACCGGCAACGCCCCGTGAACCAGGCAGACGACACCGCGCCGCGGCCCACCCTTGCACGATCGCGCGGGAACGGGGCCGGATCGGCTCGGCGGCCCACCCACCCACATCGCGCTGCTGCGCAAACTGTGCGTACAGCAGCGCAGGTGGCTGACCGACGCCGAGTTCGAGGATGGGATCGCCGCGCCACCTGTGGCAGTACGGACTCCTCGCCCTAGCCGCCCTCTGGCTGCTGCTCCTGCGCCGCGGCGTGGTCAGCCCTCATCGGCGCCGCCGCTGGGGCACTTTTCGCCCTCGCCGGAGCCCCGCTCGCCGGATAACCCCTCCCACCGGACCGTCCTTACCCTGGCCGGAGCACCCCTGCCCTGCTGACACCACCTCCCTGACATCACCCCGGGGACCTGAAGCCGGCCAGCCCGGCGGCAGCCGTTAAGGCTTGCCCGCGGATCAGGCCGACGCGGCGCGCCGCACCGCCCGCCAGATCAGCGGGACCCCGACCACCGCGGGCAGCAGCCAGTAAGCGAGGGTGGGAAGTCGGTCCCACACCGGCAGCTGCTTGCCATTGTCGACATAGAACGCGGTCAGCATCGCCACATACGAGCCGCCCATTCCCGTGATGTGGACACCGTCGCCAGGCCACCGGCGACGTCGCGCCCACCAGCCGATCGCCGCACAGGCGACCGAGACCGCCCCGATGACGAACAAGTGGTAGTCCTGCCGCCAGCGCATGACCGCCATGCAGGTCGCGGTGACGAACACCACGCACAGCGCCACGAGGTACACCTGGCCGAAGCCGGAATGGCGACCGCGGCCCTTGCGGCGGATCAGCGCCGCGCCCGCACCGCTGACGACGGCGACCAGCGCGGCGCCCACATGCACCGCCAGGAAGGCGAGGAACACCGGCGCCGCCGATGGCACATGGATCCCGAACAGATCCATCAGCGCTCACCTGCTTAGGTAGTGACACCTGCAGCCCACGCCTGCTCGACCTGGGAGAGCGGCATGGGCACCGGGTCGATGGTGAAGGTTCCGTTGGAGATCTCGGCGGCCAGGGCGGGGAGTTCGGCGAGGATTCCGGTGGTGGTGACCGAGCCCTGGCCACTGCCCGTGATCTGCAGGTTGCCGGCACGCAGCAGGTAGGACGGCAGGGCGATTCTGCTTCTGCTACCAGGTCTCCGCCTGATGGGGTCCGCTGAGGGGGCGGGGCGCGCTAGGGCTAGGGCGTGCCGGCCTCCTCGGACTGCAGGAGCGCGGCGACGGCCCTGCGGATTGGCGCGAGATCGAGGTCGGCGGCGATTGACGCTTCGTCTGGCCACTCGTTCAGGAGTTCTTCGACGCCGAAGAGGGCGCGGACGAATCGCGGGTAGACCGTGCGGCCGAGGAGTTCGTGGGCGATGCGGGTGCTGGTTGGCGGTGAGAGCTGGCACCGCTCGCTGAGGAATGCGGCCAGGCGCTCGTGGGTGGTGTTGATGATCGCGTCGTAGTACTGGGCCGATGCCTCTGGGAGCCTGTCGGCCTCGGCGATGCCCAGACGGCATGTTCGCAGCGCGGGCCCCCAAAGGAGCAGCTGAAGGAAGCGGCCGCAGAACAAGACGACCGCTTCTGCGGTGTCCTCGCTGTAGTCGGCGGGCGTCTTGAGCTTGTCGAGATAAAGCTCGCGCACGAGATCGACGACGGCGAGAAAAAGCTTGTCCTTGCTCTCGAAGTGCGCGTAGAGGGTCCGCTTCGATGTCGCGGCCCGCGCGGCCAGCACGTCCATCGAAGCACGCTCGAAGCCCATCTCGAGGAAGACGTCCTTCGCCGTCCGCAGGATGTGTTGCCGCAGTTGCTCACCGCGCCTTGCCATGCGTTCCCCTTTCCTGCAAAGTAGACGGTACGGTAGAGTTTACTTCTGTCGATTTACCAGGGAGAGGCACATGATCGTCGTCACCACACCCACAGGCAGTATCGGTCACCAGGTCCTCGAGAATGTCCTCGACAACGTCCCGGACAGCGGTGAGCTGATCCGCGTGATCGCGCGTGATCCCTCCCGTCTCCCCTCGCAGACGCGCGAGCGCGTCGACGTCGTCCAAGGGTCGATGGACGACATCGACGTCGTCACCAAGGCCTTCAACGGAGCCGACACCGTCTTCTGGCTCGTGCCCCCGTACTCGAATGCCGAGAGCATCGAGGGTTACGCCCTGGACTTCACCCGGCCAGCATGCGAAGCCATCACGAGCCAGGGCGTCAAGCGCGTGGTCGGCGTCTCGAGCCTGGGCCGCGGCGCAGCGACGAGCACCGGGCTGGGGTCCTACGCGATGGACGGGCTGATCGAGAGCACGGGCGTGAGCTACCGGGCGCTGCGGATGCCGGGGTTCATGGAGAACATGCTCCACCAGGTCGAGCCGATCAAGAACCAGGGCATGTTCTTCCTGCCGGCATCCGGGAACCGCAAGCTCCCGACCTGCGCCACCCGCGATATCGCGGCCGCCGCGGCCAGGCTGCTGCTCGATGACTCCTGGAGCGGGCAGGACAGCGTCCCGATCCTCGGCCCCGAGGATCTGTCCTACAACGACATGGCACAGATCATGTCCGAGGTGCTGCAGCGACCGATCCGCTTCCAGCAGGTCCCCGGCGATGCCTACAAGGCCACGCTGATGCAGCACGGCATGAACGAGGCCTGGGCCCAGGGCGTGGTCGACCTGCTGGCCAAAATCGATAAGGGCCTCTACAACGCCGAACCGCGCACCCCCCAATCCACCACCCCCACCAGCTTCCGCCAGTGGTGCGAGGAAGTACTCAAGCCAGCCGTCCTGGCCTGAACACCACCGCGACGACAGTAACCGCCAGCCCCCCACCCTCACCGGGCAGGCTCACGCCATTGGCCTGAGCCCGCTTCACCAGCTCCGGCAGCATCTGCGCATCCACCGCAGGAGCGGCCACCGCCGCCAGCGAGGGTGGGGCCGGCGGTCTGGGCGTCGCGGATGAACGCGAGCCGTGCGGCTGCCCCGGGCGGGTAGTCGCGGTAGCCCGCGCTGGTGCGGGGTGGCTCGGGCACGAGTCCGGCTTGTTCGTAGAACCGGATGGTCTTGGTGGTGAGCCCGGCCGCAGCGGCCAGCGCGCCGATACGCATGTTCCAAGGTTACGGCTCGGCCCGGCCGCCTATTCGTAGGTCTGGCCGCACACCGCGATGCGGGCGAGGTCGGGCCAGCCCATCGTCGTGATCGCCCGTATGGTCGAGCGGCGGGTCGTGGTCCCCTGGGGGTTGGGCAGCGGCACCCGGGCACCGTCTGCGGCGTCCCAGCCGCCGTAACCACCGGCGACCGCGCATTCCAGATAGGCGGCGGGGTCGAAGTTGAGCCACCGCGGTGGGGTGGCCCGGGTCCCGCCGCCGGGCGGCCGCGGGGCGTTCACCCCGAAGCGGGCGCGCGGGCCCGGCGGGTGCAGGACGAAGTCCTCCAGGTCCGCGAGCTGGGACAGGATGATGCGCTCCCAGTCGGTATAACCGGCGGGTGCGCTCCCCGGCAGGGCGAGATCGGTGGTGGACCAGGCCGGATCGTAGGACGGGGGAGGGGTGGCCGCTGCGGCGCTGAACATCGCGGCGACATCGTCGAGCGCCAGCTCGGCCCGGCCGCGCAGGGGCACGCTGACCTTCCAGAGCCCGCGCAGATAGGCCGACAGCGACCACGAGGCCGACCGGGCCTCCTGGCCCAGATGCAGGAAGTGCAGATAGAGGTCACGGTTGGTCTGGTACGCGGGCCCGGGCGGGCCGACGACCCAGTAGGTCTGCTTGTGAACGACGCCGCTTTCCATGACCAGGACCCGGGCCAGCGCGCCGACCCGGCTGTCATGGGACGACATGCGGACCCCGTCGCCGTTATCACCCTGTCGCATGACGTCCCACACCGGCATTCCCTGAACCTCCGCGCCCGCGAATATGACCTTCCGGGCTGAGAATCTCCCAGAAACGGGGCCACCGGTAGTAGGGACCCGGTCACCGTAGGGACACAAGATCAGGGCCCCGGCGATCACGCCGGGGCTCTGAAAACGGGGTCAGAGCTTGGAGCGGTGCATCACCTGGAGCTCGGTGAAACCGTAGAGACCCCACGGGCCGTTCTCCACGCCGATGCCGCTCCACTTGAAGCCGCCGAACGGCTGCTTCGGGTGCAGCGCGAGGTGGGTGTTGACCCACGCGGTGCCGCACTCCAGCTGTTCGGCGACGGCGGCCGCGCGGTCGGGGTCGGCGCTCCAGACCGAGCCGGACAGCCCGAAATGGGTGCCGTTCGCCCGGTCGATGGCGTCGTCGAGGTCGGAGTAGGCGATGACCGGCAGGGCCGGGCCGAACTGCTCCTCGTCCACGATCCGGCTGCCGTCGCTGAGGTCGGCCAGGATCGTCGGCTCGAAGAAGAAGCCCGGGCCGTCGATCGGCTTGCCGCCGGCGGCCGCGCGGGCACCGTGTCCGAGCGCGTCGGCGACCAGTTCCGACACCCGCTCGTACTGCGGCCTGTTGTTGATCGGGCCGTACTCGACGCCTTCGTCGGTGCCATTGCCGACCTTGACCGACCGGGCCTTGGCGGCGAGGGCCTCGACCACGTCACCGTAGAGGCGCTCAGGGACGTACACCCGCTTGATCGCCGAGCAGACCTGGCCGTTGTTCTGGAAGGCGCCGGCGAACACCTTCTCCGCGACGGTCGCCGGATCGACGTCGTCGAGCAGGATCGCCGGGTCGTTGCCGCCCAGTTCGAGCGTCACCCGCTTGAGGTCGGGCGCGGCCGCGGCGGCGACCTTCTTGCCGGTGGCCACGGAGCCGGTGAAGCTGATCTTGCGGGGTGTGTCGTGTGCGGTCATCCACCCGCCGAGGGCGTCGCCGCCGCTGACCACGTTGAGCACGCCCGGAGGCAGCACCTCGCGCAGCAGCTCGCCCATCTTGAGGGTGGACAGCGGAGTGTACGGAGAGGGCTTGAGCACCATCGTGTTGCCGGCCAGCAGGGCTGGGCCGATCTTCCAGGCGGCCAGGACCAGCGGGAAGTTCCACGGTGTGATGGCGGCGACCACGCCCATCGGCCGTCGGACGACCTCCACGAACGCGTTGTCGTCGTCCTGGATGATCTCGCGCGGCACCTCCAGATCGGCGAAGTACTTCAGCCAGATCCCGGCCCCGATCACCTCGAAGGTGGCGTCCTGCAAAGGCTTGCCTTGCTCGCCAGTGAGGATCGGGGCGAGCTCGCCCGCCCGGGCCATGAGCAGGTCGGCGGCGGCGTGCAGCGCCTTGCGCCGCCCCTCCTCGTCGCGCCGCCAGTCCTTGTACGCGCCCGAAGCGGCCGCCATGGCCTGGTCGAGCTGCTCGTGCGAACACTCGGGCGCCTGAGCGTGTACCTCTCCGGTCGCCGGGTTGACGACCCCGAACGTCCCTGGACCGGACACGCTCTGACCGCCGATGGTCATCGTGAAATCGGACACCATGCCTCCACCCTTGGCATCACGAAACCGAACGTTGTTCAGTCTGCCGTTCTTCGGGTGTGATGGCCAGTGCACGCTGCGACCGAGAACAGGTCACCGGTGGAGGACCACGATGACGCGCAGGGCCGTCGACGGTCCGGCGACGGCCTCACCACCGACCAGGGCGCTCGTCCGGCCAGGTATGAGTACGGATCCCAGCCGCGGATGCGCCGGGACCGCCATCCGGATCGTCGCCCTGGCTCGGCCCCCTGGCGCCAGAGTGCCGAGCGAGCATCGCAGCAGAGAGCCGTCGGCCTGGCATCCGACGGCGTCGCGGAGCAGCCAGTCCGGGGGCACCCGGACGTCCAGCCGCACCCGGTCCAGAGCCGTGCCGCCGACGTTGTCCACGGTCCAGCGGAGCACCTGGATCTCGCCCGGCACGGGCTGACGGTGGTTGCCGGCGACGCTCACGCCCAGGTCGACCGGCCAATGACGGGTCGCCGCCCCGGCGCTCGGCATGGCCGCCATCGCGATGTCCAGAGCTGCGACGGCAGAGGTCAGACGTGTGATCATCATCTTCCGCACGGTAACGCCGGACGGGTCCGGACGAGGTCGCACGGAGTCCGAGCGCCGGTCTCGGCTGAGTAAAAGGCCGTCCATGGCCGCGTCCGCCCGGGGGCGTGGGGCCGGGCCGGGCGGACATTGGCAGTCGTGGAACCGGGCCCTCAGGCGCCCAGCATCCGGTTGAAGAAGTCTCGGTAGCTGCGCAGTGCCTGCCGGAGGAGCTCGGTGTCGGTCTTCTCGTCCTCGTCGGCGCGCCAGCGGTCGTCGAGCGCACGCTTCTGGCCGTTGAGCGCGTGGGTGAGAGCGCTCAGCACTTCGGCCGCCAGCGCGTCGGCCCGCCGAACGGCGTCGTGCGGGTCGTCGACGAAGTCAGACTGGACCTCCAGCCACGACACCCTGAAGGCGTCGACCTGGCCGGGCTCGATGAGCTGCTCGATGCGGTCCGCCTCCTTGCCCGGCGACGCGGGCGGGCGTTCGGTGCCCGTGTCGTCCGTGGTCGTGGGCCTTTCGGCGGCGGTGTCCCCGGGCTTCTCGTCGGCGACCTCTCGGGGCTGAGCCTCCGGGGCGGGCGGTACCACGATGTCGTCGTGTTCAGAGGGCGTACCGGCGACGCGTACGTCCTCGGCCTGCCCGGATCGGCCGGTGTCGGCGGTGCGTGTGCTCTCTTCCTCGGGCAGGTCGCCTGAGGTGTGCTGCGGCGGCACCGTTGACGCGGCAGGTTCGGTAGCGGGGTCGGATTGCCTCCGTGACCAGTTCGTTTGCATGATCGTTCAGCTCCTTGAGGTCATTTGGATCCGGAGCGGGGGCGCCGCTCCTCGGTATCAGCGGGCACGGCTTCCGCCTGGTCGGCGCGGGCCTGCTCGCGGTGGGCCTGTTCGCGCCGGATCTGCTCTTCCTGGGCCTGCTCCGCCTCGGTCCGGCTCTGCTCGGCCTGATCCGACGGCTGGGAACGGGTCTCCGATCCATGGTTCGGCGAGGTCGTCGCACGGTCCTGCTCGGGGACGGAGAGCAGATCCTCGAACAGGGCGCGGTAGTGCACCATCCCCTGGCGCAGTTCCTCGGTCGAGGCCTCTTTCTGGCCCGCCTTGGCGCTGATCTCATGGCCGCGCCGGTAGTGGTCGAGCATGCGTCCGTGTTCCACGGACAGGTAGGCGACGCGGACATCGAAGTCCTGCATGGGGTATCCACGCTCGCTCATGACCGTGATGACAAGCCGATCGGCCTGCTCGACGGCGACCTCTGGTGCATCGACGAACTGCTCTTGGACGTGAGTCCACTGCTCGTGGTAGAGCTCGCGGGCCCGGGGTTCGAGCGGACGGATGTCCAGCTCCTGGTGGCGCTGCTCCCTCTCCTGGAGCTCGCGCTCCGCCTCGCGGCGGTTCTGATGGCTTTCTATGGCGCGGTCATACTCGGGGCCGAACTGTCGGCGCAGCCGTTGCGTCCGGGCCTGGCTCCAGGCGAAGAACCCGGCTCCCGCAATGAGTGCGACGACCACGACGGCGATGACGACCATGAGGACGGTCGACATGGGATGCCTCCGGACGTGAGTCGAATGTTAATCGCCCGATGCCCGTACAAAACGGGTCAAAACAATCGACCGACGTACATCTGAGGTTCCGGTCAAGCCGCAGCCGCTCCTAAGCAGTACGCCTCACCTGGCAAGATGGCGCGAATAGTCGAGAAAACCCTGGATCCGAGCAGCTCGCCCTGTTATGTATCAGTACGTGCCCCTTGGATCGCCAGGGTGGCCGCCGATGGGACGGTGATTCGCGGTGCGCCACACGTTCGGCCTCATCCTGGGAGTGATCCTCACCCCAGCCCTCGCGTATGGCGCCGGCTGGGGATATACCCGGGCCGGTGCCTCCTACGACGCGATCAACCAGTCGATCACCGATCGGACCCAGCTCTACGGTGCGTTCGCTCTGATGGCGGCCGTCGGTCTGGTGACGGGCATCGTCATCCTGGCCCGCTGGGCCTCACCGTTCGTGTCCCTCGTCCCCGCTCTGGCCTTCATCGGCTGGACCGTCTGCTTCCTGGTCGTCCCCAAGTCGGCACTGGAAGTCCCCGACAAGCTCCCGCCCGCGGGTGAGCTCGACACCGCGCTACGGGTGCTGCTCGGGTACGGCGTCTTCGGGCTCATGGGATTCGCGCTGCTCGTCCCCACCTGGGCGCCGCGTCGGTGGGGGCGAGGCGACGACGGCGATGAGCGGAGCGGGAGCAGAAGCAGGAGCCAGGCGTACGACTCGTACTGAGCGTGATCACTGCATCGTCCGCCAGAGCTGTTCCTCGACGAGCTCGCGGCTGCGCCAGCCGTCCGCCGTACGGGTCATGCGGTGGTGATACCAGCCGCCGCCACGGAGGAGGCCCGGGGTGTCCGCGGAGATGGCGTCGCGCGACGGCGCGAGGGTGTCGGTGAACGCCGCCGTGACGATCGCCTCGTCGCCGTCGATGCTCGTCGACACGGTCCCGATGAGATGTTGGCGCCCCGGCCAGGCGGGCAGCACCTCCGCCAGCCAGCCCTTGGCCTCGTCCCGTACGCCCTTGACGCCGCCGGCCGAGGTGTAGTCGACGATCGCGTCGGCAGTGAACACCGAGTTCAGGAGATCCCACTGGCCGGTGTCGATCGCGAGTGTGTAACGCGCCAGGACGTCCCCGATCTCCAGCCGGTCGGAGATCTCTTGGATGGTCAGCGGCATGAACGGCCTCCTCGGATCCGGAACCGGTCTCGAAACCGGCAGGGCAAGGATAGATGACCAAGCGCTCGCTCGGTCAACGGCTGGGCGAGTGCGTGCTGCGACGGTAGAGGCGGGTGACCACATCCTCGATGTCCGGTTCACGGAGTGCGATGTCCAGGATCTCGTGGCGGTCGGCGAGCGCGGCCACGACCGCCGCCGCGTTCATCTCGCGCGGTATCGCGAGCCACTGCCGCGGTCCCTCCGTGCGTACGACCCGTACGCCCGGCAGTTCGACCGGCGGACCGGGGCGGGCCAGATCCACGACCAGCACCCGCTCGGTCTCCGCCGTCGTGCGCAGGCGGTCCAGATCGCCGTCATAGGCCAGCCGGCCATGATCGATGATCATCACTCGGCGGCACAGCCGCTCGATGTCGCCGAGGTCATGGGTGGTCAGGAGGACGGTGGTGCCCCGCTCGGTGTTGAGCCGTTCCAGGAACCCCCGCACCGTCGCCTTGCTCACCACGTCGAGGCCGATCGTGGGCTCGTCCAGCACCAGGATGCGGGGGTCGTGCAACAGCGCCGCGGTCAGGTCGCCGCGCATGCGCTGGCCGAGGCTGAGCTGCCGGACCGGCGTGCCCAGGAACGGGCCCAGATCGAGGAGTTCGGTCAGTTCCGCCAGCCGCGCCCGATGGTCACGGGCGTCCACTCGGTAGAGATGCCTGATCAGGGTGAGGCTGTCACGCAGCGGCAGGTCCCACCAGAGCGTGGTCCGCTGGCCGAATACCACGCCCATCCGCCGGGCCAGGATCGTCCGCTGCCGGGACGGGTCGAGCCCTGCCACACAGACCGATCCTGACGACGGGGTGAGGATTCCGGTGAGCATCTTGATCGTGGTGGACTTGCCCGCTCCGTTGGGGCCGAGATAACCGACGAACTCGCCGGGCTCGACGGAGAAGGAGATCCCCGCCACCGCGTCGACCTTCGTCCGGGTGTGCCGCAGCCGGCCGCTGCGGGTCCGTACGGTGAAGGTCTTGATGACGTCCCGTACCTCGATCACGGTGCCTCCTGGTTCGTTCCACCCGCTCGGCGGGTTCCCATGGTTGTTGATCGGCCGATGCCCGCACGCTCAGCTCCCGGTGGATCGGTAGCGGCGGAGACCGGTCCGCCAGGCGAGTGCCGCCACAGCGCACATGACGACGGCGACCAGCGGTGAGGCGAACCGGAACACCTCCGGCAGGTGCAGCGGGTCCGGACGGTTCAGGATGTACAGCGACGGCTGCCAGTTGACGAAGGCCAGCGGGATCATGAAGGTCAGGGTGCGCACGAAGTCGCGGCCGAAGACGCTCAGCGGATACTGCGTCAGGAAGCCGCCGCCGTAGGTGATGGCGTTCATCGCCTCGCGGGCGTCGATCACGACGAACTGCAGTGCGGCCGTCAGCACCCAGAGCGCACCGAAGATCGTCATCCCGGATGCGAGCATCACCGCCATCAGGATCACCCGGCCCGGGGTCCACGCCACGTCGATCTTGGTGAGCGCCACGGTCAGCACCACGAGGGCGGGAATGAGCTTGCCGAGCCGCCGCGGTGAGAAGTCCTCGGTGGCGATCTGGATCAGCGGGCTGACCGGCCGGACCAGGATCGCGTCGAGGGAGCCCTCCCGCACGTGATGGCCGAGGCGCTCGGCGCTGCCCAGCAGGATGTCGGCGGCGGAGAACGCCGAAACGGACGTTCCGTAGAAGAACATCACCTCGACCCCGGTGAAGCCGGCCAGCCGCGGGGTGTGCGTGAAGATCAGGGCGATGGCGGCCAGGTCCAGACAGGTGACGAACAGGGTCCCCAGGGTGAGCAGGACCATCGAGACGGGATACTGCGCGGCCGCTCTGACCCAGGTCCAGGCGAGCAGCGTGTAGACGCGCACCACGTCGCCCATGGGCCCGCTCCGCCCGCCGGCCCGCCGGTCTTTGTACGCGGCCGGCTCGCTAGCCACCGTGGATCACCAGCCTGCGGCGGGTGACGAGGGTGAGCAGACGTCCGGAAGCGATGAGCGTGACGGCCCAGCCGGCCTGGAAGGCGTACACGCCGGCCAGCTCGCCGCCCGTGCGTTTGCCAAGGAACACATCGCCCGGCGTCTGGACCATCGCCGCCCACGGCAGCACGCGGGCCAGCTCCCCGAGCCAGCCGGGGAACACCACCAGCGGCAGGATCATGCCGGAGAAGAACATGGTGGTGACCAGGGCGACGGCGTGGATGCCGCGCTCGTCGTGCAGCCAGAACACCAGCAGCGAGACCATGTAGCGCAGCCCGAAGCTCACCAGCACGCCGAGCAGCACCGACCCGAGGAACGCCGCCCAGGTCAGCACACCGGGCAGCCGCAGCGGGAAGACGAAGGCGGCGATCAGCAGGGTGGGGCCGCCGCGGAACAGCAGCGCGAAGGTCGCCCGGCCCAGATCGTCGGCCAGCCACCAGCCCTGCAGGTCGACCGGCCGGTGCAGATCGATCGCGACGTCACCGGTACGGATCCGCTCGGTCAGATCCAGGCTGCCCTGGAAGATCTGGACCGGGCCGATCAGTGCCTGGCTGACGAAGGCGAACGTCACCGCGTCTGTGACGTCGTAGCCGCCGATCGACGGCCGGGCACGCCAGAGCGCGATCAGGATGGAGGCCTTGAGGACCCCGAAGACGGTGTTGGTCAGCATCGCCGAGGCGATCGCCACCCGATAGGTCGCATAGCGCCGGAAGGCATAGATCGCCACGCGGAGATAGATCAACGTTACCCTCCGTACAGAGAAACGGCGCGCGCGAACACCCCCGGATGGCGAGCACCCGGGGGTCACGGTCTTCACCCAAACACGCGGAGCGGGGTGAAGTGAAGGGCTTCACGGCAGAAAGGGCGAAGGCCCTCCCCGGCACCGCCGGGAAGGGCCTTCCTGATGAGCTGTCAGGGCAGGGCGGGCTTGCCGGTGGAGTAGATCCAGGTCTGGAAGAACGGGCCGAGGTCCTGGCCGGAGATCTTTGTGGCCAATGCGGTGAACTGCTCCGTGGTGGCGTTGCCGTACTTGTGCTGAGCCACCCAGGTGCGCAGGATCGCGAAGAACTTCTCGTCGCCGATCTTCTCGCGGAGGAACTGCAGCACCATGGCGCCGCCGCTGTAGACGCGGTTGTGGAACATCGTGTCGCGCTGCGGGTCGGCGATCTTGACGTTCCACCAGGCGTCGTCGGCCGGATGGCTGTTGTAGATCAGCAGCGCCTGGTCGTGCAGTGACCGGCCGGCGTGCTCGCCGTTCCAGTAGAAGTGCGAGAAGGTCGCGAAGCTCTCGTTGAGCCAGATGTCCTTCCAGCGGGCCACCGACACGGCGTCGCCGAACCACTGGTGCGCGAGCTCGTGCGCGATCGTGGTGGTGTCGCGGACGTCGGAGTACAGCGGCCGGGTCTGGGTCTCCAGCGAGAACCCGATCGCCTTCCCGTTGTAGGTCGCCAGGTCGGCGATCGCACCGGTCGAATCGAACGGGAACGGCCCGTACTGCTTGACCCACAGATCGGTGGCCTCGCCGGTGGTGTCCCAGAAGAAGGCGACCGGGTCGGGGTGAGCGGGGTCGCGGCCGATCAGTTTCGGGTCGACGCCGATGGTCATCGGCACCCCGCCGGGGGTCTTGCCGGACTTGATGGTCCACTTGCCGATGTCGGCGGTGGCGAGATAGGTCGCCATCGGAATCCGCTCGTCCCACACGAACGTGGCGTGGTCGCCCTGCGTCCGCTGGGAGACCAGCCGCCCGTTGGACATGACCTGCAGGTCCTTGGGCACCGTCACCCGGAAGGTGAAGGCGGCCTTGTCACTGGGATGGTCGTTGGACGGGAACCAGGTCGAGGACGCGTTCGGTTCGTCGCCCATGAAGGCGCCGTCGTCGGTGTGCACGAAACCGTACGGTGAGCCGAAGACGATCGGTGAGCCGACGATGGTCTGCGGGACCCCACCATATTTCACGGTGACGACGAAGGTCTGGTTCGTGGGCAGCCCCTGCCGAGGCGTGATCACCAGTTCCTGGCCGTTCCGGCGGAAGGTCGCGGGCCGGCCGTCGACACTAACCGAGCCGACCTCGAGTTGCTGCAGGTCGAGGTCGAACCTTGACAGGTTCTGGGTGGCCCTGGCCGTGATCACCGCGGTGCCGTCGAGGCGCTTGGTCGCGGGGTCGTAGGAGAAGTCGATGCCATAGTGCTGGACGTCGTAACCGCCGTTGCCCTCCAGGGGAAAATAGGAGTCGCCGACACCGGAGGCTCCCGGGGTGAACCGGTCGCCGCAACCGCCGGGACCGCCGCAGCCGCCGGCACCGCCGGAGTCGGCGGCGGAGGCCGCGGGCACGAGCGCGATCAAGACGACACCGGCGGCGGCAGTGGCGGCCAGCCGCGCCATGCGGGAGTTCGGACGCAAGGCCATCTTCAGTGATCCTCTCCGTTGAGTGATCCAGACGTATGTCCGACCCTGACGAGATCTCAGGGGAATGTCGAGGGTCCGCCCACATTCGGACAGAAGAAGATTTTCCCTATCCTGCCCATCCCGGAACAAGCGAAGGCCCTCCCGGGGCACGGTCCGGGAGGGCCTCCGTGGGTTGCCTGGACAGGCGTTCAGTCTCAGTGAGCGGCTGAGAACTGCTCTTTCTCCGTGGAGCCCTTGTAGGCCGTGGTGGAGGAGTTCGGCGCGATGGCCGTGCTGACCAGGTCGAAGTAGCCGGTGCCGACCTCACGCTGGTGCCTGGTCGCCGTGTAGCCGCGCGACTCGGCGGCGAACTCACGCTCCTGCAGGTCGACGTAGGCGGTCATGCCCTCGGCGGCGTAACCGAGCGCGAGATCGAACATCGAGTGGTTCAGGGCGTGGAAGCCGGCCAGCGTGATGAACTGGAACTTGAAGCCCATGTGGCCCAGCTCACGCTGGAACTTCGCGATAGTCGCGTCGTCCAGGTGCTTCTTCCAGTTGAACGACGGCGAACAGTTGTAGGACAGCATCTGGTCCGGGTACTCGGCCTTGACCGCCTCGGCGAACTTGCGCGCCACCTCGAGGTCGGGGGTGCCCGTCTCCATCCAGATCAGGTCGGAGTGCGGAGCGTAGGCCAGGGCGCGGGCGATGCAGGGCTCGATGCCGTTGCGGACCCGGTAGAAGCCCTCCGCCGTACGGTCGCCGGTGATGAAAGCCTGGTCGCGCTCGTCCACGTCCGTGGTGATCAGGGTCGCGGCCTCAGCGTCGGTCCGCGCGATGATCAGAGACGGGACGCCCGCGACGTCGGCCTCGAGGCGGGCCGCGTTCAGCGTCTTGATATGCTGCCCGGTCGGGATCAGCACCTTGCCGCCCAGGTGGCCGCACTTCTTCTCGGAGGCCAGCTGGTCCTCCCAGTGCACACCCGCCGCACCAGAGGCGATCATGCCCTTCATCAGCTCATAGGCGTTGAGCACACCACCGAATCCGGCCTCGGCGTCGGCCACGATCGGCGCCAGCCAGTGCGGGGCCTGTTCGTCACCCTCGGACCAGGTGATCTGGTCGGCGCGCAGGAGGGCGTTGTTGATGCGGCGCACGACGGCCGGGACCGAGTTCGCCGGGTAGATGCTCTGGTCCGGGTAGGTCTGACCCGAAAGGTTGGCGTCGGCGGCGACCTGCCAGCCGGACAGGTAGATGGCCTTGAGACCGGCCTTGACCTGCTGGACGGCCTGGTTGCCGGTCAGCGCGCCGAGCGCGTTGACGTAGTCCTCTTCGTGCAGCAGCGTCCAGAGCCGCTCCGCGCCGAGGCGGGCAAGCGTGTGCTCCTCCTGCACCGAACCACGCAACTTGATGACATCCTCGGCCGTGTAGGTCCGCTCGATGCCCTTCCACCGCGGGTCGGTGTCCCACTGGCGCTGCAGCTCTTCCGCGGCGCCCTTGAGGCGACTGTCGCTCATGATCTTGCCCTTTCTGTCGTCCCCTGGGTGCTTGTCTATGAGTCTGTCCATCGCGACGCCCTAAATGAACTCATCAGTAACAAGAAGATCTGCAGAATTTCCGCTAGCATCAATCTGTGGCGACCTTGCGGGCAGAAGAACCCCTCATCTTGACGAGTGACGTTGATCTCGTAACATTCGGCCAGCGTCTGCGGCATCTGCGGCGCAGTCGCGGTCTGACCCTCTCCGACCTGGGCGGACGTGTCGGACGGGCACCCTCGCAGCTCTCGCTGCTGGAGAACGGGCGGCGCGAGCCGAAGCTGTCCCTGCTCCAGTCCCTGGCGTCCGCGCTCGAGGTCCCGGTCGAAGAACTTCTGCGGAAACAACCCCCGAGCCGCCGCGCTCAACTGGAGATCGCACTGGAAGAGGCCCAGCGCGATCCGCTGTACCAATCCCTGGGCATGCCGCACCTCAAGGTCAGCAAACGCATGCCCAACGACGTGCTCGAGCACCTCCTCACGCTCTACGACGAGCTGCGGCGCAGCCGGAGCAAGCCGACCGCGAGCCCGGAGGAGGCTCGGAAGGCCAACGCCGAGCTACGCCGGCAGATGCACGAGCGGGGTAACTACTTCGGCGAGATCGAGGACGTCGCCGCGCAGACCCTGGAGTCGATCGGCTATCGCAACGGGGCGCTGTCGCAGGGCATGCTGATGGCGCTGGTCGGCCACTTCGGCTTCACCCTGCGCTATGTCCAGGACCTGCCACGATCGGTGCGCTCGGTCACTGACATGCGCAATCGGCGGATCTATCTGGAGCGCGAGCAGCTGGGCATGCACACGCCGCGCACCATCCTGCTGCAGACCCTCGGCCACATCGCCCTGGACCACGATGTGCCCCGCGACTTCGCCGACTTCCTGCGTCAGCGGGTCGAGGCCAACTACTTCTCCGCGGCCATGCTGATCCCCGCACCGACCGTCGTGCCGTTCCTGCTGGAGGCCAAGGCCAACCGGGAACTGTCGGTCGAGGACCTGGCCGACGTCTTCTCGGTGTCCTACGAAATGGCGGCTCACCGCTTCACCAACCTCGCCACCCACCATCTCGACCTGCCAGTGCACTTCACCAAGAACGACGAGAGCGGGACGATCTACAAGGCCTATGCCAACGACGGCCTGGTCTTCCCGGCGGACGAGCACGGCGCCATCGAGGGCCAGCGGATGTGCCGGCAGTGGGGCGGCCGCAGGGTCTTCGTCAGCCGCGACCGGTTCTCGGTCTTCTACCAGTACACCGACACTCCGACGGGGACGTACTGGTGCCTGTCGCACATCGATCCCAGCCACGAGCGGGACTTCGCGATCACCCTCGGGGTCCCGTTCGAGCACTCTCGCTGGTTCCGCGGCCGCGAGACCACCAACCGGGTCAAATCCTTCTGTCCCGACGGTGACTGCTGCCGGCGGCCGCCGGCCGAGCTGGCGCAGCGCTGGGAGGGCATGTCCTGGCCCTCGGCCCGTGCCCACTCACATGTGCTGTCGGTTCTCCCGCCCGGTGCGTTCCCGGGAGTGGACGAGACCGATGTCTATACGTTCCTGGACAAGCACGCCGCCGAATGATCGATTTCACTGCGGTGCCGGTCCCTGTGTGAACGGTGTGTTGTGGCCACGTTAAGTTCTTGGGTCGCGTGATTTCCTTACGTCTTATCGGTGAATCATCTGCGTTGATACAGCGTTTCACCAAGACGGCAGTGTTTTTGGAAACACTGATTCGCGCCGAGGGGAGTGCAGGTGCTGGCTGAAGTCGCGATGTGGTTGGACCGCCGTACGAGTACGGCGGCGGACTGGCCCGTGGACAAACTATTGGCGGCGAAGGGCGCAACTCGCGTCAGCGTCGTCCTACCGGCCCGCAACGAGCAGGAGACCGTCGGCACCATCGTGACCGCGATCCGGACGGAACTCGTAGAGCGGGTGCCGCTGGTCGACGAGATCGTGGTCATCGATTCATGTTCCACCGACGACACCGCGGCGATCGCCACCGCCGCGGGCGCCGAGGTCTTCACTCAGGACGCGGTGCTGCCCGGTCTGCCGCGGCTCTCCGGCAAGGGCGAGGCCCTGTGGAAGTCCCTCGCCGTCACCAGTGGTGACCTGATCGTCTTCGTCGACGCGGATCTGCGAAACTTCGCCCCGCACTTCGTCAGCGGACTGCTCGGGCCACTGCTGACCGACCCCGAGGTCGGCTATGTCAAGGGCTGCTACGACCGCCCCCTCATCTCGGAGGGAGGCCGGGTGGAGGGCGGCGGTGGCAGGGTCACCGAGCTCGTCGCCCGGCCTCTCATCAATCTGCACTGGCCCCAGCTGGCCGGGGTCATGCAGCCGCTGGGCGGGGAGTACGCGGGCCGCCGTTCGCTGCTGGAGCGGCTGCCCTTCGTCACCGGCTATGGCGTCGAGCTCGGGCTGCTGCTCGACATGCTCGAGATCACGGGTCTGGACGGGCTCGCCCAGGTGGACCTCGGTCGCCGGGTCCACTCGCACCAGTCCACGGAGGCCCTTGGTGCCATGTCCAGCCAGATCATGCTCACCGCGTGGTCCCGGTTGGAACGGCATGGGCGGATGCTGCCGCTGGAGGCTCCGGCGACCGCGCTGACCCAGTTCCGCCGGGTCGGCGACGGCCACGACGTACGGGTGAGCGACGTCCAGGTGGACGAGCGGCCCCCCATGATCGAGGTCCCCGACTATGCGGCCGGCCGCCGCTCTCTCCTGACTTGAGGCCCCTCGCCGTGCCGAACTGACCCCCAGCCCGTTACCCCTCACCGCCGTGCTCAGGCGATCGACGCAGCGTCGATC
>JAOPYO010000113.1 GCA_025964575.1 Actinomycetes bacterium
GCGGCATCGGTCGGGACCGCCGACGGCAACAACATCCGCGCGCACAACAACTCAAGGACAAGCCGCGGCGAGGTGGCGCCGCGCATCTCGGTCAGCCCGGTGTGCAGCAGATCCGCCGCTCGGGTCAGCTCACCCCGGCCCAGCGCTTCGGCCTGCCCCTGCATCGTCTTCAGCTCGTCCGAGGGCACGTCCAGCAGCCCGCTGGTCCCGGCCTCCGGCACGTTCGAGAGGATCACCAGATCCCGGAACCGCTCCAGCAGGTCGGCGGCGAACCGGCGCGGGTCCTGACCGCTCTCGATCACCCGGTCGATGGCGGCGAACACCGCGGCACCATCCCGGGCCGCGAAGGCGTCCACCACCTCATCCAGCAGCGACGAATCGGTGTAACCCAGCAGCGAGACCGCTCGGGCGTAGGTGATGCCCGCGTCGTCGGCCCCGGCCAGCAACTGGTCGAGAATGGACAGCGAGTCCCGCGCCGAGCCTGCGCCCGCCCGCACCACCAGCGGCAGCGCGGTCGGCTCGTAGGCCACGTTCTCGGACTGCAGGATCTCCTCGAGCAGTTCCTTGAGGACGCCCGGCGGGATCAGCCGGAACGGGTAGTGGTGGGTCCGCGACCGGATCGTGCCGAGAACCTTCTCGGGCTCGGTGGTCGCGAAGACGAACTTCAGATGGGGCGGCGGTTCCTCGACGAGCTTCAGGAGGGCGTTGAAGCCGTCCTTGGTGACCATGTGCGCTTCGTCGATGATGTAGATCTTGAAACGGGCCGCGACGGGGGCGAAGAACGCCCGCTCGCGCAGATCCCGGGCGTCATCCACACCGCCGTGGGAGGCCGCGTCGATCTCGATGACATCGAGGTGGCCGACACCGCCCGGCCCGAGCGCCACACAGGAGTCACAGACCCCGCACGGATCCGGGGTCGGGCCCTGCTCGCAGTTGAGCGAGCGGGCCAGGATCCGGGCACTGGAGGTCTTGCCGCAGCCTCGCGGGCCGCTGAAGAGATACGCATGATTGATCCGGCCGTTGCGCAACGCCTGCTGCAAGGGCTCGGCAACGTGCTCCTGCCCCTTGAGCTCGGCGAACGTCGCTGGCCGGTACTTGCGGTACAGAGCCAGACTCATTGAGCGTCCGTCCTCGTCAGATCTAGCGTCCCCTAAATACAGGGGACCCCCCGCACACCCGTCAGAGCCTGCTTATCCTTGCTGCCTTCCGGCCCTGGGGAGGTTCACAAGATGACGCAATGCGAGGGGTCTGCGCCGAGTCTATGGCATCCGAACCCCGGTTTCGGCCGCTTCTCCCCGTACCCTCAGGAGCATGTCTCAGATCTTCCACATCGCCCAACGACAGGTCTGGGAGACGGCCCGCGACACCGGGGTTCCGTACACCATGTCGACCCGCGACCTGACCCTGGAGCAGGAGGGATTCATCCATTGCTCCGCGACCATGGCCCAGGTCGAGGGGGTGTTGAGCAGGTACTACGCCGACGTCCAGGACGAGCTCGTGCTGCTGGTCATCGACCCTGGCCTGCTTGACGCACCGGTACGGCTCGAACCCGCCGGTGACGAGTTCTTCCCCCACATCTACGGACCGATCCAGCCCTCGGCCGTTATTGATGTCCGCCCACTGCCCCGGACCCAGTAAGCTCTTCGACGGAGGATTCGCCTAGTGGCCTAGGGCGCACGCTTGGAAAGCGTGTTGGGTGCAAGCCCTCACGAGTTCGAATCTCGTATCCTCCGCCAGCCTGACCAGGCACAACGTGAGGCCGGTACCCGACGGGTACCGGCCTTGTTGATCTTCTAGTCTCATTCGGACACCTGAAGTGCCCACATAGGGTGCCTCATAACACAAAGTAACGAAGCAGCGATCTGGCCAGCACCCCGTCTGCGGGATGCTGGCCAGATCACATGCAGTGCTCTTCAGGATCAGCCTGCCGGTCAGGTGCCTCGGGACGTTTTCGAAGACCTGCTCCCGTGCAAACATCGTCCGCCAAGCCAGCCGTCGACCAACGCGAGCGTGCAGAGGAGGAGGAGGTGCGGCTCGAGCCTTACCTCCCAAGCCGTTCAAGATCAACCGCTTCGAGAGCGCGAGGGCACCGGACTCGTCGTGGTGTCCCAGGCCGGGTGAGCCGCTCCGTGCGGCGGCGAGTACGCGACGCCGGCAACTGAACGTCGATGGGGCAGCCGGTGCAGATGCCAGCCGCCACTTCCGGCTCAGTTCGTTCTCAGCTCGCGGCTTCCGGCTCGGTTCTTCGCGACGTTTCGGATCTTCCTGGTGTTGCCGTGCTCGACGAGCAGGGTGAGGACCGGCAGCGACGTCGACTCGTCGGCAAGGAGGCGCTGCATCCAGTGCGTGACGCCCGCCAGCTCGGCCGACGTCGGCACCTGACCCTCCTTGATGGACAGGTAGAACAGGCAGTCGCGGACACGTTGGCGGATGAACTCGCGGTGCCCCTCGGTCTTGAGCCGGTCTATCTCTGGCAGGAGTTCAGCGGCCCATTGCTGGAAAGCGGCCGAATCGGTCGCCTTCATCGCGATCTCGTCCACGAAGGCCACAACCGCCCCCTTGGACGTCAATTCTTCAGGGTCGCGCAGGATCGTGACCACGATCGCGCGGTCACCATCGCGGTTTTGCGAGGCGGCTGCCACCGAAATTATGCGTCGATATGCGGAAGATCGCACGTGCTCGTCCGCGACGGCCTCGTCGACGTCCACGTCGATGAGGCCGGCGTCCGCGAGCAATGCGGTCAGATCGGTGCGTAGTGTCATTGTCCCATCACGTGTCACACGTTTTCTTGTTGGCGGCGGCCTCGCGTCGCTCTTTCTCGGCCTTCTGTGCCGCCAGATTTCTTCTATCGAGCTTCTTGACGGCTGTCCTGATCTTTGCTTTGTAGTGTTCCACTACTTGCTTCTGCTGGCTCGAGAGTTCTGGTTGGTTTCTGATCGGGTGACCGTTCGGTCCGATCCTGACTTTGAGCTTCCCCCCGGAGCACGGCCACGTCACCTGAGTTGACCCAGGGTCAGCTGTGAAGGATGTGCTTCGTGCCTGCACCTCACCCGATCGAGTTCAGGCAGAGTGCCGTCGAGCTGGCCCGTAAGGGCG
>JAOPYO010000119.1 GCA_025964575.1 Actinomycetes bacterium
AGCTGCAGGACATCATCGCCATCCTCGGTATCGACGAGCTCTCCGAGGAGGACAAGGTCACGGTCAACCGGGCGCGGCGCATCGAGCGTTTCCTGTCGCACCCGATGTACGTGGCCGAGGCCTTCACCGGTCAGCCCGGTGTCACGGTCTCCAAGGAGGAGACGATCGCCTCGTTCAAGGCGCTCTGTGAGGGCAAGTACGACCACATCCCTGAGCAGGCGTTCTTCATGTGCGGTGGCATCGACGACGTCGAGAAGAAGGCCAAGGAACTCGAGAAGTGAGTCTGATCCGGTGGGCCGCACATCGCGGCCCACCGGATCGGTTCCATTCGTAGGACGCCAGCGGCGGGGTAGGCCCCGCTGGGGGGTCGGAGGTAGTGAGTGGCAAAGCTGAAGGTCGGGCTCGTCTCACCAGAACGTGAGGTCTGGGCGGGCGAGGCGGATCATGTGATCGCTCAGACCATTGTGGGATCGATGGGTGTCCTGCCCGGTCACGCCCCGGTGCTCGGCGTCCTCGTTGATGGCAGTGTCGTACGCATCAAGCCGGCCGACGACGGGGACTGGGTCTCGGCGGTGGTCGGCAGCGGGTTCTTCTCCGTGGCAGGCGACGAAGTGTCGGTCCTCGCGGAGCATGCCGAGCTGGGCTCGGACGTCAATGTCGCGGAAGCTCAGGAGGCGCTGAGCCAGGCGCTGTCCAGCGACGGCGACGACGCGGCGGTGGCCGAGCGGCGCGCCAGGGCGCGCCTGCGCGCGGCTGGCGTAGAGGCTTAGCAGAGGCCTGGACGGATTTGGGCGAGCACCTGGCACTGGACATCGGCGGGGTGCTCGCCGCGGTCTTTCTTGCGGCTGTGCTGGTCTTCGTCGTCATATCCGTACGGCGGTGGCTGTTCGAGCGTGGCGGCGGCACCGTGGAATGTAGCCTGCGGACCTTCCCGAAGAACGGCGACCCGGGCGTATGGCGGCTCGGCATCGGCCGTTACAAGGGCGACGAGCTGCACTGGCATCGTGTGTTCGGTTTTCGATCAAGACCCCGGCAGGTGATCCACCGCCGGGGTCTCATCGTCTCCAACCGTCGGCGCCCCGAGGACACCGAGGCCCCCGCGTTGGTCCCGGACGCGGGGATCATCGAAGTCCGTGACGGCGACCTCATCGTGGAACTCGCGATGGGCGCCGCCGCGCTGACGGGCTTTCTGGCCTGGCTCGAAGCCGCCCCCCCGGGCTTCCCGGTGGACATCAGCACTTCGTGATCACGGATGGGTCAGGGTGTCGGGGTGATCGTGACGTTTCCGGAGTCGGCGGTTGCCTTGACCTTGTGCGGGGATCCCGGGTCGGTGGAGACACCGACGTCCTTGGCGCCGGAGTCCGCGGTCGCGTCCACCGCGTAGCTCTGCCGGCCCGGCAGCCAGAGCCGGATGTCGCCCGACGAGGCCTTCACATCCACATTGGCCGGCACGGCGGCGAACTTCAGGCTCACATGTCCGGAGTCGGCCTCCGCGCTGACCTTGCCGCCGCGCAGGCCCTCGCCGTCGATGTCACCCGACGAGGCCTTGGCCTGCAGAGAGCCGACCACATCCTTCAGCCGGATCTGCCCGGAGTCCGCGTTCAGAGTCACCTGGGCGCCGCGCAGGTCGGTGCCGATGATGTTGCCGGAAGAGGCGCTGGCATCGACGGTGCCGCCGATACCGACCAGCGTGATCGTCCCGGAGCTGTCGGCGACCTCCACCGAGGTGCCCCGGGGCACCTGCACCTTGTAGCCGACGCTGCAGTTGTTGATTCCGATCGTGATCCCGCCAGGGCACTCGTAGCCGAGCGTCAGCGTGCCGCCCTCCACCGTGTGGCGCGGCGTGGGCTTGCGGTTCTTGCTGTAGGAAAGCAGCTCATGCACACTGATCTTCGCGACATCGCTTCCGACGATCTCCACATTGTCGGAGTCGAGTTTCATCTTCAGCTTCCCGACCTGACCGGGGACGTCGTAGGTGTTGTCAGCGTGGTACGTCGTTGATGTGAAACTCATGCCGCACCCGGTCAGTGCCGCTACCGCCGCTCCGGTCACCAGGACCGCACCTGCCAGGCTCTTCACGGATCTCCCCTTACTGCGTCAGTACGCCGTGTACTCCTCCAGGATTCGCGATCAGGGAAATGGCGACCAGCAGGCTCACCAGCCTCTTCATGGTGGGGCTATCCCCACCCACCCGGTCGCCGTGGCGCCTCAGCGGTCGCCGCCGGGCTTCCAGAGGACGTCGCCGTGACCTTCGTTGGCGACCCGGCACAGGATGAAGAGCAGGTCCGACAGCCGGTTGAGGTATTGCGCGGTGAGGGGATTGATGCCCTGCCCATGAGTCTCGATGGCCTGCCAGATCGTGCGCTCGGATCGCCGAACGACCGTGCGCGCGACATGGAGCAAGGCTGCCCCTGGCGTGCCACCGGGCAGAATGAAACTGCGCAGCGGTTGGAGGTCGGCGTTGAAGAGGTCGCAGTCCGCTTCGAGCCGGGTGATGTACGGTGCGTCGATTCGCAGCGGAGGCCACTCAGGATTCTCGACCACCGGTGCGCACAGGTCCGCGCCGACGTCGAACAGCTCGTTCTGCACCCGGCCGAGCACCACATTCACGTCCTGCCGCAGGCCGCCCAGGGTGAGGGCCAGACCGACCGCCGCGTTGGCCTCTTCCACGTCGGCGTAGGCCGCGAGCCGAGGATCGGTCTTACTGGTACGGCTCGCATCCCCCAGCGCGGTCGTGCCATCGTCGCCGGTCCGGGTGTAGATCTGGGACAGCACGACCGGGTTCTCGTCACGATTCTTCGCCATGCCACCACCCTATTTGGAGAGGGCGGAGAGGAAGATGTGCTCGGCGCTGGTGAGCACCACGGAAGCCGACGGGCGGGGTTCGCTGCCGATCCAGTCTATGACGAGTTCCTGGATGGCCCCGATCAGGCCGATGGCGACGCGGTGCATATCGACGTCGTCCAGCCCCGTCCGGCCCTGGGCCAGATCCGCCACCAGGTCGGCGAACTCGTGCACGGAACGGCGCCGGGACGGATGCAGCGGGTCTCCCGCCCGCCGGACCTCGGCATGGGCGACGCGGGCGCGCCGCTCGTCGGCGGTCATATAGCCGATGTAGGCGGCCAGCCCGGCACTGACGAGGATGTCGGCACCGACCTGCTCGTCGGTCGGGTCGGCCGCGCTGGCGAGGGCGGTTCGTACCGCTGCCATCGCCTCGGCCATGATCTGCTCGAAGAGCGCGGACAGGAGCGCCTCGCGGCCGGTGAAGCACTCGTAGAACGCGCGAGTGGAGACCTTGGCGTCGGCGCAGAGAGTGTCGATCGTGGTGGCCGGATAACCCTGGGTACCGAACCGCTGCAGGGCGGAGGTCAGTAGTCGTTCCCGCCGGTCACCCACCCGCTCCTGCGGTGACATGCCCCGATAGGTTCGCGTATCGCGCATTCGGAGATCTTCGCATGGTCAGGGTAAACGGCGCGGCCACTACCGTCGGTAGCGGGGTGTCCGGGAGGTGACATCCATCTGGACGACGGCGATCTCTGCTGTGATGAATCGGGCGGTTCGCTGCGGGCTATCCCGGTGTTCCGATAAGTGCCGCTCTGGATAGTCTCAGGACGGTGGACACTGCGTACGACTATGTGATCGTCGGGGCGGGGAGCGCGGGTTGTGTGCTCGCCGCCAGGCTGTCCGAGGACCCGGATGTACGGGTGCTGCTGCTCGAGGCGGGGCCGCCGGACGACGCGCTGGAGATCCGCATGCCGGTCGGGTTCACCGGCCTGTTCAAGAGCCGCTATGACTGGGGCTTCGAGACGACTCCGCAGGAGCACGCGCACGGCCGGAGGGTCTACTGGGCGCAGGGTAAGACGCTCGGTGGCAGTTCGTCGACCAATGCGATGATCTACATCCGCTGCAATCCGTACGACTTCGACACCTGGCGGGACGTCCATGGCTGCGAGGGCTGGGGCTACGCCGACGTACTGCCCTATTTCAAGAAGGCCGAGGACCAGCAGCGCGGGGAGTCTGTCTTCCACGGGTCAGGTGGGCCGCTGCGGGTCGAGGACCTGCGCTACAAGCATCCGCTGGTCCGCGCCTGGGTGGAGGCGGCCCGCACCACCGGCCTGGCGGCCAACCATGACTTCAACGGCTCGATCCAGGACGGGGTCGGCTTCTACCAGGTCACCCAGCGGCGAGGCCGCCGCTGGTCCGCCGCCGACGCCTACCTGCGACCTGCCCTCCGGGGCTCGGCGGGGCGGGATGAGCAAAGGGGCTCCGCGGGGCGGGATGAGCACCATCGGCCCGGCAATCTCACGGTGCGCACCGATGCCCTCGTCACCAAGGTGGTCGTCGAAAGTGGCCGTGCGGCTGGCGTGCGTTATCGCCACAACGGCGCCGAACGGACGGCGAGGGCCGAACGGGAGGTGATCCTGTCCGGCGGCGCCATCAACAGCCCCCAACTGCTCATGCTCTCCGGCATCGGACCGGCCGATCATCTTCGCGAGCACGGGATCGACGTCCTGGTCGACGCGCCGGTGGGTGAGGGGCTGCAGGACCATCCCAATCTGGCGATGATGTGGCATACGCCGGGGACCAAGGGCCTCTGGGAGGGGATGACGCGTGCCAACGTCGCGCTGTGGCAGACCCTTGGCCGCGGGCCGCTGTCCTCCAACCTCGCCGAGGGTGGCGGGTTCGTCCGCAGCCGGGATGGGCTCCCGGCCCCGGACCTGCAATATCACGTGGTGGCGGCGCCCTTCGTCCGGCAGGGACTGGGTCAACCGACCATTCGGACGGTGTCCGTGCTGATCACTCCGCTGGTCATGGCGAGCCGGGGAAGGGTCACGCTGCGCTCGGCGGATCCCCGCTGGAAGCCGGTCATGGACCCCGCATATCTCTCCGAGCGGGCGGACGTCGACCTGTTCGTACACGGGGTCCGGCAGAGCCGGGAGATCGCGGCCCAGCAGCCGCTGGCCCGGCTGATCGCGGGGGAGTCGGCGCCGGGGGAACAACTGACCGGCGACGCCGAGCTCCGTGAATGGATCCGGGCCAACTCCGGGGCTGCCTACCACCCGACCAGCACCTGTGCGATGGGTGGCGCCGAGACTGCGGTGTGCGACCCGGAACTGCGGGTACGCGGCGTCGGGGGCCTGCGGGTGGTCGACGCGTCCGTGCTGCCCGAAGTCCCGCGCGGCGACACCAACGCCCCGACCATCATGCTCGCAGAACGGGCGGCCGACCTCATTCGCGGCCACAAGCCCCTCGATCCCGCCGTCCTGGGCTGAGCGTCTGCGTCACGTACGTGCGCTGAGCCGCCGGAACCACCGGCCGCGGGCCAGCGGAGTTTCTGATGGACATGGCGAACCTGCGCTCTCACCGGCCTGACGAGCCTTGGCCGCGCGGGCGGCTTTGGCGGCCAGGCGGTCGGACGCGGCTTGGGCGTGAAGTGTGTCGACCTGCTGCCGCACGATCGAGTACATGATGTCGGGGTGGTACATGGAGGGCTCCTCGATCGGTGAGACCGTTCTGCTCCGGCCTCGCACCATCGAGCTTCGTTCTAAGGTGCCCCACCCCACATCGGCACGACGCCCTACCTTCGGCCATGGACTCCCGCCTTAGGCCTGCCGGTAAGTACTCAGTTCGGGGTGGACTCAGCAGCCCTAGGTCAGTCAGCGCTTGTGGTGTTTGCCGTGCAGCATGGTGACCACCTGCAGGATGCGCTGCATGGTCTTGTCGGTGCGGTCGAAGGACAGCAGTTCCATCGGCGGCGCGAACCGCTGGCTGGTGATGGCCTTGGGCCGGGCGAACTCCCGCAGCCCATCGGCGCCGTGGATCCGGCCGAAGCCGGACTCCCCGACCCCGCCGAACGGCAGTGCAGGTACGGCGGCGAACGCCAGAACCGCGTTGATCGAGGTCATGCCGCTGCGCATCCGGCGGGCGACGTCCATCGCGTGGGACTTGTTGCCGGAGAAGATCGACCCGGCCAGCCCGTAGGTGGTCTTGTTGGCCTTCTCCAGACCCTCCTCGAGGTCCTTCACCTTGTGCACGGTGATGGTCGGGCCGAAGGTCTCCTCGCAGACCGCCGACGAGTCGTCCGGCACGTCGGTGAGCACGACTGGCTCGACATAGGGCCGGCGCACCGAGTCGGCGCCGCCCACGACCGCCTTGCCGCCCTTGGCCAGCGCGTCTTGGATGTGCCGCTCGATGATGTCGAGCTGGCCGGGCATCGTGATCGGGCCATACGCGGCCCCGCTGTCGTCACCGGCCCGAAGGTCCTTGGCGGCCTCCGTCAGTTTCGAGACGAAGGAGTCGTAGACCTTTTCGACGACATAGACCCGCTCGACGCCGATGCAGGTCTGGCCGGCGTTCGACATGGCGCCCCAGACGGCGGCCTTGGCCGCCGTGTCCAGGTCGGCGCCCTCGTCGACCAGGCATGCGTCCTTGCCGCCGCACTCGGCCACGATCGGGGTGAGGTTCTCCGCGCAGGCAGCCATGACCTTCTTGGCGGTCGGGCCGGAGCCGGTGAATGCGATCTTGTCGACGCCGCTGCTGCGGGCGAGTGCCGCACCGGTCGCGCCCAGACCCGTGATGACCTGGAAGACGGGCTTCTCCGGGACCACGTCGGCGAAGATCTCGGCGAGCAGCGCGCCCACGCCGGGGGTGAACTCCGAGGGCTTGAACACGACGGCGTTGCCGGCCGCGAGGGCGTACGCGATCGAGCCCATCGGCGTGAACACCGGGTAGTTCCACGGCCCGATGACGCCCACCACGCCCAGCGAGCGGTACTCCAGCACGGCCTTCTGATTGATGTTCATCACGCCGGGGAAGACAGAGCGCGGGCCGAGCACCTTCTGCGCGTTCTTGGCGGCCCAGTCCAGATGAGTGATCGCCATGATGGTCTCGAGCTGCGCGTCCTGGATCGGCTTGCCGGTCTCCTCGTGGACCAGTTCGGCCATCCGGTTGAGACTGCGGGTGAGGGCCCCCTTGAAGTTCAGCAGCCGTAGCCGCCGCGCCTTCCAGCCCAGCGCCGCCCACCACACCGCGGCCTCACGGGCGCGCTCGACGGCCTCGTCGACGGCCTTCTCATCGTGGATGGGGTGCTCGGCGACGACCTCACCCGTGGCCGGGTTGAGCGATTCGAACGTCGTGCTCCCGGCCTCCGTTGTCACGGACATCTGGGACCCTCCCCGGGGCAGCCTGCATGGAATTCGGTTCGATTCACCGAACAGTAAATCACTCGCCCATCGGCAGGCAATAAACGATCACTTACTGGTCATGGCGAAGGCAGGATTCCGCGTTCCAGCGCCGAGGTCACCGCGGCCGTACGGTCGGAGACGCCGAGCTTGCCAAAGGTTCGCAGCAGATGGGTCTTGACGGTGGCCTCGCTGATGAACAGCTCCCGGCCGATCTCGGCGTTGGTGTGGCCGCGCGCGACCAGCCGGAGGACCTCGATCTCACGTGGCGACAGATCGACTGGAGCCCTCATCCGGGACACGAGCTTGGCCGCCACGGACGGTGCCAGTACGGTCTCGCCGCGCGCCGCCGCCCGGATCGCCTGGGCCAGGTCCTGCCGCGAGGCGTCCTTCAGCAGGTAGCCCGCCGCTCCAGCCTCCACGGCCCGCAGAATGTCGGAGTCGGTCTCGTAGGTGGTCAGCACCACGACCTTGGTCTGCGGCCGTTGTGCCAGCACCCGGGCCGTTGCCTCGACCCCGTCGGCCCCGGGCATTCGCAGGTCCATGAGCACGACGTCCGGGTGATGTTTTCGTACGGCGGCCACGGCCTCCGCAGCACCGCTCGCCTCGGCCACGACGTGGAGATCGTCTTCGCCGGACAGCATGCCCCGCAATCCCTCCCGTACGACCGGATGGTCGTCCACGAGCAGCACCTTGATCATGCGATTGATCGCATGGTCACGGTGGAGGCGATGGGAAGCTCGACGGTCAGGCCGGTTCCTTCGCCGGGGGCGCTGTCCACGGTGAGCCGGCCACCGGCCTGGGTGACCCGCTCGCGCATGCCACGCAGCCCGAAGTGGCCGTCCTTCGAGGTGCCGGGTTCGAAGCCGACCCCATCGTCGCGCACTTCGAGCCGTACGGCTTCGGTGTGGTACTCGAGACGTACGCTCGCCGAGCGCGCCGCGGCGTGTTTGCGGACGTTCGCAAGGGCCTCCTGGGCCGCACGCAGCAGCACCACCTCGGTCGCCGCTGCGAGCGCCCGGAACTCGCCGTGGGTCTCGTACGACACCAGAACGTCCAGCTCCTCGCCGAGCTGTGCGGCCGCCCGCTGCAAGGCGTCAGCCAGTGGCGCGCTGTCGAGCGCGGCCGGGGGGAGCGCGGCGACCAGGGCGCGGGCCTCGGCGAGGTTCTCCCGGGCGGTACGGGTGGCCAGCTCCAACGGCCGCCGGACCGCTTCTTCCGTCACATGCGGTTCGGCGGACTGGAGCAGCATGAGGATGCTGGTGAAGCCTTGGGCGAGCGTGTCGTGGATCTCGCCGGCCAGCCGCTGCCGCTCGGCCAGCATCCCCTCGCGGCGATGGGACTCGGCCAGCTCCGCCCGGGTCGTGTTCAGCGCGTCGATCAGGTCGGCGCGGTCCCGGCTCTGCTTGATGATCTGGTCGATCCAGACACCGAAGACCCCGGCGAACGCCATGCCGATCAGTACGACCAGGACCGCGACCGCGATCGCCT
Source organism: Actinomycetes bacterium (assembly GCA_025964575.1). Classification (GTDB taxonomy): domain Bacteria; phylum Actinomycetota; class Actinomycetes; order Streptosporangiales; family Streptosporangiaceae; genus Actinomadura_E. The sequence goes on from JAOPYO010000119.1 coordinate 8,673, forward strand.
TAGGGCGCCCGCTGAGCGGGCCCACGACGATGGAGAACAGCGGGACGAGGTTGAGCCCGAGCGCGGCGAACATCGCGCGGCGCACCGACAGCAGCATGAAGCACTGGGCAGTGAGGGTGAAGAGCATGAGCGAGCTGCTGCCCATGTTCGCCTGTGCGATGCCGACCATGGGGATCAGGCCGAGAACGTAGAGCGTGCCGCGCGGGCTGTTGTCCGGTTGGCCCAATGCCGGCCGGCCGACGAGGACGTACCACGGTCCCGTCGCCAGGAGGCAGGCGGTGGCGATCAGCCGCTGATGCGCCGTCGAAGGGTCCTCCAGCTGGACGATGACCAGCGTGGCGGCGAGGACCATCCCGAAGTAGAGGTCCCACAGCCTGCTCCTGCGCTGCCACGCATGATCGGTCATCCGTCGCTGCGCTTCTTCCAGCGGAAGGTCGTCAGGCACAGCACCAGCCCCGCAATGCACCAGCCGATCAGGACAAGGGCGATCCGCCCGTGTTCCCAGGCATGGGCGGGCTCCTGAGCCAGTAGTGAATCGGGTAGCAGCGCAGACCGCAACCCTTGGCACATCCACTTCAGCGGGAAGAGCGCGGCGACCTGCTGGACGCCCTTCGGCAGGTCACCGAAGGTGAAGAAGACCCCGGAGATGAACTGCAGAGCCAGGTACGGCAACTGGAGCACCGCGGCGGCACTCCGACCGGACCTCGGCACGCTGCTGATGGCGATGCCGAGCAGGGTGCAGGCCACGGCCCCGAGCAGGATCACCCAGCCGAACGTGAACCAGCGTTCTGGGGAGGACGGCAGCTTCAGCCCGAAGAGCACACTGCCGAGTGCGAACAGCACCACCACCTCCAGCAGGGCGAGCACGAATGCCGCGATCGACTTGCCGAGGAAGTACGCCGAACGGGGCATGGGCGTGCCGTAGAGCCGTTTGAGCGTGCCGTCGTCGCGCTCGATGGCGATGCCGATGCCGAGGCTGACGAACGTGGTCGACACGATGCCGCTGGCGATGATCCCGGCGGCGAAGTACTGCCGGAAGTCGACGCCGGTCGTGCCGACCTCACCCTTGAACACGGTGCCGAAGATGAGCAGAAGCATCACCGGCATCGCGAACGTGAAGACCACGGACTGCCGTTCGCGGAAGAAACTCTTGAGCTCCAGGGCGCCGCGGGACAGCCCGATGCCCAACGCGGACGGAAGAGCTTTCGCGACGGTCTCTGCTGGGGCGGTCATGACCCATCTCCGATCATGCTCAGATAGACGTCTTCGAGTGAGGGACGGGTGACGGCCAACTCAGGCACCTCGCCGCCGAACCGCTGGCTCAGTTCCGCCACCACTTGTGTGGGGGTGGCGGTCTCCAGGCTCTTGTGGCCGTCGCCTGGCTCGGCCCAGCTGACCCTGGCTGTCGCGGTGGAGCGCCCGCCCAGCTTCTGGGGGGTGTTGATCTCCAGAACCTTGCCCCGTGCGATCACCCCGACCCGGTCGGCCAGCGCCTCGGCCTCGTCCAGATAGTGCGTGGTCAGCAGAATGGTCGTGCCCCCGTCGGCAAGGCCCTCGATCAGTTTCCAGAACTGGCGCCGCGCCTCGGGGTCGAAACCGGTGGTCGGCTCGTCCAGGAAGATCAGCTCCGGATTGCCGATGATGCCGAGTGCCACGTCGACCCTGCGCCGCTGGCCGCCGGAGAGCTGCGCGAGTTTCGCGTCGGCCTTCTCTGACAGCCCGACCGCCTCGATCACCTGGTCCGCGTCGCGGGGGGAGGGGTAGTAGCCAGAGAAGTGCCGGACCATCTCGCGCACGGTCAGCTCTGGCGCCTCGTTGGAGGTCTGCAGCACGATGCCGATGCGACTGCGCCACTCTCTCGTCGCTTCGCCGGGATCCGCGCCGAGCACCGACACCTCACCGCTGTCTCGGCTGCGGTGGCCTTCGAGGATCTCGACGGTCGTGCTCTTCCCAGCGCCGTTGGGTCCGAGCAGTGCGAACACCTCACCTGCGGCGATGTCGAACTCGACACCGCCGACGGCGGGATTGCCACCGTAGTGTTTACGGAGATCTCTTACATGAACAGCGGTCATGACTGCAGTCTCTGGCCGCTTCGCCCCTTAAGCGATCAATCGCCCGGTTACCCCTCTGTCCACCGATCGGTGGACAGGGCAGATCGGACCGTTCGGCGACCCGCGGCCGCCTCCCGGCGGCTCGTGGGTCAATACATGCGTGGTTCCCTTCTAGGACACCTCGGCTGGTTCATCGATCACAACCTGGCCCGGCTGCACGACACTCATGCGGGTGTCTGTCGTCGTGCGGCCGGGCCCTGAGGTCCTGTCAGGTCAGGCGGCGGCGGATCCACCAGAAGCAGAACCCGGCGAGGCCGAGGGCGAGGGTGATGAAGATCGCCGTCTCGTACCACTGGAAGGCCCAGAAGCGGCTGGTGGGCTGGTAGGCCACCTGTTGCCGGTAGCCGAGCTGGCTGATCTCGGCGAAGCAGGCCGGGGAGAAGGGCGGCAGGGGCGGTGCCGCCAGCGCGCAGGGCCCTGTGTCCAGGGATACGGCCACGCCGCTGACCACATGGCCGGCCGCGTTGATGGTCTGGTTGGAGAGCACCCAGGCGCCAGGGTCGGGCACCCGCACGGTCACGTGCACTGGAGGGTTGTTGTGGCTCTGTATAAGAAAACTGTTGAGGTTGGTGGCGGTGATCGCGGTGGTGAGGCGGACGGGTGCGATGAGGTGGGGCCGGATCAGGAGGGGCATGGCGATCTGGATGACGGCGAAGGCGGTGAGGGTGATGGCCATGGCGGGGAGGGTGCGGCGGATGAGCATTCCGATGGTGACGCCGAGGGCGAAGGCGAAGGCGGCGTAGCCGATGGGGGCGATGCCGCGTGCGTCGAACAGCAGGGGCGATAGCCGTGGGAACCGGCTGAAGCCGGCCTTGTCGATGGGACTGGACCACCAGGTCACCGCGAGGCTGCCCAGCCCGGCGGCGGCCATGGCGGCCAGGCCGGTGAGGGCGAGTTTGACCGCGAGCCAGCGGGTGCGGGTGATGCTCTGGTTCCACACCAGCCGGTGCGTGCCGGCTTCGAGTTCGCGGGTGATCAGGGGTGCCCCCCAGAACAGCCCGATGAGGGCCGGCACGAACATCACGACGGCGACGAGGGCGAAGTAGAGGGTCTGGTGGTCGTTGAAGAACTGCTCGGTGAATGTCGAGCAGCCGCCGTGGGGGGTGCAGGCGGCGATCCCGGTGGCGTAGTCGTGGGCCAGGCTCGGGCCGGTGAGGGCCAGGACGGCGGCGAGGGCGGCCAGGGCGGCGAACACCACCGCGGCCTGGGTGCGGAACTGGCGCCAGGTCAGCCAGATCATCGGTGTACCTCCAGTACAGGACGGTCGTTGCGGCCGGTGTCGGCGGGTCGGCTCATGTAGGCCAGGACGAGGTCTTCCAGGCTGAGCTGGCCGATGGTCCAGGCGGGGTCGTGGATCGGGGTGTCGGTGCGGATCAGCAGAGTGCTCTGGCGGTCGGTGTGGCTGGCGGAGATGACGTGCTGATCTGCGGGGAGGGTGGCGGGGTCGCGGCGGGGCCCGGTGAGCAGGTAGTGGGTGGCCAGCAACTCCTCGACCTCTCCCGCGACCTGGACGCGGGAGTCGACCAGCACGATGAGGTAGTCGCAGACCCGTTCCAGATCGGCCACCAGGTGGGAGGACAGCACCACGCTGAGCTCGTGCTCGGCGGCGGCCTCCATCAGGCCCTGCAGGAATTCGCGGCGGGCGAGCGGATCGAGCGCGGCGACCGGCTCATCCAGGATCAGCAGCTCGGGCCGTTTGGCGATGCCCAGGGTGAGGGCGAGCTGGGCGCGCTGACCACCTGAGAGCTTCCCGGCCCGCCGGGAGGGGTCCAGGCCGACCCGCTCGATCCGCTCCTCTGCCAGGGCGGCGTCCCAGCCGGGGTTGAGCCGGGCACCCAGCCGCAGATGCTCGGCGACGCTCAACGCGGCGTAGGTGGGGGTGTCCTGGGCGACGAAACCGACCTTGCCCAGCTGCGCCGGGCTGGCCCCGGGACGGCCGCCGAGCACCTCGATGCTGCCTGAGGTCGGCTGCAGCAGGCCACCGGCCAAGTTCAGCAAGGTGGTCTTCCCGGCCCCGTTGGGGCCGACCAGGCCGACGACGTGCCCGGCCGGGATGTCCAGGGTGCATTCCGACAGCGCCCAGCGCCGCCCGTACCTCTTGCCCAGTCCCCGGGCCTGCAAGACGGCGGTCATGCTATGTCCTCCTGAGCGGCGGTCCGAAAGGTGGTCATGAACAGGGCCTCGATGCTCTCCTCGTCGAGGCCGGCCCGGCGGGCCTTGGCCAGCCAGCGCCGCAGATCCTGACGCAGCGGCCCGTGCGCGGCGAGCGAGGCATCGGTCAGCGTCCGCGTCACGAACGTCCCCACCCCCGGACGGGGAGCCGCCAGGCCCTCGTGTTCGAGCTCCCGGTAGGCCTTGAGCACCGTGTTCGGGTTGATCGCCAGGTGCGCCACCACCTCCTTGACCGTCGGAAGCTGATCACCCTCCCGCAGCAGGCCCAGCCGCAGCGCGTGCCGCACCTGACGGACCAACTGCAGATACGGCGAGACACCCGAGCGGGCGTCCAAGTGGAACTCGATCATTCGAGACTCCATTCATCTAGATACCTAGCACAATATGCTCCTACCTAGATGACCTGTCAAACAGGTGACTCGGTAACCCTGCGGCGTCGAGACCGCGACCTAGTGCAGCGCTCCCCAGGCCGCCCGAGGCTGCGATCATGAAGCATGAGCGAGGTGACGGAGGAGGACGGCAGTCGTTTCCGGGATCCGGCGTCGCGGCTGTGGCGGTTCGCCCAGGAGATCCTCGTGCGCTGCCCGCGCTGCGACGGCCGGGCGGTGGTGGTCGTCCATCCCGACCATCGCGCAGGCCACCGGTACGCTGTGAGTTGCTTGATGGCACCGCATCGGCTGAGCTGCCCAGGCTGCGGGCACACCGACGACTGGTCGCCGCGTCCTGCCCGACGCGGTGACGGTGATGTCTACTTCGCCGGCGGTGCCCCACTGGCCGTCCCGCATCTGACCGGGCCGGACGATCCGTATTTTGGGTTGCCGCTGTGGCTGCAACGCCGATGCTGTGGCGGGCGGGCGCTGTGGGCCTACAACGCGGCCCATCTGGAGCTGTTGGAGCGATACGTGGCGGCGCGCCTGCGCGAGCGTAACCCGCACACCGGCTCGGGCAGCCTGGTCGAGCGACTGCCGGCCTGGATCAAGGCCGCCGACAACCGCGAGGAGGTCCTGACCGCCATCCGCGCGCTGCGCGAACAGGTGTGAGGGGCCGAGCGGCGAGTCAGGAACCGTCGCTTATCCGGTAGCGCTCGTCGCCAATACAAGGAGAATTCTGGTCAGAGCGAGGATCCGCGTGGGTGCAGGATGCGGGTTCAGCTCCAGAAGCGGAAGATGAAGTCGCCGTTGGCGATGGCGTAGTGGTCGATACGCAGCAGATCGGTGATGTGGAAGATGGTGTTGAAGAACACCTTGTTGACCGCTGGGATCCAGAGCAGTGCGATCAGTCCGAAGAAGGCGTAGCCGCCGATCTCGTTGGCCTGCTGGACCCACTTGCGGGGCAGGTACGGCTCGATGATGCCGAACCCGTCCAGGCCTGGGATCGGCAGCAGGTTGAGCAGGGCCGCGGTCACTTGAAGGAAGGTGAGATAGGCCAGCGCAGACCAGAAGTAACTGTGGTCGTCGCCCTTGAGGTTCGAGACCGTGACGGCCAGCAGGACCGCCAAGATCAGGTTGGCGATCGGCCCGGCGGCGGAGATCAGGCTGTGTCGGAGCCGGCCCTGGATGGCCCCCCGGTCGATCCAAACGGCACCACCCGGCAGACCTATCCCGCCAAGCAGGACGAACAGCACCGGCATGGCGAAGCTGAGGATGGGATCGCCGTACTTCAGTGGATTGAGCGTCAGATAGCCCTTGGCCGCCACACCGTGATCGCCTGCACGGTAGGCCAGGTAGGCGTGCCCGAACTCGTGAAGGCACAGCGAGACGATCCAGCCGGCCAGCACGAATCCGAACACCGCGAGCCGCGCCGGCGCGAACTTCTCCAGCTGCATGACCGGGATGGGGCCGTACCGCCAGGCCATCAGGCCGAACAGGACGAACGCTCCCAGGACCGCGAGGAACACCGGGCTGGGCCGGACCGCCGATCGGTCATCCCGGATCCTGTACACCGTGCCCATTCGTGTCCTTCCACGTTCCGCCTGGTCTTGCCCGAATGTGACGGTATCCGATCAGGCCACCAAGGCGGGCACGATGTAGGTGCGGACGAACCGCCGGGTCGCCTCGTCGTCGCGGTGCAGGGGCATCACGGTCATCGAGGAGATGATCCGGAACAGGAACTCCATGGCACCCTCGACTTCGACGTCGTCCCGCACCAGTCGCTCTCGCCGAGCCAGGTCGAAGTAAGGACGTACGTAGTCGCAGCAGAGTTCCAGCACCCGCTCGGCCGCCCCTGCCACGACCGCCTGCGTGTGCCCTGCGGCCTCGGGGACGAGGAACTGGGCCATCTGCGGCTCGCTCCGTACGAAGGAGACGGCGTCCAGCACGCCTTCGACGATCCCGTCCGACACCGAGGTCTGGCCGGCCAGCCGCTCCGCCAGCCGGTCGAGGAAAAGGGCCAGGTCACGCAGGACCACCGCGAGGATCAGCTCGTCGCGCCCGCCGGTGAACGCCCGGTAGACGGTCGCCCGGGAAAGCCCGGCCGCCGCAGCGATGTCCTCGACCGTGGTCTTGGCGACGCCGTAGCGCGAGAAGCAGGTGTCGGCGGCCTCGACGACCCGTTCCCGGGTGGTGTCGGTACGCGCGGGCGGCATGGACGAAAGACTACCGGTGAAGGGTTCTCGGGCTACCGGGCGAGCCGAAGCGACGTCGGGTCAGTCTGGGACCAGATCACCGTCGAAGGTCTTGGTGATGCCAGCGCGCCTGACGGCGTTTGCCGTTGTCCCTCTTCGTGGCCCAGGACCCGGCCGGTCAGAAGCCGAAATGGCTCAGTTCTGGATGGTCATCAGGGCGACGCCCTAGCGGCCAATGGTATTTGCGGTCCGATTCCTTGATGGGAAGATCGTTGATGCTAGCGTGTCTCGCAAGCATCAGTCCTTGTTCGTCGAATTCCCAATTCTCATTGCCGTAGGAGCGGAACCAGTTTCCGGAGTCATCGCGAGATTCGTAAGCGAAGCGCACGGCAATGCGGTTTCCGTCGAAGGACCAAAGCTCCTTGATGAGCCGATATTCGAGTTCTCTCGTCCACTTGCGTGTGAGAAATGCAATGATCTCGTCGCGTCCGTTGATAAACTCCGAACGGTTCCTCCAGTGGCAGTCTGGCGTGTAGGCTAGAGCCACTTTTTCGGGGTCCCGGGTGTTCCAGGCATCTTCCGCGAGCCGAACTTTCTGTATGGCGGTGTCACGGGTAAATGGAGGGAGTGGAGGACGTGCCGTCATATTCTCTCCTTGGTCGTGTTTTGTGTACACGGCCGCACTCCATGCCTGGATGGGCCTGGCCACGCGTTCGCTACGTTATGACATCCATTTAGTTCTGGGCACATTGTTGACGTAAACGTTCGGGCGATCTTTGGTGATTGCTAGAAGAGGGTGCCGTCGCGTTCGATGCCGCGGAGCTCGTCGTAGTCGAGGGTCACGCAGTCGATGCCCCGGTCGTTGGCCAGCACCTTGGCCTGCGGCTTGATCTCCTGGGCCGCGAAGATACCCCGCACGGGGGCGAGCAGGGTGTCCCGGTTGAGCAGCTCCAGATAACGAGTGAGCTGCTCCACACCGTCGATGTCGCCGCGCCGCTTGAGTTCGATCGCCACGGTCGCGCCCGTATGGTCGCGGCAGAGGATGTCGACCGGCCCGATCGCCGTTGGGTACTCCCGGCGGATCATCGTCCATCCGTCGCCCAGGGTGGTGATGTGCTCGGCCAGCAGCTCCTGCAGGTGCGCCTCGACGCCGTCCTTCTGCAGGCCTGGGTCGAGCCCCAGCTCATGGGAGTGGTCGTGCATGATCTCTTCGATGGTGAGGATCAGCTTCTCACCGGTCTTGCCGTGCGTGATGGTCCACTTGGAGATCGCGCCGTTTTCGTCGTACGGCTCCTCACGGAGCGAGCAGGGTGGATTCATCCAGTTCAGTGGCTTGAACGCCCGGTCGTCGGCGTGGATCGACACCGACTTATCGGCCTTGAGGAGGATGAGCCGCGGGGCCATGGGGAGATGGGCGGTCAGCCGGCCGACATAGTCGACGCTGCACCGCGCGATGACGAGACGCACGGTGGTCCAGACTAGTCAGCCCGCGGCACTCCTGTGGTGTGCGCGCCGACACCTGCCCCGTGCGCACAGGCCAGGTCCGGCACTCGGCGTGAACCGATCTGTCCTCCACTGCAGATCAGCTGCCGAAACGGGATCAGACGGGCAGACTGGTTCAGTGAGCGATTTCAGGATCCGGCCCGCCGTCCGCGCCGATGAGGTGGCGCTGATCGAGTTGGACCGGCGCACCTGGGCCCCGGACAACGCGATCACGCCGATTCCCGAAGAGGGCTCGGCGTTCTTCGACCACTGGCACCTGCCGGAGCAGTTCCTGGTGGCCGAGCGCGACGGCCGGTTGGTCGGATTCGTGCGGGTGGTCCAGCCGGTCCCGGTGCAGAGCGGAGCCCACGTCCGCCAGATCCAGGGCCTGGCAGTCGACCCCACTGAACGCCGGCGTGGCCTCGGCCGGACCCTGCTCTACGCCGCCTTGGACGAGGCCCGACGCCAGGGCGCTCAGCGCATCACGCTGCGGGTCCTGTCGGTGAACACGCCCGCCCGGCGGCTGTACGAATCCCAGGGCTTCGTCGTCGAGGGCGTCCTGCCCAGGGAGTTCCTCATCGAGGGCGTCTATGTCGACGACGTCCTGATGGGCCGCCCCCTCGATCTCGGCTGAGCGGCCGGTGATGTGCGCACGACCCTGCAATCGAGATGGCAGCACCACCATCGGTTCCGGATCGCTTTCTGAGACTCCTCGGGCCGGTGGGGCCTATGGGAGATCAACATGGTAGTAAAAGCGCTGTCAAGCCTGGAAGTTCGGCTTCCCGATGATTAGCGTCGCGAGTGGTGGACTTCAACAGAGGGGAACCCGGCACATGTCCCTAGATGTTTCTCCGCAGCTACTCGAGAAGGCACAACAGGGCGAGATCGACGATCAGGCGTTCGTCGAATGCATTCGCACGTCCCTGCCGTACGCCTGGGAACTGATCAGCGGCCTGGTGGCGCGGCTGCAGGTCGACGGTGGCGAATTCGCCGACAACCTGACTCCTCCGCCGGACGAGCAGGCCCGTGGACAGCTGTTGCGGGTGCTCGCCAGCGACGCGATGCGCGGCTCGCTGGAGCGCTACTTCGGCATGAAACTGGCCTTCCAGAACTGCCACCGCGTCGCCGTCTTCCCGGCCGAGGGCACCGAGGCCTACGACCGCTTCATCACCGCCCGCGAGCAGATCCTCAACCAGTCCCCAGAACTCCGCGACTGCTGACCCATCCGGACCGAGTAGGAGGCCCCTCGCACGGGGCCTCAGGGCTGGGGCTCAAGACCGTAGTGGTCTTGAGCCCCAGCTTCCTGCGTGCTGGAAATGCGCTCAGCCGAGTTTGCTGAGGACGAGATCCAGCTTGTCATCGAGCTGCTGGAGCCCGCCACCGAGCTGCTGAAGCCCGTCGTTGACCTGCTTGAGACCGGCCCGCGTTTCAGTGCGCAGGTCTGTGAGGTCATCGCGCATGGCGTTGAACATCTTCATGTTCGCCGCCTGCGCCTGCTGTACGTCCTCGCGGACGGTCTGGACGCTGGACTCGATGGCGGACAGCAGGATCGCGTTGCGCTGGATGTCCAGGCTCACCAGCGCGCGCATCCGCTCGTCCATTCCCTCGGGCCACTCGATGCTCGCCATGCTCACGACGCTAACACTCGCTTTTCTTGATCGGGGGTTGGATGTGTGCCACGGGATGTTCGGGGTCTGTCGGGAGGCATGGCGGCAGCCTTTCGTTCGGGGGAATCGAGACTGTCATCGAACACATGATAGAGAATGCGGGCGCTTAGCGTGGCGATATGACTACTGTCAGCAACTTTTCCCGCAGGGATGTGGACCCCGTCATCTCAGCGAGAGCCGAAGTGGGAGCGGATCCGTGGAAGGACGTCGGCACCGAGGCGGCTGATGTTCTCCAGAGGTTCGCCGGTGCCCTCGACAAACAGGATCAGGTGCCGGATGCCGGTCCGCTCGATGGTCGCCACCAGGGACTCCACACAGTCGTCCGGGGTGCCGATGGGGTGGAGATCGCAGAGCTCCCGGGCGTACTCGGCCGGATCCCGTTGGGAACGCCGACGGCCGTCCACCGGGACATGGCCGGCGAGGCCGGGCCCGAGCCAGCGCGGTAGTTCCCGGGTGAGCGCCGCCACCGCCTCCGTACGGCTGTCGGCGACGTGTGCGAGGCCGGTGGCGATGTGACCGATCGATTCGCCACGTCCGACCCGTACCCCCTCTTCGGCGAGGAGGGAGGCGTAGCGGTCGACGGCGGCGGCCTTCTCGAGATCGCCGACGTGCATGCCCAACAGCATCGGCAGGCGACGGGCGGCGGCCAGCGCCTCGGAGGCCGGAGACGTACAGGCCACGACCACCGGGGGAGGGACGGCGGGCCTCGGCACCACCGGCACCGAGCGGAACCGGAAGGCTTCACCGGACCACGACATCTCCGAAGAGTTCAACCAGGTCAACAAGAGGTCCAACGACTCGGCGAAGTCGTGCTCAAAGCGGGAGAGCCCGGTGCCGAACACCTCCAGGTCCATCCACGGCCCGCCCCTTCCGACGCCGAGCCGGAACCGGCCGCCGGAGACCAGCGACAGCAGCGCGGCCTGCTCGGCAAGGGCGACTGGGTGCTGGTTGGACAGCACGCTGACCGCGGTGCCCACGTCGATGCGGGAAGTGGCGCCGAGAACGAATCCGGCGAGCGTGGTCGCCGACGGGCACACCCCGTACGACATGAAGTGATGCTCGGCCAGCCATACGTCGTCGAAGCCGGCGGCCTCCGCGGCGCCGGCGGCGGCGACCGTACGGGACAGCACTTCGCCATGTGATTGCCCCGGCCATTGGCCGGAAGGCAGGAAGATCCCGAAGCGCACGGCGAGGGTTCTACCCGGGCGACGTCCAACCTGCACTCCCTCCCGGGCGGAGGCTCGGACCCGTCTGGGACACTCGGGTCAGGCGTACGGCAGAGGGAGCAGGCTCGATGAGCAAGTTCGGCAAGGTCGGAGTGGTGGGGCTCGGCACGATGGGCGCGGGGATCGTCGAAGTGCTCGCGCGTGGCGGCCTGGACGTCGTCGGCATTGAGATCAACGATGACGCGCTGGCCCGTGGTCGCGCACACCTGGAGAGCTCGACCGGACGCGCGGTCAAGCGCGGCAAGCTCACAGAGCAGGCTCAGGCGGCGATCCTGGATCGGATCACTCTGTCCACCGACTTCGCCGATCTGTCCGACCGGGACCTGGTCATCGAGGCGGTTCCGGAGCGGCTCGAACTGAAGCGCAGGGTGTTCGCCCAACTGGACGATGTGTGCCGGCCCGACGCCGTGCTCGCCACCAACACCTCCTCACTGTCGGTGACCGACATCGCGGTCACCACCAACCGCCCGACATCCATCGTCGGCGTGCACTTCTTCAATCCGGCTCCGGTGATGAAGCTGGTCGAAGTGATCGGCACGGTCCTCACCGAGCCGGCGGCACTCTCGGGCGTGACCGAGCTGGTGCGGGGGCTCGGCAAGGTCCCCGTCACCATCGGCGACCGTGCGGGGTTCGTCGCCAACCGGCTGCTGTTCGGCTATCTGAATCAGGCCGCCACGATGTACGACTCCGGCCACGCGAGCCGCGAGGACATTGACACGGCGATGAAGCTCGGCAGCGGGTTGCCGATGGGACCGCTCACTCTGCTCGACCTCATCGGCCTGGACACCTCGCTGGAGGTGCTGGAGGCGATCTACCGCGAGTCGCGCGACCGCCGCCACGCCCCTGCCCCGGTCCTGCGTCAGCTGGTCACGGCAGGGCTGCTCGGGCGCAAGACGGGCCGTGGTTTCTACACCTATGACAAGCCCGGCTCGGCGGTCGTGGCGGACAGTCCGGCTCCGGCGCCGGCTCTGGCCGTCGAACGCCCCCTGGTCGGCGTGGTCGGCTCGGGTCCCCTGGCCGTCGGCATCATCGAGACCTGCGCACGAGCCGGCGCCGAGATCCGGTTCGTGGCCGGTGACGACGCCAAGGTCAAGGGTGCCTGGCTCGCGCTGGAGGAGGCGCTCGACCAGTCCGTCGCGCACGGCAAGCTCGACGAACTGACCAAGAAGTCCGCACTGGAGCGGATCACCGGTAGCCCCGAGTTGAGCCGGTTGGCCGAATGCGATCTGATCATCGAGGCGGTCGCGGAGGAGGTCTCGGTCAAGCGGTCGCTGTTCGCCGCGGTCGACGATGTCGCCAAGCCGGGCGCGATCCTGGCCACGACGGCCTCCACGGTCTCCGTGATCGAGTTGGCGATGGCCACCGACCGCCCGGCCTCTGTCGTCGGTCTGCACTTCCCGGCTCTGTCGGGGAAGGTCGTCGAGGTCGTGTCCACAGCCGTCACGTCAGCCGAGGTGGTCGACCGGGCCGCCGCGCTGGCTGGTCGGCTGGGCATGGAGTCCGTGCGCTGCCGCGACCGTGCCGGGTTCATCGTGGATGCGTTGCGCTTTCCGTACATGAACGATGCCGTACGCATGCTGGAGGCGGGCTACGCGGACGCCGACTCGATCGACGCCGCGATGACGTTGGGCTGTGGGTATCCGGCCGGTCCGATCGCCGAACTGGACCGGCTGGGTCTTGATCGGGCCGTCGACGTGCTCCGCACCATCTACGCCGAGGCCCGCGAGCCCGCGCTCGCCCCGTCCCCGCTGCTCAAGGAGTACGTCACCGCCGGCCGTACGTTCCGCTGACGTTCACCCATCACGACGAGTGTGTCGGATCCGTACCCTTATGGGCATGAGCCCCCGGAAGAACCGCCGTCAACTCGGCGGTCCGTCAGCAGCTGGTCGTGGCGGGTCAGGTGGAGCGGATGGGGCCCGTGGATCTGGCGGGTTCGGGGGGTTCGAGAGCACGGAAGAGGCGCCCGACGGGGATTGGATCGTCCGTCAGGTGGCCGGGGCGAGCGCCACCAAGGCGTACCGCTGCCCGGGGTGCGATCAGGAGATCCCACCCGGCGTGGGGCATCTGGTCGCCTGGCCCGCGGACACTCGCGGGGCGGAGGACCGGCGGCACTGGCACAAGCCGTGCTGGCAGGCGCGGCTGCGGCGGGCGCCACGCACGCAGAGATCGCGGAATGCCCCGCGCCACTGATGGTCCGTGGAGTTCCAGGAGTTCGTGTACAGAAGGGTGAGACATGGCAGAGATCCGGGCGAGCACGGTGTTGCCCGCGGAGCGGACACCGATCACGTTGCACACGGCCGATGGGTTGGAACTGGTCGGTGAACTGGCGCTGCCCGCGGATCGTCCGCCCGTCGCCACGCTCATCTGCCTTCACCCGCTGCCGACCGCTGCGGGGATGATGGACAGCCACGTGCTGCGCAAGGCCTCCTACCGGCTTCCGGCGCTGGCCGGCGTCGCCGTGCTGCGCTTCAACACCCGAGGTACGAGCTCGGAACGCGGCACCAGTCAGGGCTCGTTCGGCGGGGGAGAGACCGAGCGGTACGACGTCGCGGCCGCGATCGAATACACCGAGTACCACGACCTGCCGCACGTCTGGTTGCTGGGCTGGTCGTTCGGCACCGAGCTGGCGCTGAAGTGGGGGCGGGACCCGCTGGTCGAAGGGGCCATTCTGCTCTCCCCGCCGCTGCACCGGACCACAGACGCCGATCTGGACGCGTGGGGCGAGGACGGTCGGCCCGTCGTCGCCCTGGTGCCGGAGTTGGACGACTACCTGCGCCCACCCGAGGCGTACGAGCGGTTCAAGCGGATCCCACAGGCCGAGGTGATCGCGGTTGACGGTGCCAAGCACCTGTGGGTGGGCGAGCCATATGTCCGGATCGTGCTGAACGAGATCGTACGGCGGGTAGCGCCGGACGCCTATCCGCTGCCGACCGAGTGGGCGGACCCCGCGTAAACGCCTACGGCCGATCGCGGCCATGAGCGCCGCAGGGACGGACGGCTGAGCGAACATTGCCTCAACACCACAAGGCGGGATGCTTGCCGGGGTCTGAGCGGGGAGAACGAACTCCATCATGGGCGTGACTCTGTACTCCAGGGATGTAGGTCAGGGAACTCCGCTCGTGCTGCTGCACGCGTTCCCCCTGTCCGCGGCGATGTGGCTGGCTCAGCGGGAGAGCCTGGCGGGAAGGTTTCGGGTGATCACCCCTGACCTGCGCGGCTTCGGCGGCTCGGTCCTTGGGAAGGACGATCCCTCCATCGAGACGATGGCCGACGACGTGGCCCAGATGCTGCACTCGAAGGGGCTCGAGCGGGCAGTGATCGGCGGGTTGTCGATGGGCGGCTACGTCGCCATGGCCCTGTGCCGGCACCATCCGGAACAGGTGCTCGGCCTCGTGCTGGCGGACACCAAGGCCGGAGCCGACTCCGAGGAGGTCCGGCAGAAGCGGCAGCGGATCGCCGACCAGCTGGACGACGAAGGCACGGTCAAGCCTCTGCTCGACGAGATCCTGCCAGGTCTGGTGGGCCCCACCACGCTCCGCCAGCGAGCGATGATCTACGGTCGGGTGCGCGGGCTGGTGCAGGCGACTCCACCGGCGGCGGCGGCCTGGGCGCAGCGGGCGATGGCAGGGAGGCCGGATTCGTTCGAGACGCTACGGGAGATCCGGATTCCGGCTCTTGTGGTCGTGGGTGCCGAGGACGCGCTGGCCACCGAGGAGGACGCGCGGGCGATGGCGGAAGCGCTGCCCAACGCCGAACTTCTGGTGATCCCCAGAGCGGGCCACCTGTCCGCGGTCGAGCAGCCCGAGCTTTTCAACCAGGCCGTCGCCGAGTTCGTCTCCGCGCTGGCCCGCACCGCCACTTGACCCCACCCCCTGGCCGACACCTGACTCGCTGACGGGGTCAGAGTCCTTCCTGGCGGGGCATGACGACCTCGCGCAGGATCAGGGCGACCGCGGCTGCGGCCGGGATGGCCAGCAGCGCCCCGACCATGCCGAGCAGGGCCCCACCGATCAGCGCGGCGATGACCGTCACGGCAGGTTGCACATCGACCGATCGCTTCATGACGCGTGGCGAGATGATGTAGTTCTCGACCTGCTGGTAGATGAGGCAGAAGATCAGCGTGGCGATGCCGATCCAGAGCCCGGCGAAGAACGCGACGGCCGTCACCAGCACCGCGCCGAGCGTGGCACCGACCAGCGGGATCAGGTCGGTGATCGCGATGACGAGGGCGAGGGCGATCGGATAGGGCACGCCCGCGATCAGCAGGAAGATGTACGTCGTGGCACCGGCGATGATCGAGATCAGGATGTTGCCGCCGACGTAGCCCCCGATCCGGCCGAGGATCTCATCGCCCATCAACGCGACGCGGGCTCGCCGGGAGCGGGGGGCGAGCCGGTAGAAGAAGGTCGTGATGTTGGGCAGTGAGCCGAGGAAATAGAGCGTCAGAATCAGGATCGTCAGGGTGCTGAAGATCCCGCTCACCACGACCTTGCCCACACCGACGAGGCCGCCCGCGACCTGCGAGCCCAGGTCCTTGCTGGCCAGGGTGCTCTTGAGTTTGGTCAGCAGCTGGTAACGCTGGTCCAGCTCGTGAACCCTCGGGTTCTGCAGGAGTTGCTGAACATACCCGTTCGGGCTGGTGGTCTCGTTCACGAACGCGGTGATCTGCTCGGTGAGCGGCGGCACGATGGCGAACCCGAAGCCCACGAAGAACAGCACCAGGCCGAGGAACACCAGCGTGACACCCCACCTGCGCGAGATCCCCAAGCGGGTCAGCCGCTCCACCGCGGGGTTGAGGCCCACCGCAAGGAAGAGCGCGACGGTGATCAGGATGAGCACCTGACTGATGTCCGAGATCGCCTGGATGAGCATGTAGGCGATGAAGACCCCGAGTGCGCCGGTGAACCCGAACATGAACGGGCTGGTCTTCCCGAGCGGACGACCGGGCCGGCCGAAGGGGAACATTTCATCGGCGCCCGCCTCGCGCTTGCGCTGCTCGAGGTCGAGGAGGGGATCGGGGATGGCGACCTTGTCGGTGGTCGCTGCCGCAGCCTTGGCGGCGGCGGAAGCAGCGGCTGCGGCGGCGATCGTCTTACCGGTGGACGACAGACCATCTGCGGGGGCACCTACGGGGGTGTCGCCTGCGGGGGTGTCACCTGCGGGGGTGTCGCCTGCGGGAGCATCGTCGAGGGGCGTGTCGGGGAGCTGGGCGGATGCCTCCGCCCGGTCCTGCAGGGGAGTGTCCTCAGGCACGCCGGTCTCCTCGTATTCGGGGGGTGCGTTTAGTTATATGACGAAAAGCCTAGAGGCAGTATGTCGCCTCTAGGCTTTTCGTCGTACCTTCGGTGACTCAGGTGGAAATTACTCCTGCCACCAGTCCTCGTCCTCTTCCTTGCCCTGGGCGGGCTTGACCTTCGCCGCGGTGGGGGCCGCAGCCGGGGCCGGCTTGGCGGCGGGGGCCGCCTTGGGCTCCGGCGCCGCCAGCGCAGGCTTCTCGGCCGGAGCCGAGATCTCCTCGACGCTGGGCATCGTCGGCTGCATGCCGCCGAGGAGCTGCCGCAGCTGGTTGAGGTGACTGGTGATGCTGTCCCGCTGGCGGGTGAGCTCGTCCACCTGACGCTGCGCGGCCGTACGGATGCGATCGGCCTCGGACTTGGTCTCCGCCAGCAGTTGCTCCGCCTGGCTCTTCGCCTCGGCGATGACCTGGTCGGAGTTCTTTCTCGCGTTGGCCATGAGCTGCTTGGCGTGCGAGTCGGCCTCCCGACGGGTCTGCTCCGCCTGCTGGGTGGCCTTGGCCGCCCGCTGCTCGGCGGAGGCCGCCCGCTGCTCGGCCTCGGCCACCAGCTTCTGGGTGGCGGCCTGGGCCGCGGCGTGCCGCTCGGCGTCCTGCCGGTCGGCCTCTTCGCGGCGGGCCGCCAGCTGGATCTCGAACTCGGCCTCGGCCTGGGCCCGCTGAGCCTCGCTCTCCTCCAAGATGCGCTGGGCCTGAGCCCGCATCTCGTCGGCCTGCCGCTTGGCAGTGGTGAGGATCTCATCACGCTCGCGCTTGGTGGACGCCCGAAGCTGGGCGACCTCGCGCTCGGTGGTGGTGCGGAGCTTGGCGATCTCTCGCTCTGCGCTCGCGCGTTTCTCTGCGACCTCGTGATCGGCGGTGGCCCGAAGCTTGGCCACCTCACGCTCGGTCGTGGAGGTCAGCTCCTCGGCCTCGCGGCGGGCGCTGGTGCGGACTTCGTCCGCCTCGCGCTCGGCAGCGGTGCGCATGTCATCGCCCTCGCGCTGGGCGTTGGCACGGAGCTCCGATGCGTCGTTCTCCGCGGTGGCGCGGTGTTCGGCTGCGTCGACCTTCGCGGCGGCCTTTATTTCATTGGCCTCGGATCGGGCTGCCTGAACGAGCTCGGTGGCCTGCTCCTCCGCTAGCCGGAGGAGCTGCTCGATGCGAGCACCGAGGCCTGAGTAGGTCGGCCTCTCCTGCTCTTGGAGCTGCCGGTGGGAGTCGGCCAGTTCACGCTGCAGAGCTCCGGTCTGCTCGCGCGTCTGCCGGACCTCGTTGTCGAGCTGTTTGATGTGCTCGTCGACTTGGTGCCGGTCGTAGCCGCGAAGCACCACGTCGAACTCGCGTGGGGGCGTGTCTTCGAAGAAGTTACTGAGCTGGGCGTCGATG
>JAOPYO010000120.1 GCA_025964575.1 Actinomycetes bacterium
TCACCAAAACAAGCAAAGATCAAAGTTCGGGAGGAGGAGGCGCCAGGTGACCGGCGTCAGGCGGGCCCCAGGGCAGTCCGTACCGCTCGCACGCGTCGCGCAGCTCGGCGAGGTCCGGCGGGAAGGACACCCTGCGCAGCACCCGGCCTGCGGGGCTCCACACGACCAGCCGAGGCAGTCCCTCTTCTGACTCATCGATCCCGACCCCGCCGACGGTCGCCCGGCCCAGGCTCCATTCGACCTTGCCCAGCCGGGTGACCGAAGCGATTTCGATCGAGGAGATCCGCAGCTGGGACCGGTTCCGGTCGTACAGCCAGGCGCCCCCGAGACCCAGCAGAAGTCCTACCGGCGCCGACCAGGACAGGGTCGGCCAGAAACCGCCGAGATCCCTGCCCAGCCAGAGTGCGCCCAGCACCGAGACGATCTCGCAGACACCCGCTGTCACCCCGTACGCCCACAGCCTGGACCGGCGGGTCGCGTCCAGGAGGGCACCAGGCCCCGCCCCCGGCACCACGAGGATCGGTTCGGGCTCCGGCTCCACCGCGAACCCGGAAACGGCCCCGTGAAAGGCCGCGTTCAGATAGGCGTCGTACTCGGCGTCGGTGATCGGCAGACCCACTCTGCGTGCCTGTTCTCGCAGGTCGGTACGGGAAATCCGCAGGGCGGACAGCGGCGCCGCGAAGAATTCGTCACCGTCGGAGTCGTATACCCGCAGCCACGCGTGGCCGTCGATGGTCAGAAGTTCGACGCCACCGATCCGGTCGGCGGGCATCTTGAGCACCACCTCGCCGGCGGCGTCGGCCCAGCCGAGCCCATCGCCGACGACGATGAGACGGCCGCCCGGCACCTGGGCGAAGATCTCCGGCAGCCCGTCCAGCCCATACTCCGATGGGCGCAGCACCGGTGGTTCGAGTGTGATCACCCGGTAGGCGTGCTCGTCGAGGGCATGGACCAGCTGGAAGGCGTCCAGGCCACGAACAGGCAGCCTGGCGAGCAGCTGGAGCCGGTACCCGAAGACGAGGGCGCAGAGGGCGTCCTGGTAGGGCTCACCGGTCAGCGGATCGGCGGCCACTCCGGGCCCGACGACCACCGCCGCCACGTCCTGGGCGGCCACCCGCACCGGGCCGACCCGCAGCTCTTCCACGGAGATGTCCCAGCGGACCGGGGTCGAGCGCAGCAGCCGCCGCCCGGCCACGATGGCCCCGAAGGCCGCGATCAGCGCCCAGCAGCCCGCGGTCAGCCGGTCGGCGAACCCGGGCGACCCTTCCAGCGCGATCCGGCCCGTCATGGTCAACCCCAGCAGGGCGATCAGCGCGCCCAGGGCGGCCGTACGACCCCGGCCCGGCACCGGAGCCGCCGATTCGAGCCGTACGGGGCCAGTGTCGCTCTCCGCGGGTCTCAGGAGGGCACGCTGCGGTTCGGCGGGCTCCAGCGCGACGGCGAGCAGCTCCGCCTCCTGGTCGAGGAGGAGTTGTTCCGCCCCGATTCCGGGCGGTGGCGCGTCGTCGTCATCGAGGATCGAGATGTCGCCATCGAGCACATGGATAGGGATGTCGAGCCGGCGAGCGGTGACGAAGAACGGGAGCTGTTCGAAGCCCATCTCGGTGAGCTCGCCGACCTCGGTCCGGCCGAACTTGTGGAAAAGCGTGAGCATGCCGTCATCGGCGGTCAGCGCGAGCTCCTCGATGCGCTGGCGCTCATAGCGGGTCTTGACGGTCCCGTCCCGGCCGAAGCGCTCCAGGCCCGTCTCCGACAGCCTCCAGTAGGGAGCGGGGTGCCGGCCTCGAACGAGACCGATCCCCCAAGGAGTCAGGTTGGCGATCACGATAAGGGTCAGCCACCACCAACCAGGGCGGATCTGCAGCAACGCGATACCGAATGACAACAGTCCGAACGCCCCGCCGGCGACGGGGCGCCAGCGGCTACCCTGCGCACGCAGGCCGACGAGCTCATGGTCCACGCGACTGATCCTGACATGCCCAGCGTCCCGGCATCTGTCTCCCCCCGCTACTGATCTGGATCCGTCACCTGGAAACGCTTCCTCTGAAGCGACGGCGGACGACCACCAGGGCGCCGACCACCGCCAGGCCGACCACCGCGACGAAGCCCAGCGTCTTGCCGGTGGACGGTTCTCCCTCCGGCAGTGCTCTGGTGGCGGAAGCACCGGTCGTAGCGGGTGACGCAGCCGGGGAAGGGAGGGCCTCATCGGGCACGGCGACCTTCCACACCGGCTGGTCGTCACCCTCCGAGCCCACCAGCAGCGATCGCCCATCCGGCGTATAGGTGATCGATTCACCCTGCTGCTGGACGGGCAGCGACACGTTGGTCAGCCGCTTGCCCGGGGCCGTGTAGATGGTCGCGCCGAAGTAGGTGCGGAGCACGAACGTCCGGCCATCCGGCGCGAAGGCCCCGTCGGTGGCGGTAGGCGGGGCGTCTCCGACCTTGCGCAGAGTGTTGAACCCGCGGGTGAGCAACTTTTGCGGGGCGGCGTAAAGCTTGCCGTTCCCGCTGAACAGCTTGCTCTTGCTGGCGATGTAGAGCCGGTTGGACCGCGGGTCGATGAGGATCGACTCCGCGTCCCGGGGGCCGTCCTGGTACTTCAGCCGGAAGGCGGTCGCGTGCAGCGTCTGGTCCTTGAGCTTCTTGGGCTCCGGCACCCGGTAGACCGTGACATAGGGCCAGGCGCCACCGAGGTTGTCGCCGATGTCGGCGACGAACAGCGCCGGTCCGCCGTTATCGTCCCGGCCCAGCGCGATGCCCTCCCAGTCGCGGGACGCCGCGCCGGAGATGGTGATGGTGGCCTGGGTGCGGCCGTTCGGACCGATCGCGTAGATCTGCGGGCCGTGCCCCGAGTCGTTGTGGGTGTAGACGACGCCAGGGTGCTGCCGGCTCGCGGCGAGCCCGCTCGACTCTGAGATCCTCGAATCGGAGATCTTGAACAGCACCCTGTCCCGATCCGCGGCGTCGGCCCGCCCGCAGGGCCAGACCACCATGCCTAAGACGAGGAGGCCGGTCAGGATCGCGCGTGCGGAGGGGCCGAACATCTCCCGATCTTCCCGCGCATCCGTCGTCTTCGGTCGCGACGCCACGCGGAACGGCGGGCTCACCTCAGAAGGGCGCCGACGACCACGGCGAGCACGAGCGCGGTCAGCACGGTCGGCAGCAGCCATTGAGGTGGTCGGTTCACGGTTTGCAGCTTAATCGCCGTACGAAGATGGCCGGGCCGGGGTATGGCCGGTGAGCGACCAGGTCTTGACGGTCTCATACCGCACCCATGGCATCTGGTGACTGCACATGAGATGGAGGTCCGAGACGGTCCAGGGCGCCCCGGCGAAGACCGACAACGCCTCCACCAGTGGCCGTACGTCCATGGGCCGACGGCACCGGGCCAGCGTCAGATGAGACCGGAAGGCTCTGTGCTCCCCCGATGAGGACCCCACCCGACGGCCCGCCGCGCCGGCCGAGGCGGCCAGTCTGGCCAGCGTGCGGCGATCACCGTACAGCCCGGTCCACAGCACCCGGGCGTGCGCGCCACCGCTGGGAAACGCCCCCGCGCCGGCGAAGGACAGCTTCAGCGGCGGACAGCGACCGGCCACCCGCTCCAGCCGTGGCAGCAGCCTCTCAACGCCCAGCTCGTTGACCTCCCCGAAGAAGGCGACGGTCACGTGCAGGAGTTCGCGACGCACCCATCTGAGGTCCGGCCAGGCGGCCCGATGCGGAGCGAGGAACTCCTCGAGCTCATCGAGGACGTCCGCCGGTGGCAGTAGCGCCACAAACAGCCTCATACGGGCGATCTAACGCCAGGGATCCAATAGGCCACGCTATAGAGCGTTTCAGTCCGTATGGCACCTTGTCACGCCCGTTCCTGTTCCGCGGTGTGACGAAAAGTGTGGCGCTGCCGGAAGGCTTCGGGGAGCGAGCGTACGCCCCGTACGATCGTCTGCCTGGGCACCATCACGGCGACGACGGTCAGTGTGGTGAGGGTCGCCACCATGCCGCCCAGCACGATGCTGGCACGCGGCCCCAGGGTCTCCGAGAGCCAGCCGATGATCGGAGCTCCGAACGGGTTGGTGCCCAGGAAGACCAGCATGTAGAGCCCCATCACCCGGCCCCGCATCTCCGGCGGGATGCCGAACTGCATGGTCGCGTTGGCGGCCGTCGTGAAGGTCATCAGCGCGATGCCGGTGGGCACCAGCACTACCAAGAACAGGCCGTACGTCGGCATCAGTCCGGTGGCGACCTCCAGCATCCCGAACACGACGGCGGCGGAGAGCATCAACCGCCGGCTCGTCCGTATCCGCCGGGCGGCCAGCAGCGCCCCGGTGAGGGCCCCGACGGCGAGCATGGTCGAGGCGAGCCCGAACGACGCCGCGTCCCGGTGGAAGACCTCCTTGGCGACCAGCGCGGTGGTGATCTGGAAGTTCATGCCGAAGGTGGCCACCAAGCCGACCAGGATGAGGACCATGACCAGGTCGCGGCGGCCCCGTGCATAGCGGAGGCCCTCACGGAGCTGGCCCTTGGCCCGGGCCACCGGCTCGGCGAGGCTCAGGTCGCTCTCCCGCATGAGGGCCAGGCTGGCGAGCACCGCCACGAACGACGCCGCGTTGACCAGAAACACCGGCCCGGTCCCCATGGCTGCGATCAGCAGCCCGGCCACCGCGGGCCCGAGGATCCGGGCACCGTTGAAGGTGGCGCTGTTGAGGGCGATCGCGTTGGGCAGGTCTGTCTTGCCGACCATCTCGATCACAAAAGTCTGCCGGGTGGGATTGTCGACCACGGTCGCCAGACCCAGTCCGAAGGCCAGCACGTAGACGTGCCAGACCTGTGCGGTGCCGGTGATCGCGAGCACGCCGAGGATGAGGGCCAACGCCCCCATGGCCACCTGCGTGAGCATCAAGATCCGCCGCTTGGGATAGCGGTCGGCGATGACCCCGCCCCAGAGCCCGAACAGCAGCAACGGCAGGAACTGCAGGCCCGTGGTGATGCCGAGGGCGGTGCCGCTGCTGTGGGTGAGCTCGAGCACCAGCCAGTCCTGTGCCACCCTCTGCATCCAGGTGCCGGTGTTGGACACGATCTGTCCGGTGGCGAACAACCGGTAGTTGCGATTGCGCAACGACCGGAACATCCCTCCGGTCAGGCTTTGCTGAGCTTCTGCAGGATCGGTGCGGCCTGGCGCAGAATCGCCTGTTCCTCCGGCGTCAGCTCCTTGAGCCGCTGCGAGAGCCAGGCCTCCTTGCGGCGCCGCTCCTCCTTCACCAAGGCTCGGCCCCGATCCGTCGCGTTCAGCACGACCTGCCGTCCGTCGGTCGGGTGCGGCTTGCGCTCCAGCAGTCCCTGCTCCTCCAGCGCCGCGATCACCCTGGTCATCGAAGGGGGCTGCACCTTCTCGTGCTCCGCCAGCTCCCGCGGAGTCATCGAGCTGTGCTGGTTGACCGCGGCGAGCGCGGCGTACTGAGTGATCGTAAGTGAGTGGCTGCCTTGCCTGCGGAGCCGCCGAGAGAGCCGCGCAATCGAGATGCGCAGGTCTTCGGCCAGGCCGCTGTGGCTTCTGGTCTGCGAAGTTGTCATGATCATTAGTTGAAGTCATTACTTTTGCTAACGATACGCCAGCGACTCGTATTCCGCTAGGTCGTTAGCAACGCATACGACTTCGCCCCTCCACTCCCACACCGATCCCCCAGCAGCATCGTCGCACGATAAGCCCTTCTGATGGCACGACGTGTACCCGTCTCAGTCATGCCTGGTCGAGGGCAGGTTCACCGCAATGACCTAACCTGATCGCATGGCCCGACCCCGCCGCCCGAGCCCACCTCCGATAGAGACCAACGAGACACTCGTCGCCATACTCGGCACGGCCGCTTGGGCTGTCGCTTTCGTCGTTCTGCTGCTGGTCGGGCTGCCTCAGGAAGATCGATGGTGGCTCTGGGTGTGCGCCACAGGAGTTGTGATCGGCCTGTTCGCCCTCTGGTACGTCCCTCGTCTGCACCGCGGGCGGGCAGCCGCCGCCCTCCGCCACGCCGCCAAGAACGGCCCCCACCCACCCACGCCGTGATCAGGGGTCGAGGCCGGCTTCGGCCCGCGGGCGGACCTTGGAGATCCGCCGGTGGCTTGGGTTGGGTGATCGGTGCGTCAGGATGGGTTGATGAGTGATCCGTATGGAGCCGCGGGAATCCGGGAGCGCGTGCTGGCTGCTTGGACGGCGTCGCCTGCCCGGTTCCGGGAGGATGCCAACACCGAGGAGGACCACGCCCTCGGGGGTTATCGCGATCGGGTCATCATCGAACTCGCCCAGAACGCCGCCGACGCCGCCTCGCGGGCCGGGGTGCCCGGCCGGCTTCGGCTGATCCTTCGGGACGGCGTCCTCACCGCGGCCAACACCGGGACACCGCTCGACGCCGCCGGAGTGTCGGCGCTGTCCACGCTGCGAGCCTCCGCCAAGATCGACGAGACCTCGTCCGCAGGCCGCTTCGGAGTCGGCTTCGCCGCCGTCATCTCCGTGAGCGACGAACCAATGATCGTCTCCGCGGTCACCGATCCCGCCTCCGTGGATCCTGAGGCCACGGCCGGTTTCAGCGGTGTGGCCTGGTCGGCGGCGCGCACCCGCGAGTCGGTCACGGAGATCCCCTCCCTCACCGAGGAACTTCGCCGCAGAGAAGGCGGCGTCCCCGTCCTGCGGCTCCCGTTCGCCCTCGACTCGCGCGATCACCCCGAGGTGGCGACGGTCGTGCGGAATTGCCTCGCCGAAGGCTTTGACACGATCGTCCGGTTGCCACTGCGCGACGCGGAGTCCGAGGCTCTCGTCCGGCGTGCGCTCGACCAGGTCGGACCGGCTGTCCTGCTGGCCCTCCCGGCCCTCGGCACCATCGAGATCGACGTCGACGGAACGACCCGTACCCTCACCGCCGACCGCACCGTGCCGTCAGGGCAAAGGGAGTCAGAAGGGAACACCTCCCGGGCCGGAGAGGTGATCATCAATGCCACCCGGTGGCGGACGAGTGAGGCACACGGCGCGCTGGAGCCCGCTCTGCTGGCCGACCGGCCCACGGAGGAGCGGTCCCGGCCGCACTGGCAGATCTGCTGGGCGATCCCCGATCTGGAACGTCCCGCCGGGCACGCCGCCCTCGGTGGACCTGTGGGCCTGCCGGACGGGGTGCCCGCCGTGGTGCACGCGCCCACTCCCAGTGCGGAGCCGCTCGGGCTGCCCGCTCTGCTGCTCGCGTCCTTCCCGCTGGCGCCCGATCGGCGGCATGTCGCGCCGGGGCCGCTGACCGACTTCCTCATCGAACGCGCCGCCGAGGCCTATGTGGAGCTGCTGCGCGACCTGCCGGCCACCGCGCGCCTGCTCGACCTGGTGCCGGGCCCCGTGGCCGCGGGCGAGTTGGACGCCCGGCTACGCCGCGAGATCCTGCGCAGGCTCCCCGACGCGCCTCTCCTCCCGAACGCCCCGGCCGGAGAACAGCCACAAGATCACGACCTGGAAGGCCATGGTCTTACGGCTGCTTCCCGGGTCAGGGGACGGGATGCGGTGGCCGTGGACGGCCCCTCCGCACTGGTGGAGCTGCTGGCGGAAGTGCTGCCGGGTCTGCTGCCGTCGAACTGGCCGGTCCGTCATCAGGCGCTGGCCGTCCTCGGTGTACGCCGGATGGGGCTGGCCGACGTGGTGGACGCGCTCGCGGCCCTGAGTCGCGAACCCGCGTGGTGGCTACGCCTCTATGACGCCCTGGCCGGAGCGGACACCGATGCCCTCGGCGCGCTGCCGGTGCCGCTCGTGCCCGGCCGCTCCGCGTGGGACCGGGACTCCGACACCGTCCGGATGACCCGCGGACCGAGGGGCTTGCTGATCGCGGCGGACGGTGTCGATCCAGCGGCGCTCGCGGAGCTCGAGCTGCGATTCGTCCATCCCGGAGCCGTACACCCGTTGCTGGTCCGGCTGGGAGCGATCGAGGCGGGTCCCCTGGCGGTGCTCGTCGATCCGGCCGTCCGGGCGGCCGTCGCGGGTTCGTACGACTCCGATGAGGCCGAGCCGATCGCCGAGGCCGTGCTGGGTCTGGTGGCCGCGGCTCATCTCCAGCCGGGCGAGGAGCCCTGGCTGGCCGACCTCGCGCTGCCCGGGGTGGACGGGGGGCGCTACCCCGCCGGAGAACTGCTGATGCCCGGGTCTCCGCTGCTGGACGTCATGGTCGACGACGCGCCCTTCGGTGTGGTCTCTCCGGAGCTCGTCGACCGCTTCGGCGAGGATCCGCTGGCGGCGGTCGGTGTCCTGCGTACGTTCGCCCTCGTACACGAGGAGGACGTGTCCCTGTCGGACCTCGATCTCGACCTTGACGGCGAGGAGGAGTGGGCCGAGGACGTGCTGGCTCGGCTTCCGATTCAGCAAGTTCCGCCGGTGGTCGCCGAGCTGATGGCCGTACGCGATCTGGAGCTGGTCGGCCGGTGGGACGCCGCGCTGGAACTGCTGGCGCAGCCGCGGCTGCGTGCCGCGCTGGTCGAGCCCGCGTACGTCCTGCTCGGGGACGGCCGACGCGTCACCGTCCCCTCGTACACGGCCTGGTGGCTGCGCAGGCAGCCGGTGGTGGGCGGGCGGCGGCCCGGCGAGCTGCGGGTGGCCGGTGACCCGCTGCTGAACCACCTGTACGATCTCGCACCCCCGGAACTGGATGCCGAGGTGCTGCGCGCGCTGGGGGTGCGTACCTCGGCGGCGGAGCTGCTGGCCGAGCCCGGCGGTGCGGATGAGCTGCTGGCCAGGCTGGCCGACCCCGAGCGTACGGTGTCGCGCGCTCAGCTGCGGGCCCTGTGGACGGCGCTGGCCGACCTGGACGGGCTCGACGTCTCACCGGCGGAGCGGGTGCGGGCGGTGGTCGATGGGGTGCTGGAGGTCGTACCCGCGGCGGACGCCTTGATCCTGGACAGCCCGGATCTGCTACCGCTGCTCGAAGGACAGCCGTTGGTGATAGCGCCCTACGAGCGTTCGATCCAGCTCGCCGAGCTGCTGGACCTGGCCCTGGCGACCGAGGAGATCTCGGGCACCGTGGAGTCGTCCGGTGAGGAGCGGCTGGTTCCGCCGATCGTCCACGAGGTCCTGCCAGAGGCGCCGGAGACCTATGTCGCACATGATCCGCTGAGGGTGGACGGCCAGCAGGTGCCGTGGCGTTACGACGGCGTACACGTGCAGGTGAGCGTGGACGCGGGCGTGGCGGCGCTGGCGCGCGGCCTGGCGTGGGCGGCCGATCGGTGGCCGGACCGGCTGGTGGTGGAGGCGGTGCTCCGAGATCCGAAGGCGCTGCCCACCCTGCTGGCCGAGGCCGACCTCAGCCCCTGGGCGCCCCAGCCACCACCAGAGCAGGCTCAGCTGTGACCGAAGGCCTCTTCGTCGGAGGAGTCGTTCGGCGCCAACGAGTCATAGCTCATCTCGTCCACGAGCGGCGGCGCGTGCTCCACCGCGGACGGCACCACGACGGCCTCCGAGTGGGCTCCGCAGCCATGGTCGACCGCGACGACCTTGCCGTCGTCCGGGGCGTACTCGTTGGCGCACACGCCGAACAGCTGTCGCAGGCTTCCCGCCAGTGGCACGAAGAACCCGCACGTCGAGCAGGGGGCGGGTGCGGACGCCGCGATGGGCGTGCGGGGCCCCGGGGTCCCGTCATACCACCGGGTGGCGGCTTCCTCCCGTCCTTCGGCGGACAGCACCCGCGCCCGGCCGAGCCCCAGCTCCCACAACAGTTGCCGGTCGGTCGCGTCGGTGACCTGGGTGAAGCCCGGGGCGAGCCGGATGTCATCGGCGGCGGTGGGCAGCAGGTCGCCGGGGCCGAGGTCACCGGGGCGCAACCGCTCCATCCACGGCACCCAGGGGGGCGCCATCAGCGCTTCTTCGCCCGGCATCAGCACACATTCACTGACCGTCACGACCTTGGCGCGGGCGGCCCGGGAGACCGTGACCGCCCATCGCCAGCCATGGTAGGCCGGGTCCTCGCACGCGAAGAAATGGGTGACCACCCGGTCGCCCTCGGACTGCAGACCGAGATGCTCTCCGATGGGAAGCGGCCGGGCGGTTTCCTCGGCGGCCGCCCTAGCCAACTCGACCGCATCCGCGCAGGCGGCATCGACGGCAGGAGTGCGGGACCGGCGCGGAGTTGCGGCGCTCGACTGACGGAGTGGGCTCACATACACCATTGTTCCTCATCAGGTCGCGTGACCGTGCACGATGGGCGTGGTTCCGGCTCCGGATCGGTGGTAGTTCCTATCCGTGCGGCCGCTGCAGGAGACTGGACGCCATGAGAGTAAAGGCGCGGATGACCGCCATCTGGCGATCGGCGCGTACCGGGGGGCAGAGGGTGGCGGGCGTCACCCGCCGCGCGACCCACGCCCATGGGGCCGGGCGCAGCGGTCTGGGCAGTCTCATCGAGGCGTGCGCGGTCAACAGCGCCGGGGACGCCCTGGTCACCGTGGCCCTGGCGGGGACCATCTTCTTCGGGCTCGACGTCGCTCAGGCGCGCGGCCAGGTGGCCCTCTATCTCCTGGTCACGATGGCTCCGTTCGCGCTCATCGCGCCGCTGATCGGCCCGGCGCTGGACCGGATGCGCTCGGCCCGCCGGGTGGCCATCGCCGGCACGTTCCTGGCCCGCGGACTGCTCTGCTGGGGCATGGCGGGCGCGGTCGATCACGGTGATCAGATCACCTTCCTCCCGGCCGCGTTCGGCACGCTCGTGTTGTCGAAGGCGTTCGGTGTCCTGCGCAGCGCCATCACACCGCGGGTGCTGCCCGACCAGATCACCTTGGTCACGGCCAACGCCCGGCTGTCGTTCGCCGGGCTCATCACCGCGGCGATAATCGCCCCGCTGGGTGCCGGGCTGGGGGTGCTGATCGGGCCCGACTGGGTGCTGCGCATCGCGACACTGATCTTCTTCAGTGGCGCGATCATCGGCATGCGATTGCCCAAACGGGTCGAGACCCCCGAAGCCGTGGTGCCTCCGGAAAATCGACCGGAGCAGGCGGGCGGGCCGGCGAAGGAACAGGGCCCGGGCCGCTGGCGAACCTTGCTGCGGGTCGGCCCGGTGGTGTCCGAGGCGATGCAGGCCAACGCCGCGCTGAGGGCGCTCTCCGGTTTCCTGATCCTCTATCTGGCATTTCTGCTGAGGGGAAAGAGCTTCGACCCCGTCTCACCGAACGTCGCTCTCGGCCTACTCGCGGCCGCAGCCGGGATCGGCGGTCTGGTGGGCACGGCGCTCGGCGCTGGGATGAAGGCCCGGGCACCGCAGCTCATCGTGTTCGGCACTCTCGGGTTCGCGACCCTGGTCACCGCGGCGGGAGCGGCGCTGTTCGGCCTCTGGGCCGCGCTCGGCGTCGCCTTCGTCGCCGCCTTCGGCCAGTCGCTGGGCAAGCTGTCCCTCGACGCGGTCGTACAACAGGAGATCGGCGAAGAGGTGCGGTCGTCGACGTTCGCGGTCTCCGAGAGCCTGCACCAGCTCGTCTGGGTGCTCGGTGGGCTGGCCGGGCTGGGGATGTCGATCATCGCGGACGGCCGGGTGGCACTCGCTGTCGTCGCGGGAGCGCTGGGCCTGTCCCTGGTGACCCTGCTGTCCCGGTCCCGGTGGGTACGGCGGCGCGCCCCGCTCCCGCAGCAATCCGCTTAGATGCCGCGCGGATAGGGCGCTGGATCAGCAGTCCTATCCGCGCGGTCTCTTAACCACACCTGCGGCGTGATCATGCAACATGATCACGCCGGGAAGTCTCAGGAGAAGGGGGCGCAAGGTCATCGGCGACGGCACGCAGCACAGTGGCGATCTTCTTGGCATCGCGCGGCTCGGGGTGCCTGTCCCGCCGGTAGACGTTGGAGACGCCGTCCAGCATGGTGATGAGGTCCTCGATGATCAGGACCATCTCGTCGGGCTTCTTGCGCTTGGCCTTGGCCACGGCCTTCACGACCGAGGGCGGCGTCTCGAGAGGCTGAACCGACAGCGCCTGCTGGCCACGGCGGCCCTCGACCACGCCGAACTCGACGCGCTGCCCCTGTTTGAGGGACGTCACGCCGCTGGGTAGCGCCGTGGAATGTACGAAGACCTCACCGCCGTCATCGCGGGTGAGGAAACCGAATCCCTTGTCGGCGTCGTACCACTTGACCTTGCCAGTGGGCACAGCTGACCTCGTCTAGCTCTCGATGAATTAATTCAAATGCTAGTGCCTCGATCCTAAAACGGTGAACACAGTTTCTCTCCCCTGGCTGTGCACCGCCAATCGGACCCGGACGTCAGGTCACTGCTCGATGCTCGGCGAGCCAGTTGGGGAAGGCGAGCAGATCAGGAAGGACCACGTCGGCGCCGTAGGCCATGAGCGCGCCCTCGTCGTAGGGCCCGGTCGCGACTCCGACGCTCACCGCCGCGGCCGCCCTGGCCGCGTCGACATCTCCGAGGTGGTCACCGACGTAGACGCCGGCACCCTGCTCGACCAGCGCCGCCCCCTTGGCCGAGGCCCACAGCCCACCGGCGATGCGGTCCACCGGCAGACCGAGGAAGCGCACCGTCTCCTCAGCGTGCAGCTGATTTTTGGCGGTCACGACCATGGTGCGGCCACCCGCGGCTCGGACCGCCTCCAGAGCGGCGGCGGCGCCGGCCATGACGACCGTCGCGGGGATGGCGATGCCGGCGTACAACTCTCGGAAGCGGACGACCATGGCGGGCACACGTTCGGCAGGGAACCAGTTCGCCAGCTCGTCACCCAGCGGCGGGCCCAGCCGGGTGGCGATCAACGCACTGTCGATGAGGACACCGGTCTCGGTGGCGAGCGCGTCATAGACCGCCGCGATTCCATTCCGGGTGTCGGCCAGCGTCATGTCGAGGTCGAAACCCACCATGAAGCGATCAATGTCTCGCACCCGGGACAGGATATGGGTGCCCACGCACCACCCAACCGCGCCCTCCCGTCAGTGGCGATGCGACGGGATCCGAGCAGGAGGGCGCGGAGTCTGGTGTGTTCTGTGGCCCCGTGGTTCACGGGTGTACCCGGCCCCCTGCCTCCGCAATCGCTCGGGTCGCCGGCGAGCTTCTGATCGGCCTGAACCGCCGCCTCGGCTGACCCGCGGCCCGGATCTCGGTCAGCCCGGCAGTGCTGGGAGGAAGCCCCACTCGGCCCAGGAGGTGTCACTGCCTGGGAGCCGCACGTCCCTGAAAGGCCAGGCGGTCTCAACCCATTCTCGGACGAACTCGTCGATCTCCTTCTCGAGTCCCGAGTCGGCCTCGCTGGCACGCACCCAGAACGCCACGTCGGCCTCGGCGGCCCCCGCACTGGCCGGCGGCCCGACATAGATGCAGCCGAGCATCCGCGCCTCGTCCGTCGTCAGCACCGCGAATACGAACGATCTCCGCAGCGTGGCCTGCTTCTGCTGCCACGCCACGTCGATGAGACATTCCTCGAGGGTGAGGTCACCCGCGGGCCAGCCGCGCACCTCGCCGAACTGCTCCCAGAGCCGTTCCCGGCTGCTCATCACCGCGTCGAACACCCTGATCACGTCGTGCACGGTGATCGGGCGGATACGGAATCTGAGCCCGGCCACGAGAGTGGGTACAACGAAGTCTTCGGGGAGGAAGGCCACACCGGCCCCTTCGATCGGCTGGGCAAGGACGAAGATGGGTTCACCGAACTGTAGTGCTCGGGCATGCGAGTCAGGGAGATGACGGGCCCAGACCGCACCTCGACGGCGAGGGGAACGCCGCAACAGCGCTTCGCAGGCGGCGTTGGCGGACGCCAGGGCACCATATGCCCTAGTGTCGTGGGGGAGGAAGACACAATCATGGTGAGATCTACACGCGAGCGGATCGTGGCCGAAGCGCTGCGTCTGTTCGCGGAGCGCGGTTATGCCGCGACGTCCGTGGCCGAGATCGAGGCCGCGGCGGGCCTGTCCCCCGGAGCAGGCGGCCTGTACCGGCATTTCCGCTCCAAGGAAGAGGTCCTGGGGGCCGGCGTCCGGGAGCACATCGCCCGGACCAAGGAGCAGGTCATCACGGTGCTGGAACAGGCGACCACCTTCGAGGAACGGCCGCTGGAGGTCCGGCTCAGCATGACCTGTCAGGCGGGCCTGGCGAAGATGCGCCAGGAGGCCGACCTGATCCGGGTGCTCTTCCGCGATCTCGACCAGTTCCCCAACCTCGTGGCCGAGATGCGCGACGGCATCGTCAACCCGCTCTACGACGGGATCGCCGTCTGGCTGTCGGCACAGCCGGAGTTCGCGAACGCCGAAGAGGACTGGCCGGCCATCGCCTCGATCCTGGGCGGCGCTGTCGTCAACTACTGGCTGGCCAACGAGTCCCTCTACGAACCCCCCACCCGCATCGACGAGAAACGCTTCGTGGCGGCCTGGGCCCGGCTCGGACTCGGCCTGATCAGCACAGAACGCGCTCCGGCCTGATCTCATCTCACGACGGGCCTCGCCGAGCACGGTCAGATCCCTGGTTAAGTAGTACGGATGGACACGTACGCCGACTGGTTGCGGGGCCGCAGCGACGATGAGCTGCGCAGCCTGCTCTCGGCGCGTCCGGAGCTGATCAACCCGGTTCCGGCGGAGCTGGGCGCGCTGGCCTCGCGCGCGACCACACCGGCCGCCGTGTCGAGGGCACTGGACCGGCTCGACCGGTTCACCCTGGCCGTGCTGGAAGCGCTGCTGGTGCTGCCCCAGCCGGTGGCGTACGGCGCTCTCAAGCGTGCGCTGGGGTTCGGGGAGACCCGGGCCGCCGTGGACCTGCTCCGGGCGTACGGGCTGGTGTGGGGGAAGGACAGAACCCTGCGTACGGCGCCGGGCGTACGGCAGGCCTTCCCGTATCCGGCCGGGTTGGGGCCGCCCGCCGCCGAGGCCTTCGCGGGCCATCCGGCCGACCGGCTGGCCGAGCTCCTGACGGATCTGGACGTACCGGCCTCGAACGGCTTCGCCGACCCCGACCGGCTGGTGTCCCTCCTCGCCGACCGGCTCGCCGATCCGGGCTCGCTGATCGAAGCGGCGGGCCCTGAGGCTCGCGAGGCTCTGGAGATGCTGGCCTGGGGACCTCCGGTGGGCCGGATCGACGGTGCCCGGCGGCCGATCCGGGTCGCCACGGCCGAGACCCCGATCGAGCGGCTGCTCGCCCGCGGACTGCTGGCCGCCACCGACGACCGCACGGTCACACTCCCCCGCGAAGTCGCCCTGCATCTGCGCGGCGGCCGACTGTTCCGCGACCTCACTCCCACGCCGCCCCCACTGGACGGAACCGTACGGCCCGCCGCCCTCGTTGACCGGACCGCCGGCGGGCAGGCGTTCACCGCCGTACGGCTCGTGGAGGATCTGCTGGAGCGCTGGGGAATCGACCCGCCGCCGGTGCTCCGCAGCGGCGGGCTGGCCGTACGAGAGCTGCGTGCCACGGCGGCCCTGCTCGACATCGAGGAGCAGCTGGCCGCGCTGCTGATCGAGCTGGCCTACTCCGCCGGGCTGCTGGCCCGCACCGGTGGCGTGGACGGTGAGTGGCTGCCGACGAAGTCGTACGATCTGTGGCGGCTGCAGGACACCGCGGACCGCTGGGTCGAGTTGGTGACCGCCTGGGTGGCGACCGACCGGGTGCCCGGACTGGCCGGCGATCGCGACGAGCGGGACCGGCTGATCAACGCGCTGGCCGACGAGTCGGTCCGCAGCAGCGCGAGCGAGGTGCGCAGGGCCACGCTCGCCGCGCTGGCGACGACCTCGTCAAGTCCCACCCCGGATGCCGTACGGGAGTATCTCGCCTGGCAGGAGCCCCGGCGCGGCGCCCGGCTGCGGGACCGCATGGCCGGTTGGACGCTGCGCGAGGCCGAGCTGCTCGGTCTCACCGGGCTGGGAGCGCTGGCCTCGCACGCTGGGGTGCTGCTCGACGGCGGTAACGCGGCCAGAGCGCTGAACCCACTGCTGCCCGAGCCCGTCGATCATGTGCTGCTGCAGGCCGACCTCACCGCGGTGGCGCCAGGGCCGCTGGTCACCGCGCTGGCGCGGGAGCTCTCCCTCATGGCCGACGTCGAGTCCACCGGCGGAGCCACGGTGTACCGCTTCACCCCTGCCTCGGTTCGCCGTGCCCTCGACGTGGGCCGGTCGGCGGCCGAGCTGGTCGAGCTGCTCACCCGGCACTCGACCACGCCGGTGCCACAACCGCTGGCCTATCTGATCGAGGACGTGGCCCGCAGGCATGGCCATCTGCGGGTCGGCACCGCATCGTCCTATGTACGGTGCGACGACGCGGCCACGCTGGAGGAGATCCTCGCCGACCGCCGCGCGGCCGGGCTCCGGCTGTACCGGCTGGCGCCCACCGTCGTCGTCTCCCGGCTGCCGCGCAACGACCTGCTCGAGGCGCTGCGCATGATGGGTTTCGCGCCGGTGGCCGAATCCCCGGAGGGCGGAGTGGTGGTGACCCGCCCGGACGCGCACCGGGCCGAGGCCGCCGCCCACCTCCACTCGGTCACCGCCCCGCAGCCGCCGGACGCGCCGGTGATCGCCGCAGCCGTACGGGCTTTGCGCGCGGGCGACGAGGCCGCCAGGCACAGCGCCGAGCGGGCACGGCAGCGACCCGAGGCTCCCCCCGGAGGTCCGCCTCGCTCCCCGTCGGTGGCGACCGTGGAGGAGCTGCGCAGCGCGGTGTCACGGGGTGGCCGGCTGTGGATCGGCTATCTCGACCAGCAGGGCCAGGCGTCGTCCCGGATCGTGGAGCCCGTGCGGGTCGAAGGCGGTTTCCTGACCGCGTACGACGCGACCCGGGATTCGATCCAGCGATTCGCCCTGCACCGCATCACCGGCGTCGCCGAAGTCGACACCCCCTCCTGAAATATTCAGTTGCCCGCGTTAGGTCGCTACGGCATCGCATGCCGCACTTCTGGGATCCGGCATACCTTCGCCGGACTCCCCGATGGAGCCTTCTCGATGATTTCTCTGATCGAGACGGGAAATGTCGGCATCTGGCCGTTCGAGTGAACCAGGGGCCGTCTCGTTGCGAGGCGGCCCCTTGGCATGCGACACGGAAGATAGTGCGTCTACCGTCTGCCTAGGCGGTGTCATAGGTAGGCAATAGGCTTAAGTCAGGACAGCCGACGGGGAGTGGTCTCGATGAGCGGGTATGGCGGACAGCCTCCGTCCGGATGGCAGGACCCCTACGATCCGTACGGAGGGCAACAGCCGCAGCAGGCACCGGGTGGCTGGCGGGACCCGAACGGCTATGGGTATGGCTACGGCCCGCCCGGTGTGCCGCCGGGCGGGACGAGCAACGGCTCGGCCATCGGCGCCCTCGTCGTCAGCATCGTCGAGGTCGTTCTCTGCGGCGGCATCTTCGCGGTCCCCGGCATCGTGCTGGCCGCGATGGCGATGGGCCGGTTCAAGACCGATCCCGAGTCCGCCCGCAAGCTCACGGTCTGGGCGTGGATCTGCGCCGGCATCGCTCCCCTCATCGGCATAGCGCTGCTGATCGTCTACTTCGTCTATCTCGCGAATACCTCTTCCACCTCGACCTACTGACCGGGAACCGGGTCACCTCGTCCTCAGTCCAACCTTGGTGCCACCTTGACCGACCACGAGGAGCGATGCGGTGAGCGGCTACGGAGGACAACCTCCCTCGGGATGGCAGGACCCCTACGACCCGTACGGACAGCAGCAGCCGGGGAGCGGCTGGCAGGATCCCTACGCGCAGCAGGACCCGTACGGCCAGGGATACGGCTACGGATTCGGACCGCCCGGGGTGCCCACACAGAGTGCGAGCAACGGGTCGGCCATCGGCGCCCTGATCTGCAACATCGTGCTGACCATGACCTGCTGTGGCGTGCTGGCCGTTCCGGGGATCGTCATGTCCGCGATCGCCATGGGCAGGGTCACCAGCGATCCGGAGTCGGCGCGCAATCTCACCATGTGGAGCTGGATCATCTTCGCTGCCAACATCGTGATCGTCGTGGTCCTCGTCATCGTCTATTTCGCATTTCTGACCAGCCAGGGGAGTTACCAGACGACGAACTACTGAGCGGGGCAATGTCGGGGGGAACACGCGGGCGGCTCCCGGCTGTTGCACACTGGGTGTCCTGTCTTCCTTTCCAGCCTCTGACCCAGAAGGGCAGCCTGTGGCCGACGGCCCGCTCATCGTCCAGTCCGACAAGACTCTGCTCCTCGAAGTCGACCATGATCTCGCCGGCGACTGCCGTCGGGAGATCGCGCCGTTCGCCGAGCTGGAGCGGGCTCCCGAGCACGTCCACACCTACCGGGTGACGCCGCTGGCCCTGTGGAACGCCCGAGCCGCCGGGCACGACGCCGAGCAGGTCGTTGACGCACTGATCAAGTACTCCCGGTATCCGGTTCCGCATGCCCTGCTGGTCGATGTGGCCGACACCATGGCGCGGTACGGCCGGTTGCGGCTGGAGAAGCATC
Source organism: Actinomycetes bacterium (assembly GCA_025964575.1). Lineage (GTDB taxonomy): Bacteria > Actinomycetota > Actinomycetes > Streptosporangiales > Streptosporangiaceae > Actinomadura_E. The sequence continues at coordinate 18,386 of JAOPYO010000120.1, forward strand.
CCGTGCACGGCCTGGTCCTGATCTCCACCGACCGGGCGGTGCTGGAGGAGGTGCTGCGCTCCCGCAAGATCGCTCCGCTGTTGGGCGCCCGGGTCGGCGACGACGCCGTGGTCGTGCACGCGAGTGAGCGTGGCAGCCTCAAGCAGGCGTTGCTCAAGCTGGGCTGGCCCGCCGAGGACCTGGCCGGCTATGTGGACGGCGAGGCACACCCGATCACGCTGGAGCAGGACGGCTGGGAGCTCCGGTCCTACCAGCGGGAGGCCACCGAGGCCTTCTGGCACGGCGGCTCGGGGGTTGTGGTGCTCCCCTGCGGTGCCGGCAAGACCATCGTCGGCGCGGCCGCGATGGCCCAGGTCGGGGCGACCACGCTGATCCTGGTGACCAACACCGTGTCGGCGCACCAGTGGAAGCAGGAGTTGCTGAAGCGAACGTCGCTGACCGAGGACGAGATCGGCGAGTACAGCGGCTCCAAGAAGGAGATCCGGCCGGTCACCATCGCGACCTACCAGATCATGACGACCCGCAGGAAGGGCGTCTATTCCCACCTCGAGGTGTTCGACGCTCGCGACTGGGGTCTGGTCCTCTACGACGAGGTGCACCTGCTACCCGCACCGATCTTCCGGATGACCGCCGATCTGCAGGCGCGCCGCCGACTGGGCCTGACGGCCACGCTCGTCCGTGAGGACGGCCGCGAGGGTGACGTCTTCTCCCTGATCGGGCCGAAGCGCTACGACGCCCCGTGGAAGGACATGGAGACGCAGGGCTGGATCGCTCCCGCCGACTGTGTCGAGGTGCGCGTGACGCTGACCGATTCGGAGCGGCTGGCCTATGCGACGGCGGAGCCGGAGGAGCGCTACCGGTTCTGCGCCACGACCGAGACCAAGACCGGGGTGATCGAGTCCCTGGTACGACGGCACAAGGGTGAGCAGACCTTGGTCATCGGACAGTACATCGACCAGCTCGACGAGCTGGGAGAGCGTCTCGACGCTCCGGTGATCAAGGGCGAGACGCGGATCAAGGAGCGGGAACGACTGTTCCAGGCCTTCCGCTCCGGCGAAATCTCCGTGCTCGTCGTGTCAAAGGTCGCCAACTTCTCCATCGACCTGCCCGAGGCCTCCGTCGCGATCCAGGTGTCCGGCGCCTTCGGCTCCCGGCAGGAGGAGGCCCAGCGCCTCGGCCGGGTGCTGCGTCCCAAGGCCTCCGGAAAGGGCGCGCGGTTCTATGCCGTGGTGGCCCGCGACACCCTCGACCAGGACTACGCGGCCCACCGGCAGCGGTTCCTCGCCGAGCAGGGGTACGCGTACCGGATCGTCGATGCCGACGATGTCCTGGCCGGAGGCGAGATATGAGAATTGCGGCCGGGAACGAGATCTGATGCTCGACGTGGTCGCCTGGGTGCATGCCATCGACGGCCGCATGCTGACCGTGCGGGCTCGTGGCCGTGACCTGCTCTATCTGCCCGGGGGCAAGCGCGAGCCGGGTGAGGAGGACTGGGCGGCCCTGTCCCGGGAGGTACGCGAGGAACTCGGCGTCGAGCTACAGGCCGGGTCGTTCCGTCCCCTCGGTGTCGTGGAAGCCCCCGCCCACGATCAGGGTGAGGGGGTCCGGGTGCGGATGGCCTGCTTCGCCGCCGCGCACTCCGGCCGGCTGTCACCCCAGGCCGAGGTCGACGAGTACGTCCTCGTCGGGCCGAACCAGCGTGACCTGCTCGCGCCCGCCTCCCAACTGGCCCTCGACCTCGCCACCGAACACGGCCTCTGCCCGCTGCCCTGACGTGGGGCGGTGAGCCGACTCAGGATCAGCGCTGGACGAGGTAGCCGCCGATGAAGAGGATGCCTTCGGCGATCACCCAGAGGAAGGCGGCGCCGGTAAGGAGGATGTCGAGCAGATCGGAGTCGCGCCGGACGGCCGGTAGCGCCCAGGAGCCCAGCGCGATCAGTGCTGCCAGCAAGGCGGGCACGATGGAGATTCCGATCGCGGTGTCGAAGCCGTTCGCGCATTGGAGGTCCAGCGGGCCGCCGTCGTGGCAGAAGGCGGCATTTCCCCAACCGCCGAAGGCTGAGAAGCCCCAGAGTGCGGCCAGCACTCCGTTCGCGATCGTCGGGATGGCGGGCGAGATCCACCAATCGTTCTGTCGCCCTGGCATTCCCTGCACGCCCGGAACGTACCGCCCTCAGATGCGCCGCGAAACCCCCGGGCGCCCCATAGACGAGCTACCGCCGCTCCCTCAGCGTTCCCTGGACTCCCGCAGGACGACATCGAGCGTGATCGCGGTGGCGACGACCAGGGTGCGCAGCGGATCCGGTAGCTGGAAGTTGATCTGCACGGCGTAGCGGTCGGCGGTGGTGAAGAACTCGGCCGCCAGCCCTGCCCACTGCTTGTTCACCCGGGCGACCTCGTAGCCCTGCCAGTCGGTGATCGCGAAATCCCAGCCGAAGAAGTCGCCACGGATCTCACCGATCTGACGGTCGTATGCGTCCAGCAGCGTGAAGCGGGGACGCAGGCCGAACTGGCACTGGATCGAGCCGGCCAGGGTTCCGTTCGGCCAGATGACCTGCGTCTTGGGCGTCATCAGCGCGAACGGCTTGTCGATGGTGAGCATCGGCATCCCGTCCGGCCGGAACACCTGCATCGTGTGCCGAAAGTTGCCCGCGTTCTCCGACATGAAGAAGCGCATCGCCTTCTTGCCCGACGACAAACCGGGCTCTCCGATGAACGCGACCGGCTGACCATGGCTGTTGTAAACGGTGTAGCGCGACTCGGTGTTCATGAAGGCGCGAGGCTGTTCGACCAATAGAACAGGGGAGTTGAAAAGATCCACGGGCGACAGCGTAGTAGGCTCGCAAGTTCGCCCTCATCCACCCTCCATCTTCGGAGTGCTTTCGCGTGCCCGCCGAATCTGACAGGAATCCTGCCACCGACACCCTGACCGCCGAACGCACCTACCTCACAGAGGCCCGGGCCGCACTCCGCAGCATGCGAGAACGGGCCGAATCCCAGTCCACCAACATGGCCGCCGATTGGGTGTCGCAACAAGTCCTCTCATTCCAGCTCGGCCAGCGGGTCATCGCCCTGGCCGATCACATCGATATTCCGCTGTTCTTCGGCCGGCTCGACCATGACGACGAACCCCGCGACCTTCCCAGGACCCTGTACGTGGGGCGCCGGCATGTGCACGACGACGAGGGCCTGCCGCTGGTGATCGACTGGCGGGCACCGGTCTCCCGGGCGTTCTACCAGGCCGGCCCCAAGGACCCCATGGGTCTGGCACGACGGCGGCGATTCGGTTATCACGGCGGCGAGCTGACGGCCTTCGAGGACGAGCCGATGGACGGGCGAGATCTCGGCCCTTCGCAGATCCTGACCGAGGAGATCGAACGCCCGCGCACCGGCCCCATGCGCGACATCGTCGCCACCATCCAACCGGACCAGGATGAACTCGTCCGCGCGGAGCTGCAGCAGACCGTCTGTGTCCAGGGCGCTCCGGGCACCGGCAAGACCGCGGTGGGCTTGCACCGTGCCGCATATCTGCTGTTCACCCATCGCGAGCGGCTGAGCCGATCGGGTGTGCTGATCGTCGGCCCCAACCGGGCCTTTCTGTCGTACATCTCGTCGGTCCTGCCCGCGCTCGGCGAGGTCCGGGTCTCCCAGGCCACGGTCGCCGATCTGCTCGGCCCGCCCGCCGCGGACGAGGAGCCCGAGGTGGCCACGCTCAAGGGCGACGCGCGGATGGCCACGGTGTTGCGCAAGGCGCTCTGGCTGCAGGTGCGCAAGCCCGAGGAGGGGCTGCTGTTCGTCAAGGGTGCGAGCCGCTACCGGGTGCCCGACCACGAGGTACGGGAGGTTGCCGCCGCACTGCGGGGCACGACGCGGTACGGCTCCGGGCGCGCGGCGTTCGCCCAGCGGCTCGCCCATCTGGTGCTGGTCCAGATGGAGCAACGCGGTGAGGCCCCGGACGATCGGGTGCAGGACGCGGTCGCCCGTTCCAAGCCGGTCAAGCACCTTCTCGATCAGGTGTGGCCGAAGGTCACTCCGGCACAGGTGCTGTTCCGGCTGCTCACCGACCCCGAGTTTCTGTCAGACGCTGCGCGGGGGGTGCTCCACGACGAGGAGCAGTCGCTGCTGGGCCACCGGAGGCCGGGCCGGTCACACCGCTCGGCGAAATGGAGCGCGGCCGACGCGGCCCTGTTGGACGAGCTGACCGATCTCATCGACCGAACGCCCTCGATCGGCCATCTGGTGGTGGACGAGGCGCAGGACCTGTCCGCGATGCAGTTGCGGGCGCTGGGGCGGCGCTGTGCCACCGGGTCGGCGACCGTGCTCGGAGACCTCGCCCAGGGCACCACGCCCTGGTCGGCGCGCTCCTGGGACGAGGTGCTCCGGCATCTGGGCCAGAAGGGGGCCGTGACCGAGCTGACGCTGGGGTTTCGGGTGCCCCGCGAAGTGCTGGACTACGCCGCCCGGCTGCTGCCGTTCATCGCCCCGGGGCTCGGCGCCCCCCGTTCACTCCGTACCGGCTCGGGTGCGCTGAGCGTACGACCCGTACCCGATCTTGGACTGGCCGCGGTACAGGCTTGCCGGGAGGCGCTCGATCGTCAGGGGTCGATCGGGCTCATCGTCGCCGACGCGGCGGCTCCGACCTTCGCCGAGGCGCTGGCTCAGGCCGAGCTCGACCATGGAGTGCTCGGTCCGGAGTCCGACGGCTCGGGCCGGCTGCTGGTGATCCCGGCGTCACTGGCCAAGGGCCTGGAGTACGACCATGTGGTGGTCGCCGAGCCCGCGGCGATCGTGGCCGCCGAGTCTCGCGGCCTGGCCCGGCTCTATGTGGTCCTCACCCGCGCGGTCACCTCGCTGACCGTCCTGCACACCGAGCCGCTCCCCGCCGCCCTCCGCTGAACGCCTTGGACGCGAAAGAGGCGGTCCCGGCTGGGACCGCCCCTTTTGCTGTACTTACTGTACGGAGTCGTACGACCTGGACTTAGAAGTCCATGCCGCCGCCGTCAGGCATGCCCCCGCCCGGAGCCGGGTTCTTCTCCGGCTTCTCGGCGATGACGGCCTCGGTGGTCAGGAACAGGGCCGCGATCGAGGCCGCGTTCTGCAGCGCAGAACGCGTGACCTTGGCCGGGTCCAGAATGCCCGCCTGGAACATGTTGACGTACTCACCGGTGGCCGCGTTCAGGCCCTCACCCAGCGGCAGCGAGCGCACCTTCTCCACCACGACACCGCCCTCGAGACCGGCGTTGATCGCGATCTGCTTCAGGGGCTCCTCGAGCGCCTTGCGCACGATCGCCGCACCGGTCGCCTCGTCGCCGGTGAGCTCGATCTTGTCGAACGCACCTGCCGACGCCTGGATCAGCGCCACGCCACCACCGGGGACGATGCCCTCCTCGACGGCCGCCTTCGCGTTACGAACGGCGTCCTCGATGCGGTGCTTACGCTCCTTGAGCTCGACCTCGGTCGCCGCACCGGCCTTGATGACCGCAACGCCACCGGCCAGCTTGGCCAGTCGCTCCTGCAGCTTCTCGCGGTCGTAGTCCGAGTCGGTGTTGTCGATCTCGTTACGGATCTGGTTGACCCGGCCCGCGATCTCGCTCGCGTCGCCCGCACCTTCGACGATGGTGGTCTCGTCCTTGGAGATGACGACCTTGCGCGCCCGCCCCAGCATGTCGACGGTGACGCTGTCGAGCTTGAGGCCGACTTCCTCAGTGATGACCTGGCCGCCGGTCAGCACGGCGATGTCGCCGAGCATGGCCTTGCGGCGGTCTCCGAAGCCCGGGGCCTTGACGGCCGCGGACTTGAAGATGCCACGGATCTTGTTGACGACCAGGGTGGCCAGGGCCTCCCCGTCAACATCCTCAGCGATGATCAGCAGCGGCTTGCCGGCCTGCATGACCTGCTCGAGGACCGGAAGAAGGTCCTTGTTAGCCGAGACCTTGCCGCCGACGATGAGGATGAACGGGTCCTCGAGGACCGCTTCCATGCGCTCGGGGTCGGTGACGAAGTACGGAGAGATGTAGCCCTTGTCGAAGCGCATACCCTCGGTGAGCTCGAGCTCGAGCCCGAAGGTGTTGCTCTCCTCGACGGTGATGACACCTTCCTTGCCGACCTTGTCCATCGCCTCGGCGATCATCGCGCCGATCTGCGGGTCACCCGCGGAAATGGAAGCCGTCGAAGCGATCTGCTCCTTGGTCTCCACATCCTTGGCCAGCTTGGACAGCTCCTCGCTGACCCGCTCGACCGCGGCCTCGATGCCCTTCTTCAACGACATCGGGTTCGCACCGGCCGCCACGTTACGCAGACCCTCGCGCACCAGCGCCTGAGCCAGCACCGTAGCGGTGGTCGTACCGTCACCGGCGACATCGTCAGTCTTCTTGGCGACTTCCTTGACGAGCTCCGCCCCGATCTTCTCCCACGGGTCCTCGAGCTCGATCTCCTTAGCGATCGATACACCGTCGTTGGTGATCGTGGGAGCGCCCCACTTCTTCTCCAACACGACGTTGCGGCCCTTCGGGCCGAGCGTCACCTTGACGGCATCCGCAAGCTGGTTCATTCCACGCTCAAGGCCACGACGTGCCTCTTCGTTGAACGCGATCATCTTTGCAGCCATAAGCTCCAGTCCTCCCGGAACAGGGTGGCCATGAAGGACCGAGTCGACGCCCGCGACGGACGGCCTCTCCGACGGTTCCATTCCGCCGCCGGAGGCGAGGCCTCGTCGCCCCGATCCAGACTGTGAAGCTGTCACTCTCCACAGTAGAGTGCCAACCATTTTTTTAGCACTCTACCCTGCCGAGTGCAA
>JAOPYO010000150.1 GCA_025964575.1 Actinomycetes bacterium
AGTTGGTCGCCGAGTGCCGCAGCCGCTCCACCTCCTCGTTGATCGAGGAGTCCTTCTCGATGTAGGTGTCGGTCTGCGGGACGTACGCCTCCGGCTGGTAGTAGTCGTAGTAGGAGACGAAGTACTCGACCGCGTTGTTGGGCAGCATCTCCCGGAGCTCGTTGGCGAACTGGGCCGCGAGCGTCTTGTTCGGCTGCATCACCAGCGTCGGCCGCTGCGCCTTCTCGATCAGCCAGGCGATCGACGCGGTCTTGCCGGTGCCGGTGGCGCCCAGCAGCACCGAGTCCTTCTCGCCGCGGAGCAGGCGCTGCTCCAGTTCGGCGATCGCGGTCGGCTGGTCGCCGGAGGGCGTCATCTCGGTGACGACCTCGAACGGCGCCACCTTTCGCTGAAGGTCGGTGACTGGCCGCACGATGATCTCCCTGGCTGAGCTGGCTGTAACTGATGGACGTTCTTTACAACCGTACGACCCCCCACCGACATTTCCGGGCGGTACGGGCCGTGCCATCCGCGGCGGGGCGCCACCCGGTGGCCAGGGGCCGGATGCGGCGCATGATCGCGACCGGGGTGGACGGCATCATCACCAACCGTCCTGACACGCTCCGTGGCGCCCTCTGACACCGAACGGCGTATTCCGGGAGTATGGAGGGCCTCCACCGGGAACGTACAGCTCAGGGCAGATCGCCATCTGACCGACGTTCGACGTCACCGCTCATCGCGACGAAGCCCAACCAGCCCACATTCAAGCCGTTAGGTCCCCCCGAGCACGGAGGCCCGGATGTTCCGACGGCTCGTCACCTGTGCCGTGCTCGCCGTGACCTTCGTGGTCGCCGGGTCGGCGGACCACGTGGCGCTCGTCCCAGCCCCAGGCCCGACCGTCTCCCGTCAGGCCGTCCCCGTCCCCGTGCCAAGCAGAGCCACCCTCACGCAGACCGGAGAGCTCCGGATCTCCGACATCGCTCATCGGGGAGCGTCGGCATACGCGCCGGAGAACACCCTGGCCGCGTTCCGGGAGGCCGCGCGGCGGCATGCGGACCTGTTCGAGCTGGACGTCCGCCAGACCCGAGACGGCAAGCTGATCATCATGCACGATGCCACGCTGGCCCGGACGACGAACGTCGAGAGGGTCTTCCCGAAGAGGGGTCCCTGGCGGGTCGAGGACTTCACCCTGGCGGAGGTCCGCAGGCTGGACGCCGGCTCATGGAAGGGCAAGCGGTTCAAGGGCGAGCGGGTGCCCACGCTCGGCGAGACCCTCCGGGCGATGAACGGCAGGGGTCTCGGCCTGCTGCTCGAGATCAAGGCGCCCGCCCGGCAGCCGGGCATCGGCGAGCGGGTCGCCGCCAAGCTGCGCGCCCACAGAGCGTGGCTACGCCCCGGCAGGTTGATCATGCACTGCTTCAACTGGGATTTCGCCGAGCACTTTCACAGGCTGCTGCCCCAGGTGCCGATCGGGCTGCTCGGCACCGCCGAGCCGGGGCGGTTCGCCGCCCTGGCGACGTACGCCGGATTCCTCGATACCCCTTACCAAAAGGTGACAACCTCGTATGTCTCGTGGGCACATCGGCGGCATATGAAGGTCTTCGCCTGGACCGTGGATGACCGAAGGATCATGCGGCGCATGATCGCGACCGGGGTGGACGGCATCATCACCGACCGTCCTGACACGCTCCGGCGCGCCCTCTGACACCCAACGGCCGAGACGCCCATGGGCGAAACCACTTTGGCCGGGCGTGCACGGCTGGTTACGATGACGGCGCCATCGACAACTCGGGGATGCCCATATGGTGCGGTTCGCTGCGTGGCTGGCCAAGAACGCCGATGCGGGCGTTGCGCTGTTGCTGGCTCTGTTCGTGGGAGCCCTCAGCCTGGGCTTCGAGCTGAACACCCAGATCGTCTACGGCACCACGCTCTTGACCCTGGGCCTGCTGGCCACCAGCATCCTGCGCGATCGCTACCGCCGTATCCCGGTCGAGGAGGAGGTACGCGACACCCTCCACGGCGCCGCGCAGGTCCTGAGCGCGCTCCCCGAGCGGCTGAGCAAGATGGAGGATCTCGAGAACCTCGTCGCCCGGACCCGCCAGGCGCTCGATGAGAGCTCGGTGGTTCAGGTGCTGAACGGCGTGGAGGTCGCGCCGACCCTCGCGGAGGCCCGCAAGACCACCGACCGCTGGATCTACAAAGGCGGCACCGGCACCTACATCCGTGCGGTCACGCTGCCCGAATGCGTGAGTTTCGCACGCCGTGAACGGCGCGCTCTGCTGGTGCGGCTGGAGATCCTCGATCCCACCAACGAGGACGTCTGCGACATCTACGCCCGCTTCCGCCGGTCGGCGCTGGACCAGCCGGACAACTCCGACGAGCTGTGGACCCTGGAACGCACCCGCAAGGAGTCGTTCGCCACGATCTTGGCCGCCTGCTGGCACCGGCAGCGCTTCCGGCTCCTCGACATCGACATCGGGTTGTCGTCGTCGATGACGACCTTCCGCTGGGACCTGTCCTCCAACTGCGTGGTCATCACCCGTGAGGACCCGCGCGCCCCGGCGATGATGGTCGACCGGGGGAAGTTCTACTACGACTGGTGCAGCACCGAGCTGCTGGCCAGCCTCGACCAGGCCCGCCGGGTCCCGATCGAGCAGGCCCGGGCGGCGCCGCTCAGCGACGAGCCGACCGTGGAGGAGGTGCGTAAGCTCTTTGACGTGCTGGGTCTCAGCCTGCCCCGCTCGTTCACCGACCGGGACGTCGGCGACATCGTGCGCAAGGCCCTCCAGGCCAAGAACCCCTATGAATGAGGGCGGGGGCCCATGACCATGCTGTACGAAGACGTGTACGGAGAGATCGTCCGCGGTACGGCCCGCGACTCTCTGCCGGGCTGGGCGTTGGGAGTCCTGGAGGACGTCGCCACCGGCAAGCGGATGATCGAGGCGATCCGCCACCCGCTGGGATTCCTCTGCCTGCCGGTGGAGCGCCGCGGGCAACTGGGCGTCTGCCTGCACCTCTGGTCGCCGCTGCTGGCGCACGCGGACACGACCACGTCCCAGGTGCACTGCCACAGCTGGGAGCTGATCAGTTTCGTCCTGTACGGGCGGCTCAGCAACGTCCTGGCGGCCATCGGCGAGGGCACCACCCACCGGGTCTTCGAGGTGATCAGCCACGGGGACCTCGACGAGATCAGGGCCACCGAACGGACGGTCCGCTACGTCCCGGGGGCCGCACAGACGCATCGGGCGGGTGACACCTACACCCTGCCCGCCGGGGTGTTCCACAGCACCGTGGTCGAGGCCGGGCACGAGGCCGCCACCGTGGCGCTCGGCCGAACCGGGATGGCCGGATGCGGGCATGGACCGATCAGCGGAGATCTGTCGCTCGGCCCGCCCGGAACACCGAGCCATCGTGTGGGCAGGCAGCGCTGTGACGCCGCCGAGACGGCCCGCACCGCACGGCTCTCGGCGAAGCGGCTCGCCGCCATCCATGCCGCCTGATCCGGAGGTGCCACACCGTGAGAAGCGCTCCGCTCGATCTCGGCCGGGCCAGGGAGGTCGCCATCGAGGCGGCCGAGGCGGCCGGGGCACTGCTCCGCAGCGGTGAGCAGGAACCGCTCGGGATCCGCCCCAAAGGGTCGGCCGGTGATGTGGTGACCGACCTGGATCTGGCCGCCGAGAAGCTCATCCTGGAGCACCTCCAATCGTTCTACCCCGAGCATCAGATCATCGCCGAGGAGTCGGGAGTGCTGGGGGCGGAGGGCGCCTGCGTCTGGCTGGTGGATCCCCTCGACGGCACCAACAACGTGGCGATCGGGCTGCCTGTCTACTCGGTGGGCATCGCCCTGTGCCATGACAAGATCCCCGTGCTCGGAGTCGTGCACGACCCGGTCGCCGGGCAGACCTGGTCGGCCATCCGGGACCGCGGGGCCCGCGGGCCCGGCGAGGTGTCCCCGCTGCGCATCCGGCCCGCCATCCGGGGCCGGGGACCCGTGCTCGCCTGGACCCAGGGTCACTCGGTCGGCCACGGCGATCTGACGGCCCGGGCGCTCCGGACGGAGCTGGAGTCCCGGTCGGTCCGGCTGCTGCAGCTGTGGGCGCCGCTGATCGCCTGGGTGATGCTGGCCCGCGGGCACATCGACGGCATCGTCGGGTACCGCGCCGAGATGGTGGACCTGCCGGCCGGCGCGCTCATCGCGCTGGAGGCCGGGGCGTCGATGTACGGTCTGGACGGCACGCCCTTCGACCACCGCATCGACGTGCCCGAGGAGGCCCGCAGCTTCGTCGCGGGCCGCCCCGAGCACGTCGGCCGGTTGCTGGAGATGGTGGCCGCCGCCGTACGCGTCTAACCGGTGATGAAAAGGGCTCCTACCGTGGCCGGCACGGCCACGGCGGCCAGCGCGGCCCCGGTGAGCAAGAACGTGCGCATCGGGACGCGTACGTCCCGGCGGCGGCACCATTCGAACCAGATCAGCGTCGCCAGGGATCCCCACGGGGCGACGACCGGGCCGACGTTGGTGCCGGTGAGCAGGGCCAGCAACTGGTCGTGATTGGCCTTCGGCACGACCGTCTCGCCGGCCACGTACGCGGGCAGATTGTTGATCAGGTTGGACAGGCTCGCCCCGGTGGCGGCCGCCCGCAGCGCGCCGACCCAGCCATCACCGGTCCCGATGAGCCAGGTCATCAGGTCCGACAACCCGTACCTGCTGAGCGTGGGCACGACCAGGAACAGCCCGGTCACGAACACCAGCAACTGCCACGGGATGAGCGCGGGACGCAGCTTCGACCGGTCCCGCCACAGGTAGGCGGCGACCGCGATCGCGGCGGCCCCGGCGGCCGCGATCTGGATATGCACCCCGGCCAGGATGCCGGCGATGAAAAGCAGGCAGGCGATGCCGGTGACGGTGGCCAGCACGGGATCGCGGATGGCGGCGGGCCCGGGAGGGGTGTAACGGTCGGCGCCACGGGCACCCCGCCGCCAGAAGAAGATCCAGAGGAACAGCATGGTCACGGCGATCGCGGCGAGCTGTGGCACCCACATTCGCGCCACGAACCCGCGGGGTGTGAGCGCCACCCGGTCGGCGGCCAGCAGGTTGGTGAGGTTGGAGACCGGCAGCAGCAGGCTCGCGGTGTTCGCCAGCCAGACGGTCGTCATGGCCAGCGGCAGAGGTGCGATACGTGCCTTCGGTGCCAGCGCCAGCATCACCGGGGTGAGCAGCACTGCGGTGGTGTCGAGGTTGAGGAACATCGTGGTGAGCGACGCGAACGCGACGCAGAGGATGAACAGGGCCCTGTAGTCGCCCCGGCCGACTCTGGCCATCCGCGTCGCGAGGGCGTCGAAGACCTCGGCCTCCTTGGTCAGCTCGGCCAGCACGATGACACTGCCGAGGAAGAGCAGCAACGGCGCGATGCGGCGGATGCTGGCCTCGGCATCGGCGGAGGGCAACAGCCCGGTCGCCACGAACACGGCCCCGGCGATGAGCAGCCCGATCCTGATCCAGTCCAGGACTCCCGGCCGGCGCAGCATCGCGCGGATCCGTCCCTCTTGGCCTGACACGGTCGCCATGATCCCATGAGGGCACGCGACAAGGATCCGCGCCGCCGGGTAATACTGTCGGCATGACCCGCGGGGACGAGCATCTCAGATCGGATAGGCCCACCGACTTCTTCATCAGCTACTCCCCCGCGGACGAACGCTGGGCGACCTGGATCGCCTGGGAACTGGAGTCGGCCGGATACCGCACGATGATGCAGGCCTGGGATTTCGTGCCCGGAACGAACTTCATCGATTTCATGGACCGCGGAGTCAGCGAGGCCGCCGTGGTGATCGCGGTGCTGTCGAAGAACTACCTGCGATCGCGCTATGGCCGGATGGAATGGCAGGCGGCGCTGCGCGCCAACCCGGACAACCCCGCCGCCAAGCTGGTCACGATCCGGCTCGACGACAGTCCGCTGGAAGGACTGCTGTCCACGATCACTTATGTCGATCTGGTCGGGGTGAACGACGCCGGCCAGGCCCACACGCTGCTCATGAACCGGATCCAGGACACGCTTTCGGGCCGGGCCAAGCCCCTCAACGGGCCGGGCTACCCGAACGGCCCGGACACGATCCCCGGCGAGATCCTCACCGCCCCCCGCCCACCGGAGCTGACCGGGCACCGGCCCGCCCGGCGCACACCGGTGGCCCCGCCCGTCTACCCGGCGGCGCCGGCCCTGGAGCGCGGCCCCCGGGAGTCGGTGACGGTGCTGCACGTGTCGGGCCCGCGGTTCGGCCGGAGCCTGGTCGGCGCCGACGAGCCGGTGAGCGCCGCCGAACTGCAGGCGCGCATCTGGGGCGACCTGACCCGGCTGGCGGACGCCGGCGTGGCCCGCCCCGACCTGCTCGTCGTCACCGGTGACCTGACCGAGTCCGGCAGCCTCAAGGAATCCGGTCAGGCGCTCACCTTCCTGACCGGGCTGCGCGCGCTGCTCGGCCTGGAGCCGCAGCGGGTCGTGGTCGTGCCCGGCGCCCGCGATGTGACCCGGGCCGCCTGCCGCGCCTACTTCAGCACCTGCGAGGCCGACGACATCGAGCCCCAGCCGCCGTACTGGCCCAAGTGGCGGCATTTCTCCGGCCTGTTCGAAGAGCTCTACCAGGGGCTGGACAGCGTCGTCTTCGACAGCGCCCAGCCGTGGACGCTGTTCACCATTCCCGAGATCAAAGTGGTCGTCGCGGGGCTCAACTCCACGATGGCGCAGAGCCACCGGGACGACGACCGCTACGGCTGGATCGGCGAGGCGCAGGCCGCCTGGTTCGCCGAGCGGCTGCGACCGTTCGAGCAGGAGGGCTGGCTGCGCCTCGGTGCCGTCCAGCACGAGCCGTTCGCCGGAAGCCGGGACTCGCTCCGCGATCCGGCCACCCTGGAGCGACTGCTCGGCGCCCGCCTCAACCTGATCCTGCACGGAGCCGGCGGCGACCAGGTGGACCTGCTGTCCCGCGACTCGGGACCGCCCTGTGTGCCCGCACTCGAGCCCGGACGTCACCAGATCCTCACGGTCACTCCGGACGGCCTGACCCGCTGGCGCCGGGACGGCTCCGAGCGCGAACCCGACCGGGGCGAACACGCCTGGCACGCCGTCGGCGGCACCTTCCCCGCGACGGTGCCCGCGCGGGAACCCGTCCCGGCGATCCCGCCGCCGGCCGACCCCGGCGACCCCGTCCGACCCCCCGGCCTCACGGACGAGCTCCTCGACCGGATCGCCGAGGCGTGCGAGACCCGTTTCGAACGCGCCAAGACCCGGCGGGTGGCCGCCGACCCGCCGCATCTGTTCGTCACCCACATGGAGGACGGGTTCGTCCGTCAGTTCCGGATCGGCGCGCACATCGGCGAGCCCACCCAGGGCGACGTCGACGCGTTCGTCCGGCATGTGCACGCAGGCGGCCCCGACCACGGGTCCGAGCTGGTCTATCTGGGACCCGCCCCGCCCCGTGCCCTCCGCGATGAGGCACTGCGCCACGGGGTCCGCCTGCGCAGCTTCACCGAGTTCCAGGGCCTGCTCGACCTGTCGGACTATGTGGTCAAGCAGACCGTCCGGCTCACCTCCGACAGCAGGCTCTATCCGCCGGGGCTGTACGTGCCGCAACGGTTCCGCGAGCTGGACCGCTCCGACCACGGCGTCCGCGACGACCTCGTCAGCGAGATGCTCGACCTGCTGGCGGCCGACCACGGCCGGTTCCTGCTGGTGCTGGGAGACTTCGGCCGAGGCAAGACCTTCGCGCTGCGGGAGGTGGCCCGCCGGATCGCCACCGAGACCCCGCATCTCATCCCGATCCTCATCGACCTGCGGGCGCTCGACAAGGCGCACTCGGTGGACGGGCTGGTCGCCGCCCACCTCGCCAACCACGGTGAGGAGATGATCGACCTCAAGGCGTTCCGCTACATGCTCCGCCAGGGCCGCATCGTGCTGCTCTTCGACGGCTTCGACGAACTGGTCACCCGGGTCACCTACGACCGGGCCGCCGACCACCTGGAGACCCTGCTGCAGGCGGCGCAGGACAAGGCGAAGATCGTCGTGGCGAGCCGTACCCAGCACTTCAAATCGCACGCACAGGTGTTCACCGCGCTCGGTCAGCGGGTCGGGCTGCTGCCCCAGCGCCGGGTCCTCGGCATCGAGGACTTCACCCAGACGCAGATCAGGTCCTACCTGGTCAACCGATACGACGACGAGGCCGAGGCCGACGCCCGGCTGCGGCTGCTCGGCGGCATCGAGGACCTGCTCGGTCTCTCCCAGAACCCGCGGATGCTCAGCTTCATCGCCGAGCTGGCCGAGGACCGGCTGCGCGCGGTCGTCCAGGCCAAGCGCACCGTCAGCGCCGCCGACCTCTACCGGGAGATCCTCGCCTCGTGGATCGCCTACGAGGAGCATCGTGCCCAGGGAACGCGCGGCACCCCCGTCGGACTGAGCCAGGAGGATCTCTGGGAGGCGCTCAGCACGCTCGCCCTTCGGCTCTGGGAGACCAACGAGCCCTACCTGCGGCTGGCGGAGCTGACCGAGGTCGCCGACACCCTCAGCGGGCTCGCCGACGGCCACCTGCCCGGCGGGCAGGCGGTGCACGCGGTAGGCGCCGGCAGTCTGATGGTCCGCACCGACGAGGGACTGTTCGGGTTCATCCACGGATCGGTGGTGGAGTGGCTGGTCGCGCAGCGCATCGCCGACGAGTTCACCGCCGGCACGGCGGCCCCCACCCCGCTCTCCAGGCGTACGCTCTCGCAACTCACCGTGGACTTCCTCTGCGACCTGGCGGAGGCGCGGGCCTGCCAGCAGTGGGCGGGCGGGGTGCTGTCGGACGCCGGCGCCGACGACGTCTCCCGCGCCAACGCCATCAGGATCACCACCCGGCTGCGTACCCCGGCCCGGACCGACCTGCGCGGCGCGAAACTCCAGGGCGAGGATCTGTCCTACCGGGATCTGCAGGAGGTCGACCTCACCGGGGCCGACCTCACCGACGCCCATCTGGTCGGCGTGGACCTGTCCCGGGCCATCCTGCGCGACGCCTCCCTCGCCGGGGCCCGGCTGGACGAGGCCCGGCTGACCGGAGCCGACCTCCGCGGGGCCGATCTGTCCCGGGCCCGGCTGGCCCGCACCGACCTGCGGGACGTGGCGGCCGAAGGAAGCCGCTGGACCCAGGCCGCCCTCATCGACGTGACCGCCTCCACCCGGCTGACCGGGGCGCCGGAACTGCGGGACGCCGCCGTCGTGCCGGGCCGGCCGATCGAGGTGCAGCTGGCCCCGTCGGCGGTCGGCGTGCCCTACGGCTTCCACTTCCAGACCAGCCGGCTCCCCGAACCCGTCGCCTACAGCCCCGACGGCGGGACCGTCGCGATCGGCAGCGAGGACGGCGGAGTGCTGATCTGCGACGCCGAGACCGGCCGGCCGCTGCGGACGTTGCACGGCCACCGCGACCGCACGTACGCCGTCGTCTACGGCCCACCTGGCGCCCCCCTCGCCACCGGCTCCGGCGACGGCACCGTCCGGCTGTGGGACACCGCCACCGGCCTGTGCACGCACACCCTGCGGGTCCATCCAGACGGTGTCTGGCCGTTGCTGCTGAGCCGGGACGGATCGCTGGTGGCCGCCGGCGCCGCCGACGGCGTCATCCGGGTGTGGGACACCGTCACCGGTGAGCTGCGCTCCGCCTTCCCCGACCACACCGCACCGATCTACACCGCGATCTTCAGCCCCGACGGCACCAGCCTCGTCACCGGCGACGCCGGCGGCGTCATCCGCGAATGGGACCTGACCGGCCCAGGTCTGCGCCGGACGCTGTCCGGCCACGCGGGCGCCGTCTACCGGCTCGCCTACAGCCCCGACGGCGAAGTGCTGGCGGCCGGGGACCACGAAGGGGTCGTACGGCTGTGGGACGCCGGGACCGGGGAGATCCGTCAGGAGTTCCTCGGCCACAGCGGCCGCGTCTACACCCTCGCCTTCCACCCCGACAGCCGGCTCATCGCCACCGGCGACACCGACGGATCCGTACGGCTGTGGGACCGCGACACCGGCCGCGGCACGCTGACCCTCACCGGGCACACCGGCGCGGTCTACCAGGTCGCCTTCGCCCCCGGTGGCGGCTCGCTGGCCACCGCGGACAGCGACGGATCCGTACGCCTGTGGGATCCGGCGACGGGACGGCAGCGACAGGAGCTCGCCGGGCATCGCGGATCGGTGTGGCCGTTCGCCTTCCGCCCGGACGGCGCCCAGCTGGCCACCAGCAGCAACGACGGCACCACCCGGCTGTGGGACACCGCGACCGGGCAGTGCAAGCACACCTTGCGCGGTCACGGCCGCCGGATCACCTCGGTGCGGTTCAGCCCGGACGGCTCGATGCTCGCCAGCAGCGGCAACGACGGCATCGTCCGGGTCTGGGAGCCGCGAACCGGCCGGCGGTTGAAGGAGCTGACGGGCACCGCCGACCGGCTCACCTCGGCGAGCTTCAGCCCGGTCGGCTCGCGGCTCGCGACCGCCAGCAACGATGGCGGGGTGCATCTGTGGCAGTCCAGCACCTGGGCCTTCGAACGTGAGCTCAACGTCGAGACCGACCACGTGTGGGCGCAGGCGTTCAGCCCCGATGGGGAACTGCTGGCCACCGCCAACGACGACGACAGCGTACGGCTCTGGTATCGCACCACCGGACGGCTCGTCACCAATCTGGCCGACCACCATGGCCGGGTCCGGTCGATCGACTTCAGCCCCGACGGCCGGCTGGTCGCCACCGGCTGCGACGACCGCACCGTACGGGTGTGGGACGCGGAGACCGGCGAGTGCCTGTCGACACTGCACGGGCATACCGACCGGGTCTACTGCGTGGTCTTCGACACGAGCGGATCGCTGCTCGCCAGCGCCGGCAACGACGGCACGGCCCGGCTGTGGGATCCCGTGAGCGGCACGGCACTCCATGTCCTGTCCCGGCACACCGGGCGGCTGTGGGCGACCGCCTTCCATCCGGATGGTTCGCTGCTCGCCACCGCCGGCGACGACCTGGTGGTCCGGCTCTGGGATCCGGCTACCGGCCGTCACCTCCACACCATGCCCGGTCATGCCCGCCGGGTCTGGTCGGTGGCGTTCAGCCCGGACGGCTCGCAGCTGGCCAGCGCCGGCGACGACGGAACGATCATCCTGTGGGATCTGTCCAGCGACGTCCCCGCCCGGCGGATGACCCTGCTCGGCCTGCCCGACGGATGGGCCGCCCTGTCTCCGGACGGCCGCTACAAGCAGGAGGGCGACGTGGCCGGCCAGTTCTGGTACGCGATCAACATGTGCCGGTTCGAGCCAGGAGAGCTCGACCCCTACCTGACGGCCGTACGGCTGCTCCCGCACGATGCGGCGTTCTGAACCGATCTGGGTACCGCCGCGTGACCTCAGGCCCTAAAGTGGTCACCGGTCAATGGTGGTCGCGAGGGTGGAGGCGCAGTGAGTTACTGGACACCGCCGCCGATGTACCAGCAGGGCGGCGGCGACCTGGACCCCGTGCTGTTCACCATCGGGGACATCACGGTCACCCAGACCTCCGTGATCGTGCCGCACGGACGTTACTCCCTCCGCGGCACCGTCTGGTCGGTCCAGAACCAGACCTACGTGACCCAGTCCACGCCGTCCTGGGCGATCGTCATCGCGATCGTCGGGTTCTTCTTCGTCTGCATCTTCAGCCTCTTCTTCCTGCTCGCCAAGGAGTCGCAGGTCCACGGCACCCTCATGGTGACCGTGCAGGGCCAGGACGGATTGCGCCACACCACCCAGATCCCGGCCTACAACCCGATGACCGCCTCCTGGGTCCACCAGCAGGTCAACCACGCCCAGGCCCTCGCGTCCTCCTGACCCGTGGAGGGTCAGAAGGTGCAGAAGGCGACGGTCGCGTCGTCGTGGCGTTTGCCACGCGGCCAGCGCCGCCCATCCGGGTCGGTGAGCTCGGCCTCCCGGGTCCGTTCGATCAACGCAGCCGGGCCGTACTCCTCCAGGAGGTGGACCAGCTCCCGCCAGTCGTTGATCCCGAACCGGTCCGCCAGCCGGGTCGCCCCGTCGGTCAGCAGCGCGGCGCGGTTCAGGCCGGTCAGCGGCACGACGCCGGTGATGGCCCGCTGCGCGGCGGCCGGGTCGGCGGCGGCGTAGGTCCGTGCCATGGGCTTGGTCACGACCTCGAGCCGGCCGAGGGTGTGCAGGACCAGCGAGGAGTCCGCGAGCACCAGGTATTCGACGGCGTCCCCGCGCACCCGCAGCGCGACGACGGTGGCGGCGGGCGTATTGGGGTGACGCAGGTCGCAGGTGTCGGCATGGCCGGCGGCGACGTCGGCGATGGACTCGGCCAGGGCGGACCTGAGCGGATCACCGCCGTTTTCGGCCACCGGGACGGCCGGATCGTCGAGCAGCCGGGAGAGCAGCCGGGTGCCGAGGCGCCGCGCGTACCAGGCGGTGCCGTGCACGCAGCCCAGGTCAGTGCCCAGCGGAAGGCTGCACCCGTCGAGGACGACGACGGCGCCGGGCGCGGCCACCACGAAATCCTCGTTCGGACGGTCGGGGCTGCCGGGTTCGGTCGCCCAGGACACACGCATCACGGTGTCGGTCCTCCTCTGCCCGGGGAAGGCTCACGTGGCTCCCACCGTAGCCGAGGAGCCGGTCAGTTCGAGGGGATCTGGCCCGCCGCCCGCTTCACCAGATCGGCCCAGACCGCGTCGACCTGCGTGTCCAGATCCTCGAGTGAACCGGAGTTGTCGATCACGTGGTCGGCGATCGCGCGCCGCTGCTCGCGGGTCGCCTGGGCGGCGATCCGGGCGCGCGCATCGGCCTCGGTCATCCCCCGCAACCCGACGAGGCGCTCGATCTGCGTCTCCACCGGCACGTCCACCACGATCACCACGTCGTGCACGGACGCCAGGTTGTTCTCGGTGAGCAGCGGCATGTCGTACACGACGATGGCGTCGTCGGGTGCGGTGTCGAACAGCTCCTGTGAGCGCTGCCCGATGAGCGGATGGGTGATCGCGTTCAGCGCGGCCAGCCGCTCACCGTCTCCGAAGACGATGCCACCGAGCTTGGGCCGGTCAAGCGTCCCGTCCGGCAGCAGCACCTCGTCACCGAACTCTTCGACGATCGCCTCCAGCCCGGGAGTGCCGGGCTTCACCACTTCCCGCGCGATCGCGTCCCCGTCGATGAGCACCACGCCGCGCGCGACCAGCCGCCGCGACACCTCGCTCTTGCCCGCACCGATTCCGCCGGTCAATCCCACTCGCAGCACACGCATGAGCGTACCGCCGAACGATCGCCCGCCCCCGGCGGGCGGCGTAGGCCGAATGCGGCCTGGAGTCATGCGCGGCGCCGCGCCGAAGGCTCGGTCATGGTCAGCACCTTGCGCATATGGACCAGTGTGAGGTGGGCGGCGACGCGTTCCCGGTGTGTTTCGGCGTAGCCGAGCCGCCGGTAGAGCCGAAGGTTCCCGGCGCTCAGATGCCCGGTGAACACCACCAGGGCCGCGGCCCGTTGAAGGACCTCGGCCTCCAGCGCGTTCATCAGCAGCGTGCCCAGGCCCCGGCCCTGCAGGTCGGGGACGACCACCAGCCGGCCGACCAGGCACGTCTGTTCGTTGAACTGCGCCCGCACGGTCCCGACGAGTCGGTGGCCGGCGACCGCCTTGATCACCACCGCGTCGCCGGCCAGCACTCGCTGGATCTGCTCCAGCGACTCGACCAGCGGCGGGATGAACGGGTCGCCGTAGAGCTGAGCCTCGGCGACGTAGGCGGCCCGCTGCACGGTCAGGATCTGCCCCGCGCCATCCGGTCCCGCCCGCTCGATCCGGACGTCGGGAAGCTCCTCAGCCATGAGCAGACCCTATCCACGGTTCGGCGCCGTGCCCGGTATGGCCGACTCCGGCCGCC
>JAOPYO010000239.1 GCA_025964575.1 Actinomycetes bacterium
CGATGATCGAGCGGGAGCGGGTGGAGGGCACCACCAAGAGCGGCCGGTCCCGGGCCGTCAGCATCGATGCCGATACCGCTGCTGTACTCCGGGCGCACCGGGCACAGCAGAAGGCGGACCGGCTTGCCCTCGGCGAGGATTGGAGGGGCACCGGCGACTACGTCTTTACGACGGCTTGGGGTGAGCCGATCTACCCCAGTACGCCGACATCGCTGATGACCAAGCTCGTCCGGGAACACAACGCCAAGAAGCCGGCGGAACCGCTCCCCGCCGCACGGCTTCACGACCTGCGACACATCCACGCCACCACGCTCCTGGTGTCCGGCGTGGCCGTGCACGTGGTCGCCGCGAGGCTCGGCCACGCTGACCCGGCGATCACACTCCAGGTGTACGCCCACGTGGTCGGTTTCCAGATGGCGGCGGTGGCGGACATCTTTGCCAAGGCCATCGAGGCGGCATAGTCCGACCCCGTGTTAGCAAAGGCGTTAGCAAAAGGCCCCTGGTGATCATGGCTAGGGGCCTTTGACCTGGGCGCGCCCGGCAGGATTCGAACCTGCGACCGTCGGATTAGAAGTCCGATGCTCTATCCAGCTGAGCTACGGGCGCTCTGATGACTGCTCAGACCTGTAAAACGCGCCTACCGCGGAATTCGGGACGATCGGACGCCGCAGGCCGAGCAAGTATCCGGCACCTGACCAAGTGCCGTCCCACAGTGTAGGGGCGGGCGCCCGGTGTCTCCACACCGAATTACGTACACCATGCCAGACGCCGCAGCCGTACCGTTCGATCTCCGCCACCACAGGCGCCCCCTATGCATCGTGGCTCGGCGCAGTGCCCAGGTTCGCCGCCGGGCAGACGCTCGGTAGGGCCGCTGACAAGGGCGCTGCGTGAGAGCCGGTCGGATGCTGGTTCCCCTCGAGCCGAGTCGGGTATCCCGTTGACCTGGGCATCTGTGCGTTCCGCCGTCTCGTACAGGTGGGTCGGGGGACGGTACCGCCGGCCGTGAGTGGTCGGACAATCGGTACGCGTTGCGAGCGGTGAACCGCCCGTGGCACCGCGGGGCCGCCGCCGATCCAGCCGTTGAAGCACGTGGAAAGTGGGGACCTACCGATGGACCAGCCGACCGTTTTCCCCTACACGGATCCCGCCTTCGTGGCGGATCCGTTCCCGTTCTACAGGGAGTTGCAGGAGCAGGGCCGGGTCCGCCATGTCGTCATGGCCAATGGGCTCCAGGCGTGGCTGATCACCCGGTACGACGACGTGCTCGCGGCCTTCTCGGACCCGCGGCTGAGCAGCGACATTGGCGATGCCGAGGACCCCGGGCTCCTGGAACAACTGCAGGCGTCGCAGGACGCGACCCTGCAGCGCAGCATGCTCCGGGTCAATCCACCCGACCACACCCGGCTGCGTCGTCTGGTCTCCAAGGTCTTCACCGCTCGCCGCGTGGCGGAGCTGCGCCCCCGGATCCAGGAGATCACCGATCAGCTGCTCGATACCGTCACACCGGCGGGCCGGGCCGATCTGATCGAGGACTTCGCGCTGCCGCTCCCCGTCACCGTGATCAGTGAGCTGCTCGGCGTGCCGGCCGACGACCGGGACGGTTTCCAGGAGTGGACCAACGCCATGCTCGCCCAGAGGCCAGGCACACCGGATCCGGTGCGGATGGATCGAGCTTGGGAGCAGTTGCGGTCCTACCTGGAGGAGTTGCTGGCGGCCAAGCGGGCCCATCCCGGTAATGATCTGCTCAGCGCGCTCACCACGGCCCGTGACGAGGACCAGAGTCTGGACGAGGACGAGCTGATCGCCATGGCGTTCCTGCTGCTGGTCGCCGGATACATCACCACGGTCAATCTGATCGGCAGCGGCATCGCGGCCCTGCTCGCCCATCCCGACCAGCTGAAGCTGCTCCGTGACGACCCGCAGTTGCTGCCGAGCGCGATCGAGGAGTTCCTGCGCTACGACGGGCCGGTCAGCCCTGGCATCGCCCGGTTCCCCACCGAGGATGTCGAAATCGGCGGTGTGATCATCCCACGCGGTGCGACAGTCCTGGCCGCCACCGCCATCGCCGACCGCGACCCGGCACAGTTCCCCGGCCCTGACCGGCTCGATGTCACCCGGGCCGATAACGCCCACCTCGCGTTCGGGCACGGTATCCACTTCTGCCTCGGAGCGCCGTTGGCCCGGCTGGAGGGTGAGGTCGCGATCGGCGCCGCGCTGCGCCGACTGCCCGACCTTGCCCTCGCCGTGCCGTTCGGCGAACTGGAATGGCAGGTCGCCACCTTGCGCGGCCCGAAACATCTGCCCGTCACGTTCATGCCGAGCTGAAGCCGACAGCGTCCAGCGTGCGACCTCAAAACAGCTCAGGTCGATGCCGAGATCGAAGGGCAGGCTGAGCTTCAGCCGATCGTGGCGGAGGTTGGCCTATTAGGGCCACGAAGCATTGCAAGATGCGTTTCCTGGGGCATATCGCCGACGCCGACGAGGCGAAGTCGATCGTGAACGGACTGCTGGGCGCGTTGCCCTCCGGCAGCCACCTCGTGGTCGCCGATGGCACCAACGTCATCCGCGGCAAGGCGTTCGAGCAGGCCATCGCGATCTGGAACGAGGCCGGCTCGATCCCCTACCACCTCCGCCCTCCGGAGCAGATCGCCCGTTTCTTCGACGGGCTGGAGCTCCTGGAGCCCGGCGTCGTCTCGTGTCCACGGTGGCGGCCCGAACCCAGCTCGTTCGGCGCGCCGGCCGAGGTGGACGAGTTCTGCGCGGTCGGACTCAAGTAGTAACCGCAAGCCGGACGCTTCGGTCGACCAGCGCTCAGCCATCGAAGAGCACCCCCGGGTTGAACAGGCCGTCAGGGTCCAGCGCGCCCTTGATCGCCCGCATTGCGGCGATCTCGGCGGGGGAGCGGCTCAACCCCAGCCAGGGTGCCTTCGCCCGGCCGACGCCGTGCTCGGCACTGATGCTGCCACCCGCCGATGCGACCCGCCGCAGCACGGTCTCGGTGATCGCTTCGGGATCCGCCGCGCCGATCAGGTTGACGTGCACGTTCCCCTCGGCCAGATGCCCGAAGAGGTACGGAGTCGCCTGCCCGGCCGCCATCTCTTCCACGTCCTTGATGAAATCCGGCAGATCGGCGAGCGGCACGGCGACGTCCAGCTTGACCGGAACACCCACAGAGTTGATCGCCTCGGCATGCCCCTCCCGGTAGGCCGCCAACCGGTGCCGGTCGGTGGAGTCCAGACCGACCGCTACGTCCCGTACGATCTCCAGCCCCTCGAGTGCGGCCATCAGCTCCTCGGCCGGGTCCTGCCGGGCGGCGCACTCCACCAGCAGGTAGACGGGGTGGCGGGAACGGAAGGGCGCGGGCAGCCCCGTCCGCGCGCAGACCAGTTCCAGCCCGGCGGCGAAGAAGAACTCCGCCATCTCCAGGGAATCCAGGCGGCGCAGGGTCGCCAGGACCTCCAGCGCCGCCTCCATGGAGTCGAGCGCCAGCAGCGCGGCGACCCGCCGGTCCAGCAGGGGAGTCAGTCGCAACCGTGCTCGGGTCACGATGCCCAAGGTGCCCTCGCTGCCTATCAGCAGGCCGGTCAGGTCATAGCCGGTGTTGTCCTTCGGCAGCCCGCCGAGCCGGTCGACCACGCTCCCGTCTGCCAGCACCGCCTCGACTCCCACGACACAGGCACGCGTGGTGCCATGGCGCAGCACCCGCTCCCCGCCCGCGTTGGTCGCGATCATCCCGCCTATCGTGGCCGAGTCCCGGGAGGTGAAGTCGACCCCGAAGTCCAGCCCATGCCCTCGTACCTCGTGTTGCAATGAAGCCAGCGTCATCCCGGCCCCGGCGGTGATCTGCATCGCCGTAGGGTCGACCGGGCCGATCCAGGTCAGCCGGCGCAGCGACACCACCACCTCGCCGCCCGCCGGGACCCCACCGCCGACCAGCCCGGTGTTGCCGCCCTGCGGCACGATCGCCGCGCCCGCCTCGGCGCAGGCGTGGACGACCGCGGCGACCTCGCCGGTGTTGGCCGGGCGCACCACCAGCCGGGCCGGTCCGCCGAACCGCCCGGTGAAGTCGGTCTCATACGCGGCGGTGAGTTGCGGGTCGACCAGCACCTGGGCGGGGCCCACCACCGCGGTGAGCCTGGAGACGAGGCGATCAATGTCCACGGTCATCTATCGTTGCTCCTGTGGCTGTAGGGGTGGAGGTCGGGGCCCCAGATACGCCTTCCACGGTGCCCAAGACCGGCTCGAACGCGACTGGGATGACCTTGATGCCCACCTCAGCTGACAGTTCGTCGCGTGAACGGATCCTATGAATCGGACGATGAAGGCGGCCAGGGGGCTACCCGCGCGGCACGGTGGCAACGCGGCGGGCCTGATGCTGGGGGTGGCGCTGGACACCGTCTTCGGCGATCCGCGGCGGGGGCATCCGGTGGCGGCGTTCGGCAGGGCCGCCGCGGCGCTGGAACGCCGGGTCTACGCCGACTCCAGAGTGAACGGAGCCGTGTTCGCCGGAGCCTGCGTCGCCGCAGCCGCCGGGCTCGGGCTGGCCGCCGACCGGATGACCCGGGGCCGGCCACTGGCCCGTACCGCCGTGACGGCCGCCGCGACCTGGGCGGTGCTGGGGGGAACCTCGCTCGGTAGGGAGGGCGCGGCCATGGCCCGGTCGCTGGAGGCCGGGGATCTCGCGGCGGCCAGGGACCGGCTCTCGCATCTGTGCGCCCGGGATCCGGCGGATCTCGATGCCAAGGCGCTGGCCCGAGCCGCCGTGGAGTCCATCGCGGAGAACACCTCCGATGCCGCCGTCGCCCCGCTGGTCTGGGGCGCCGTCGCGGGGGTGCCGGGGCTGCTCGCCTACCGGGCGGTCAATACGCTCGACGCCATGGTCGGCTACCGCAACCCCCGCTATGCGAACTTCGGCTGGGCCGCCGCTCGGCTCGACGACGTGGCCAACTGGATCCCGGCCCGGCTGACCGGCCTCCTCACCGTCGCCTGTGCCGCCTTGATCGCCGAACCCGCGCGCAAGCCGTACGGCAGTGACGCCGGACGGCTGGTCGGGGCCGCGTGCGAGTCGTACAGGATCTTGAAGCGGGACGGTGGCCGTCATCCCAGCCCGAACGCCGGCCGCTGCGAGGCGGCCTTCGCCGGCGCCCTCGGGGTGCGTCTCGGCGGTGTCAACGTCTACGGCGGGCACACCGAGGCCCGTCCGGAGCTCGGCGACGGGCGGCTCCCCGAGGTCCCCGATCTCCGGCGCGCCGTCCGCCTCTCCCGCGCCGTCACCCTCACCGCGGCGCTCACCTCCGCCACCGCCACTGTGATCATGCAATCGTTCGTCGACCGACTGCGTGATCATGGGAGGAAGACGTGAGGGGGGCGTTGCTGGTCGCGGGGACGACCTCGGATGCGGGCAAGAGCGTGCTCACCGCGGGGATCTGCCGCTGGCTGGCCAGGCAGGGAGTACGGGTCGCGCCGTTCAAGGCGCAGAACATGTCCCTCAACTCGATGGTCACCCCGGACGGTGCGGAGATCGGCCGAGCCCAGGTCATGCAGGCCCAGGCTGCGCGCACCGAGCCGATGGCGATCATGAACCCGGTGCTGCTCAAGCCCGGCAGCGACCGCCGCAGCCAGGTCGTGGTGCTCGGCCGACCGGTCGCCGACGTCGACGCCATGGAGTACCGCGATCACAAGGACCGGTTGCGAGAGGTCGCGCTGGCCTCCCTCGCCCAGCTCCGCGAGCAGTACGACGTGGTCATCTGCGAAGGGGCCGGCAGCCCCACGGAGATCAATCTCCGTAAGGGCGACATCGCCAACATGGGGCTCGCCCGCGCCGCGAACCTGCCCGTGATGGTGGTCGGTGACATCGATCGCGGCGGGGTGTTCGCCGCCTTGTACGGCACGCTCGCCCTGCTGGAGCCCGCAGACCAGGCGCTCATCGCCGGGTTCGTGATCAACAAGTTCCGGGGGGCGCCCGAGCTGCTGGCGCCAGGCCTGGAGCAGCTCGCGAAGCTGACCGGGCGGCCGACCTATGGGGTGCTGCCCTGGCTCGAGGGGCTCTGGCTGGATGTCGAGGACTCCCTGGGCCTGGACGGCCCGCGGCCCGACGCGCTCCCGCCCCACGGCCGAGACACCCTCCGCGTCGCGGTGGTCCGGCTGCCGCGCATCTCCAACTTCACCGACCTGGACGCCTTGGCCTGCGAGCCCGGGGTGACCGTCCGATTCGTCACCTCGCCAGGCGAGCTGGCCGACGCCGACCTGGTGATCTTGCCCGGGTCGCGGGCCACCGTCGCCGACCTCGGCTGGCTGAGGGCAAGGGGCCTGGCCGCCGAGATCGTACGCAGGGCCCGCGACCAGCGGCCCGTGCTCGGGATCTGCGGTGGCTACCAGATGCTGGCCCGCGAGATTCTCGACGACGTCGAGTCCTGCGCCGGGATCGTCGACGGCCTTGGCCTGCTGCCGACCAGGGTCGAGTTCGCGCCGGTCAAGACCCTGCGACGGCCGGTCGGCAGTGCCTACGGAGAACAGGTGCACGCGTACGAAATCCATCACGGGATTACCGCGGTCGATGGCGGGGAAGCCTTTTTGGACGGCTGCCGGGACGGCGCCGTCTGGGGGACCACCTGGCACGGTGTGCTGGAGAACGACGGGTTCCGCCGGGCCTTCCTCGCCGATGTGGCGCGGGTGGCAGGGCGGGACTTCGCCCCGGCGCCCGGCACTGATTTCGCCGCGCTACGCGAGGCCCGGCTCGACGCTCTGGGGGATCTCGTCGAACAGCATCTCGACACCGACACGGTGCTGCGCCTCATCGAGCGCGGCCCGCCCTCCGGCCTCGTCGTACTGCCCCCCGGTGGAGCGCTAGGGTGATCGGCTTGGAGCGCCCCTTGGATGATCGATTCAAAACGCCCGGAGGATCGCCGATGACCGAGGCACGCCATACGCTCATCGTCCCGGTGATGAAGGCGCGCGTCCCGGTGGACCTGCGGTTGGAGTTTCCGCTCCCCCCGGATGAGGAGCCGATTCGCGAGCCGTTCGTCGCGGACCTCTATCTCACCTACGCCTTCGACCTGCCCGTGCAGGAGGCCGACACCGGGAGGCGGCACGGCCAGTATGTGACACGTCGGTACTGTGCGGAGACCGGGCTGCTTCCGGAGGCGCTGCGGCAGCAGTCGACCGCGAATCTGCGCACCCGCCGCCCCGATCTGGGATTCGCGTGGTACCCGGACGCCAAGGCGGTGTCGGTCTCCTTGGGCGGTGGTCTGGAGGCCGGGTTGCTCCTCGACGACGCGATGATGGAGAAACTGACTCAGGACGTCGACGGTGACGTCGACGTGGCGGTGCCCGCCAGCAACGTCCTGGTCGCCACCGGCACCGGTCATCCGGACGGGCTGGCGAAACTGCACTGGATCGTCGATCAGGTCTGGTCCGGCATCGAAGAGCGCGCACTCCTGCTCACCCGGGATCTCCTGGTCCGCCGGCCGGCCGGGTGGGAGTCGTACGCCTGATCGCGCGATCCTGCCGCAAGCCACCCCCATAGACTGACCCGGCGACGGCACGGGGAGGAACCCGGTGTGAATCCGGGGCTGTCCCGCAACTGTGACCAGGTTCTCCACCTGAGAAGCCAGACACTTCCGGCCGTCGCCGACCCTTCACCGAGCCGGGGCGCGGAACCCCGGAGGAGGACTCCTCATGCGCGTTCTACTGCTGTCCACCGCCGACACCGAACTGCTCGCCGCACGCTCGGCCGACGCCGGGTATGTCACGGCCAACCCGACCCGCGTGTCTCAGCTCGGCGAGCTCCTCGACGGCATCGAGGTCGTGGTCGTCCGCCTGCTGGGCGGGCTCAAGACCTGGCCGGAGGGCATCGACGCCCTGCGGAACACGGGTCTGCCGCTGATCCTGCTCGGTGGCGAGGCCTCCCCGGACGCCGAGCTCATGGCGTTGTCCACGGTGCCGGCCGGGGTGGTCGCCGAGACCCTCGACTACCTCCGCGAAGGCGGGGTCGCCAACCTGCGGGAACTCGCCCGGTTCCTCTCCGACACGGTGCTGCTCACCGGCGAGGGTTTCGAGGCGCCGATCGCGATGCCGTCCTATGGCGTGCACGGGTCGTACGAGCTCGACGGGGTCAGCCCGGTCGTCGGGGTCGTCTTCTACCGGGCGCACGAGCTGTCCGGGAACACCGCGTTCGTCGACACCCTCTGCCAGGCCATCGAGGCTCGCGGCGCGAACGCACTGCCGGTCTTCTGCGGCTCGCTGCGCGGCGCCGACGAGGGGCTGACCGAGCTGTTCCGCAAGGCGGACGCGCTGATCGTGACGGTGCTGGCGGCCGGCGGAGCGGTGGCGGCCGCCGCGAGCGCAGGGGGTGACGAGGAGTCCTGGGATGCCGGGGTGCTGGCGACGCTGGACGTGCCGGTGATCCAGGGGCTGTGCCTGACCTCCTCCCTTGCGGCCTGGGACGAGTCCGATGCAGCGCTGACACCCATGGACGCGGCGATGCAGGTCGCGATCCCCGAGTTCGACGGACGGCTGATCTCGGTGCCGTTCTCCTTCAAGGAGGAGGGACCCGATGGCATCCCCGTCTACGCCGCCGATCCGGAGCGCGCCGGTCGGGTGGCCGGGATCGCCATCCGGCACGCGATGCTCGGCTACACGCCGAACCAGGCCAAGCACGTGGGGATCATGCTGTCGTCGTACCCGACGAAGCACGCCCGGGTCGGGAACGCCGTCGGACTGGACACGCCCACCTCGGCCGTACGGCTGCTGCGCGCGATGGCAGCACAGGGGTACGACCTCGGTGACGACCGATCGCTCTGGGAGGACCACGAGGACGGCGACGCGCTCATCCATGCGCTGATCGCCGCAGGCGGCCATGACCTCGAGTGGCTCACCGAGGAGCAGCTGAGCCTGTCGCCGGCCCGGGTCGCCCCGGCCACCTACCAGCGCTGGTTCGACGCGCTGCCCAAGCCGCTGCGCGAGCGGATGCGGTCGCATTGGGGCGAGCCGCCCGGTGAGCTCTATGTGGACCGGGGCAGCATCGTGCTGGCCGCGCTGCGCTTCGGCAAGGTGGTGCTGATGATCCAGCCGCCGCGGGGCTTCGGCGAGAACCCTGTCGCGATCTACCACGACCCGGATCTTCCCCCATCGCACCACTACCTTGCCGCGTACCGCTGGCTGGAGGAGGAGTTCGCGGCCGATGCCGTCATCCACCTCGGTAAGCACGGCACGCTGGAATGGCTGCCCGGCAAGGGCCTGGGGCTCTCGTCGTCCTGCGCGCCCGACGCGGTCCTCGGCGAACTCCCGCTGATCTACCCGTTCATCGTCAACGACCCGGGCGAGGGCACCCAGGCCAAGCGCCGCGCGCACGCCACGATCGTCGACCATCTGGTGCCGCCGATGGCCCGCGCCGACACCTACGGCGATCTGGCCAAGCTGGAGCAGCTGCTCGACGAATACGCGACCGTGCAGGCCCTTGACCCTTCAAAGCTCCCTGCGGTGCGGGCACAGATCTGGACGCTCAGCCAGGCCGCCCAGCTCCACCACGACCTGCACCTCGACGACCAGCCGGACGACGACGACTTCGACGACTTCGTCCTGCACGTCGACGGCTACCTGTGCGAGATCAAGGACGTGCAGATCCGCGACGGCCTGCACATCCTCGGCCAGGCGCCTGTTGACGAACAGCGGGTCAACCTGGTGCTCGCCGTGCTGCGCGCCGCCCAGGTCTGGGGCGGCGTCTCCGGAGCCCTGCCGGGCCTGCGCGCCGCCCTCGCCGAGGCGTACGGCCTGAACGAGAAGGAGCTGCTCGCCGAACCCGGGGCGGAAGCGCGCCTGGGGACCCCCGGGGATCCCCGGCGCGTTTCCGCGCTCACCCCGCTCACCGCGATCGTCACGGGGCCATCGCGGACGGGCTCGGATGTGGTGGATCTGCTGGAGGCGGTCGCCCGCAAGCTCGTCCTCGGGATGGAGGCGCTCGGCTGGGACGCCGCCGAGGCCCCGGCCGTTTGTGCCGAAGTGCTCGGCGAATCCGCCCCCGGAGTCACAGCGCTCCTGGAGTTCGGCGCCACCGAACTGGTGCCTCGGCTGAACGCGACGACCAACGAGATCGACGCGGTGCTGCACGCCCTGGACGGCGGCCATGTGCCGGCGGGGCCGTCCGGCTCGCCCACCCGGGGCCTGGTCAACGTGCTGCCGACCGGGCGGAACTTCTATTCTGTCGACCCCAAGGCGATCCCGTCCCGCAATGCCTGGGACGTCGGCGTCGCGCTGGCCGACTCGCTCATCGCACGGCACCTCGCCGACACGGGGGAGTATCCCCGTTCCGTGGGCCTCACCGTCTGGGGGACGTCGGCGATGCGCACCCAGGGGGATGACATCGCCGAGGTGCTGGCACTGATCGGCGTACGGCCCGTCTGGGACGACGCCTCGCGCCGGGTGACAGGCTTCGAGGCGGTCCCCTCAGCCGAGCTGGGCAGACCGCGCATCGATGTCACGGTGCGCATCTCGGGGTTCTTCCGTGACGCGTTCCCGCACGTCATCGCACTGATCGACGACGCCATCACGGCCGTCGCCGCGCTGGACGAACCCGACAACTACGTACGCGCCCATGCCGTCGAGGACCACGCGTCACACGGCGACTGGCGGCGCGCCACCACTCGGATCTTCGGCTCCAAGCCGGGCGCGTACGGTGCCGGACTGCTGCCGTTGATCGACTCCCGTAACTGGCGGGATGACCGGGACCTGGCCGAGGTCTATGCGGTCTGGGGCGGCTACGCCTACGGCCGCGATCTTTCCGGCAAGGAGGCCCGGCCGGACATGGAGGCGTCGTTCCGGCGCATCTCGGTGGCGGCCAAGAACCAGGACAACCGTGAGCACGACATCGTCGACAGTGACGACTACTTCCAGTACCACGGCGGCATGGTCGCCATGGTGCGGTCGCTGACCGGGGCGAACCCGGCCGCCTACGTCGGGGACTCGGCCGTGCCGGACGCCGTCAAGACCCGCACGCTGGCCGAGGAGACGCACCGGGTCTTCCGCGCCCGGGTGGTCAATCCGCGCTGGATCTCCGCGATGCGACGGCATGGCTACAAGGGCGCGTTCGAGCTGGCCGCCACCGTGGACTACCTGTTCGGATACGACGCGACCGCGGGCGTGGTCGACGACTGGATGTACGAGACCTTGGCGAAGGAGTATGTCTTCGACACCGAGACGCGCGAGTTCATGGAGAAGTCCAACCCGTGGGCGCTGCGCGGCATCACCGAGCGGCTCCTCGAAGCCGCGGACCGTTCACTGTGGGCCGAGCCGGACCCGGAAACGCTGGATCAGCTCCGTCAGACCTACCTCCAGCTGGAGGGCGATCTCGAAGCGGGAGAGTAGATCGCGTCCCTACCCAATGCGCCGCCCATCGCGCGAGTAGCACATCGGGCGTGCATATGACAGGGCCCTGGGAAGCAATGAGAATTTAGGCCCCTGGGCCCAACATTGACGTAAGGTCTTTGGCAATATCGCCCGGTTTGGTAGCTTGATCACTAGATCTCGGGCCGCAAGGCTTTTGAGGTGTGTAGTCACCCCCAAATCGAGGGAGAAGTGCCATGTCGGCAATTCGTAAGACCATGGCGGTCGCGCTGGTTTCAGGGGTAGCCCTGGCCGGAACCGTTCAGACCGCCCACGCTGCCGAGTCGGCCGCGAAGCCGATCCGCATCCTGAAGTCGTTCACGGCCTTTGGTCCGGCCAAGAACAAGGATAAGAAGCCCCTGCAGTGGACCAAGGGTACGGTCTTTCTGACCCCCCTCAAGCATCGCGTGACGGGTGACGCCACCAACAAGGTCTGGAACAAAAAGAACCCCAAGACCTTCATCACGGTGAAGTTCATCTACACGACCACCACGCAACCGACCAAAAAGATGTCCCACCCCGTAGTCGTGAAAACGCGGACCTTGCACTACGACTTCCTCTACACGGGCACGCTCAAGACGCTGTCCGTGCAAGTGTTTCAGGGTAACAAGGCCGGTGCCCTGGTAAAGGTCCTGCCCTGACCGTGTCCGGACGGTATTGACGTTCCCGAGGGGTGTTCTACTGCCCTGGATGGTTCGTGAGAATGGTCGCGCCCTCGCCGTCGTCCCCATGTTCTAGCTGGTGGACGGCGGCGGGGGCGCTGCCGTTTGAGAGCGGGGATCCCGGCCGTCCATCTCGTAGGCCCTGGGGCCCAATCTGGTCGCCGAGGTTAGGTACTGGAGGCCTGTCGGTGGTTCCCCCTCGGCTGTCAGGGTCTTAGGAGAAACACGATGGAAAGGAAACGAATTCATGAGCATGTTCCTTCGTCGCCTCACGGTGGCGGCCACAACGGTCGCGGTCGGTGCCGGCGCCCTCGGGCTCGCCACGCCCGCTGAGGCGGCCACGAACCCCATCGAGATCCATTGCAAGAACGCCAATAAGGACGAGGGCTGGCTCCACGTCTACTTCCGCTACAGGAATGGCCTCCCAAGAACCGTTACTAAGATGACTTACAAGATCAAGCACGGGCGAAGGACCTACGAACCTCCGGTGACCAAGAAGAACAATGTGAATGTCGGCGATGCCGGGGTGGTTCCGGTGAAGAAGACGAACACGGGAAATGCCTGGGACACCAACAAGTGGCGCACTCTGAGTGACAGGGACTACAACCGTGGATCAGGGTCCATCGGTGTGAAGTTCACCTTCGACTACCGATTCGGGCCTGACCCGACGTGCAGCGCCCACTCGAAGGTGCTGTGATACCGATCCGCGCGTCGGATCGGAGGGGAACACGCGGCGGGCCGATACCCGCGCCACCGCACAGCCGCAGCATGGGTGGATCCCGCAGCTTCGGCGCGAAGTTCTCCCGACGGAATCGTTGAATCGTCCACTACTGGGGCTTACCTCCTGCGATACTCCGAGATCCCCGCCACCCGCGCACGCAGGAGGAAGAGGTTCCGGTTGTGGCGTTCAACCAGATGCTGTATCCGCAGGTCGGGTTGGTGAACCGGCGGCCCCTGTCGGTGCAGAAGATCGTGATCGGCTTGCTGGTCGCGGTAGGACTGGGCATCGCGCTGACTGTGCTGGTGCGGACCTTCACGGCGCTCGTGGTCGAGGCCGGCGGATCCTGCGGCAGTTCGAAGGGTGTGAGCTACGGGCCGTGTCCGCGTGGCACAGCGCCCCTCATGGTGCTGTCGATCATCTCCCTGATCCCGCTGATCCCGCTCGCCTGGTTGATGATCTTCCGTTCACTGAAGGCCCGTGAGACCGCGAACCGGGTGTTCGGTGTAGTCCTGCTGGGCGCGATCGTCGTCGGGGTGTATCCCGGTCTCGCGATCTTCGAGTGGGCGCACGGCAAGACGCTGGACGCGGTCTGGGAGGCACCCTCCGAGCAGAGCGGCAGCAGCAGTGAGGACGCCGACGGCAGCTGGGTGTCCGGTTCGACGGTCGTACGCGCTCGCTTCGACGGGCTCAGCGCGTACGACATCGCGACCGGTCATCAGCGGTGGACCTTCCCGATCCCGGGAAGGCAGGTGCTGTGCCTGATGAGCCGGCACACCTCGGGAGACATCGGGCTGATCGGGTTCGGCGCCGAGAGCAAACCGTGTGATCAGGTCGTGGCGGTGGATCTCGGCACGGGGCGGCAACTCTGGCAGCAGAGCCGGACCAGCGCCAGCCTGTCGGCCACCCTCAGCCCCACCCCCGACACCATCGATGTCGTCGGGCAGATGGCGATACTGAGCACTCCTGAGACGATCACGGGGGTCGATCTGCGAACGGGCACCAAGCACTGGTCGCAGGAGCCGGGGAAGAACGAGGTCACCACTTGCAGGTTCGACTGGGCCGGAGGCGGCACCGACCAGGTGGTCGCCAAGGTCGATTGCCCTCGGCAGACTCCCAGAATCCGGGCGTTGGATGCCGCCACCGGTCGGCAACGCTGGGAGAGCACGGTGCCCTCGCAGGCCGACTCCGTCAATGTCTCACTGGTCTCGGCGTCCCCTGCGGTCGTGCACGTGCAGGAGAGCGGTAAGCGCGGCACCAACAATCTGCTGTTCTTCGATGGCTCCGGCCAGGTCCGGGCGAAGATTCTCACCAATGCCCCGGATGAGCCGTTCGACACCAGCCCCGCCGGCTTCACAGCCGTGCCGCTGTGGAAACTGCTCGCGGGAAACGGCGTGTTCGTCGCCACCACCAGGTTCGCCAAGGGCCACTACTCGGTGATCGGCTTCGATCTGAACGACGGCCGCAGACTCTGGTCCAAGACCTTTGGCAGCAGCATCGAGGCGTTGCAGGTGGACGGGAACCAAGTGCTGGTCGTGACCGGGTCCAGCGCCCGCCCCGAGCTCCATGTGCTGTCCCTGCGGGACGGCAAGCAGCAGGGCGACACCCAGGTGCTCGGGCTGAGCCGCATGAGCTCCAGTACGGCGCTGTACGTTCAGAGGGACTACTACGTCTTCGTCGGCGAGAAGGGCTACTCGCCCTGGTATCGCCCGCTCGGGGTGACCAAGCGCAAGTAGTCTCCTGCCATGGACGACATTCTGGGCATGGGTTATGAGGCGACCGCGCTGCCGTTGGGCGAGGACGCCGAGGGCGAGGTCGTGGCCACGTTGGTGCGTCGCCGCGCCCCGGAGCCGGGCCGGGGTGCGGTGCTCTATGTCCACGGCTTCGTCGACTACTTCTTTCAGAAGCACCTGGCCGACTTCTACGTCGAGCGGGGCTTCGACTTCTACGCCCTGGACCTGCGGAAGTACGGCCGGTCACTGCTGCCGCACCAGACGCCCAACTTCATCGACAGCCTCACCGACTACTACCCCGAGCTCGACGAGGCCGTCCGGATCATCCGTGCGGACCACGACGTCCTGCTTCTCAACGGCCACTCCACCGGCGGGCTGATCGCCGCGCTCTGGGCCGATCGGGTCAAGGGCCAAGGGCTCGTCCAGGGTGTCTTCCTCAACAGTCCCTTCTTCGACCTCAACGAGTCGGCGTTCATGAGGGCGGCCGGAGTCGCACTGGCCAGATCCCTCGCCCGGCCGCGGCCGCTGGCCAAGCTGCCCGCGGCGCTGTCGCAGCGATACGTGCACAGCATCCACCGCGACCATGAGGGGGAATGGGAGTTCGACCTGGTATGGAAACCGGCTGCGGGTTTCCCGGTCCGGGCGGCATGGCTGGCCGCGATCCGCCGCGGGCAGCGCCGCGTCCACGGAGGCCTCGGCATCGATGTCCCGGTCCTGGTCATGGCCTCGGCGAAGACCGTGAAGCCAAAGGCGGGTGTCGATGTGACCGCCGCCGACATCGTGCTCGACGTGGAACACATCGCGCGCTGGTCCAGCGGCCTCGGCCCCCATGTCACGCTGGTGCGGATCGATGGTGGCCTGCACGACCTCGTGCTCTCGGCCGAACCCGTGCGCAAGAGGGTCTTCGCCGAGTTGGACCGCTGGACGACCGCCTACTTGCCTACCTGAGCGGCTCGGTGACGCTGTAGAGCGGATCCTGGTCCAGACTGGCATCGATCACGGGAGCCGTACAGAACCTGCGGACCCGGCGCGCGGCGTCCACCTCGCGGCGGAAGCGGTCGCGGAAGGACGGGTCATCGGCCAGCTCGGCGTTGATGACCTTGACTGCGGCGCGCTCGCCGGAGGCGGTCTCAGCGAGGAAGACGGTGCCCATGCCGCCCCGGCCCAGCCGTCCGAGCACCCGGTACGGCCCGACCTGTCGTGGGTCGCTGGGCCGCAACGAGTCGGCGTCCGGTCCGGAATGGCTAGTCATGTCGCCTCTTGCCCCATCGGTAACGGCTTGCGAGGAATCAGACTAGCGAGATCTTCATACGGTTCTGGGACGGTGGCAGAGGCGCCCTGCCCCCGGCGCGGGGAGGGGCAGGGCGCCTCTGTGATTCAGTTCCCCTTGACGGCGCTGAGGAACGCCGACCACGCGTGGTCGGAGAAC
>JAOPYO010000206.1 GCA_025964575.1 Actinomycetes bacterium
ACACCCGGCGCCTGGAGCTCTTCGGCAGCTCCGAGCTGCGGCTGATCGGCACCGAGCGGATCCGCACCGAGCACAACTGCGTCCCCCGCGACCTGGTGTCGATCGGCGGGCTGATGCTGTTCGGCTACAACGTGTTCATCGGGCTGAAGCCCGAGACCAAAGTCGATGACGTGTTCTCGCTGCATCACTTCGTGCGGGAGCACGCGGCGAACGACGGTAGCCGCGAGGGAGACGCCTTCCGGTTCGAGAACGCCGGCTACGACGAACTGCCGGGGCTGCTGCGCGACCCGACGTTCGAACGGGACTTCGGCGAGCTCTACCGCTACTACCAGGACACCCGGCTACTGCAGCTGCGGCGGACCGACGGGAAGCTGCTGGCCGTCTTCCAGACCGGCCTGCTGGCCGAGGACGCCAAAGTGCTGCGCTGGAACGTCGCCACCGACGGTTCGGTGACCTACCAGGACGGGCAGGGCGAGCAGGATCATGTCTTCCCGCCGGCACACGACTTCGAGTGGATCGAGACCACCCGGGAGGATCACATCCTGGGCCGGTACCCGCACATCTCGATCAACGACGAGGTGTTCGTCGAGACCATCGGCGGCGACCTCACCATCAAGGTGGAGAACAACACCGAGACCGGCGAGGGCATCTACCGGGAGCCGGTGAACGAGCCGCTGCAGAGCCTGGCCGACGCCGAGGTGCAGTACGCCCGGGTCGGTTCGCTGATCCTGCTCCGGATCCTGCCGTACAAGGAGACGGAGCGCCGCCACCTGGTGTTCAACACCCGGACCAAGGGCGTGGTCCGGTTGGACGGCATCGGGCAGGCCTGCCAGCGCCTGCCGGAGGACCACGGGATCATCTTCCCCGGCGGCTACTACCTGGCCACCGGCACGGTGAAGACCTTCGACGCCGACGTGGACAAACTCGAGTACGAGCGGGTCATCCGCTCCCTCAACGGCGAGGACGTGCTGTACGTCTTCCACGCCCGCGAGGCCGGGCGCTACCTGCTGCTCCCCTACAACCTGATCCGCAAGGAGATCACCAACCCGATCAGCTGCCACGGCTACTCGCTGTTCGACGACGGCACGCTCGTGGTCTTCCGTGCGGATGGCGGCGAGCCCACCCGGGTCCACCCGATGCAGGTATGGCAGACGCCGTACGTCTCCGACGCCTACGCCGCGAGCCAGCCCACCGGCACCGGGCCGCTGGAGCGGGTCGGCAACGCCGATCTGGTGCGCGGGATCTCCGACGCACTGTCGGTGACCCGGATGACCGACGAGATGGCCGCCCTGAGCGCCGCGCATCACGGAAAGTACTTCGAAGCCCTCATCACGAGCGCGACGCGGGTGTTCGACCATTACCACTGGCTGGGCGAGAAAGAGCTCGGTGACCTCCGTACACCTCTCACCGAGGTGCGGTCGACCGCCGAGCAGGTGCTGGAGGAGTTCGAGAAGGTCCAGTCGCTGACCGCACAGGCGGCTTCGGCGGTGGACGAGGCCGCCACACAGATCACCTCGATGGTTCGGCTGGCCCGTGGCGAGGCTCCGCAGACCGCCGACGGATGGGTGACACAGCTGGCCGGGCTGCGCCGCGCCCAGGGCCGGCTGATGACCCTACGGGAGCTGCGGTACGCCGACACGACCCGGATCGACGGGCTCATCGCCGAGCTGGATACGGAGCTAACCGCCGCCGCCCAGCGCGCGGTCACCTTCCTGCAGGGCGAGGGCGCCTTCGCCGGCTACCGAGCGGACGTGGACCGGCTGGTCACCGACGCGGAGGCCATCACCTCCGTCGCCGCGGCCGCACCGATCGTGGCAAGGCTCGCCGAGCAGGCCTCCGGGCTGGAGTTGGTCACCGAGATCGTCGGATCTCTGGAGATCGCGGACACCACCGTACGCACCGGGATACTGGAGCAGATCGGCGAGGTGCTCGGCGGCGTCAACCGGGCCCGCGCCACCCTGGACGCCAAGCGGCGCGAGCTGCTCGCCGTCGAGGGCCAGGCTCAGTTCGTGGCCGAGTTCGCCCTGCTCGGCCAGTCCGTCACCGGCGCGCTGGCGATGGCCGACACCCCCGACCACTGCGATGAGCAGCTGGCTCGGCTCATGCTGCAGCTGGAGAACCTCGAGACCCGCTTCTTCGATGTCGAGGATCCTCAGGCGGACCTGGGGCCTGCGGGAAACCGTCTGGCCGAACTCACGGCCAAACGGGAGGACATCTACGACGCGTTCTCCGCGCGCAAGCAGGCCCTGCTGGACGAGCGGGCGCGCAGGGCCGACCGGCTGGCCGCCTCAGCCGAGCGGATCCTGGCGGGTCTGCACCGCCGGGTCGCCGGTCTGCGCACCCTGGACGAGGTCAACACCTACTTCGCCGCCGATCCGATGGTGGCCAAGCTGCGCGACGTCGCCGATCAGCTGCGCTCGCTGGGCGACGCGGTCCGCGCCGAGGAACTCGAAGGCAAGGTCAAGACTTCCCGCCAGGAGGCGGGCCGGGCGCTGCGCGACCGGGTCGACCTCTACGACGACGGCGGCGAGACGATCCGCCTGGGCCGTCATCGCTTCGCGGTCAACACCCAGCCGGTCGACCTCACGTTGGTCCCGCACGACGGCCGGATGGCGTTCGCCCTCACGGGCACCGACTACCGCGCGCCGGTCCTTGATGAGGCCTTCGAGGCGACCAGGCCCTACTGGGACCAGTTGCTCGTCTCCGAGACGCCCGAGGTCTATCGGGCCGAACATCTC
The DNA here is from genome assembly GCA_025964575.1 of Actinomycetes bacterium. Classification (GTDB taxonomy): domain Bacteria; phylum Actinomycetota; class Actinomycetes; order Streptosporangiales; family Streptosporangiaceae; genus Actinomadura_E. The sequence goes on from JAOPYO010000206.1 coordinate 2,739, forward strand.
GCCGCCTCGATCCTCGCCGAAGCCGAAACCGGCGACACCTCCCTGTCGCCGGCCGCGTTGCGGGAGGCCGCAACCGGCGGCGCCGGCCTGTCGCTGGACACGTTGCGCGAGGCCGCGGTCAACGATGGCGGCCTGCTGAAGATCGTCCGCCGCGCCACCGAGGTCCGTTACGACGAAGGCTACGAGCGCGGCGTACACGATCAGGACGCCGCCGCGATCCTCGGTGCTCTGCTGCGCCTGCACACCGGTGCCGGCCTGCTGCGCTACCCGCCGGACGCGCGCGCCGCGGCTCAGCTGTTCTGGGTGTACGGAACGGACGACGCGGCCCGGGCCTCCTGGACCACGAGGGCCGGTTCTCTGGCCAGAGCCCGTTCGGCGTTCGGCCGCTCCGCCGCGCTCGACACCCTCTGCGCCGAGCTCACCTCCGCCATCACCGCTTTCCTCCGCAGTTTCGCCCTGCCCTCCACTGCTTCCTTCCCTTCGGCGGGGAGCCCGGACCTCGCTGGGGAGTATCTGTTCGAGGAGCTGTCCAGCGCTCCGCTGGGGTTCGTGACCAGTGCCGGGGGCCGTGCCCTGCTCGAGGGATTCAACCGGGCGCTGGGCGGCCCGCAGGCGCAGTCCCGTCGGCAGTTCGACGAAGATCTGCGGGCCCTCGGCGATGACCTGGCCGCCAGGCACCAACTGGTCCAAGCCTGGCTCGGCTCCTACCTGGCCACGACCGGTGCCGGTGGTTCCAGCGCCGGGACGGGCGGGAGTGGCGTACGGCCGTCGGCGGCGGATCTGCCCGAGGCGGTGGCGATCGAGCTGTGCGGCAGCGCCCTCCCCCGTCACGAGTCGTCGGCAGCCCTGTCCACCACGGTCGACGGGCTCCTCGGCGCACACGCGCGCATCGTCGAGCGCCGCCTGGAACTGCGCATCGACGAGCTGCTGGCACGGACCCGGCGGTTCCGGACCGAGCGGGTGCCCGCATTCCGGGCCTACCAGCGGCAGCGCACCGAAATGATCGCCCGTGAGCGGCAGCGGCTCAGGCTGGAGGAGTTCCGGCCCAAGGTCATGAGCGCGTTCGTGCGCAACCGGCTCCTGGACGAGGTCTATCTGCCCCTGATCGGCGACAATCTGGCCAAACAGCTCGGTGCCACCGGAGCCGCCAAGCGCACTGACCAGATGGGCCTGCTGCTGCTCATCTCCCCGCCCGGCTACGGCAAGACGACCTTGATGGAGTACGTCGCCAGCCGGCTGGGTTTGGTGCTGGTGAAGATCAATGGACCGGCGCTCGGTCACGACATCACCTCGCTCGATCCTGCTGAGGCGCCGAACGCCACCGCGCGCCAGGAGATCGAGAAGATCTCGTTCGCGCTCGAACTGGGCAACAACGTTCTGCTCTACCTCGATGACATCCAGCACACCTCACCCGAGCTGCTGCAGAAGTTCATCTCGCTGTGCGACGCCCAGCGCCGGATGGAGGGCGTGTGGAACGGCCGCACCCGGACGTACGATCTGCGCGGTAAGCGGTTCGCCGTCTGCATGGCCGGCAACCCCTACACCGAATCAGGCCGGCGGTTCCGCATCCCGGACATGCTCGCCAACCGCGCCGACGTGTGGAACCTCGGTGACGTGCTCTCCGGGAAGGAGGAGCTGTTCTCGCTGAGCTACGTCGAGAACGCCCTGACCTCCAATCCCGTGCTGGCGCCGCTGTCGACCAGGCAGCGCGGCGACATCGAGCTGCTGGTGCGGCTGGCCAAGCGCGACCCGACCGTGCGGCCCGACCAGCTGGAGCATCCGTACTCGGCAGTCGAGCTCGATCAGATCCTTTCCGTGCTGCGCAAACTGCTGCGGGTTCAGCAGGTCGTGCTGGCCAACAACCAGGCCTACATCGCCTCGGCCGCCCAGGCTGAAGCGTCCCGGACCGAGCCGCCCTTCCAACTGCAGGGCTCCTACCGGAACATGAACAAGCTGGCCGAGCGGATCGTCCCGGTGATGAACGACGCCGAGCTCGAAGCCGCGATCGACGACCACTATCTGGGCGAGGCGCAGACTCTCGCCTCCGGCGCCGAGGCCAATTTGCTCAAACTGGCCGAGCTGCGGGGCATGCTGAGCCCCGATCGGGCCGAGCGGTGGGCCCAGGTGAAGGCCGGCTATCTGCGGGAGCAGGCCCTCGGCGGCGCACAGGACGATCCTCTGAGCAGGGCCGTCGGCGCCGTGGGTCTGCTCGCGGACCGCGTCGGCTCGGTCGAGACCGCCATCGCCCGCGCCGCCGACCGGCTCGCAGCCGACAACTGAACAGCCCGGCGTGAAGCCGGACCGGGGTGGGTACGGTTCGCCTTAGGGAGCCGGTGGGGTCCTGCCCCGCCCTTGATGGGGCAAGGAACGACATATGTTGGAGCAGCTGAGCCGCAACTGGTGGATGCTCACCGTGCGGGGCGTATGCGCGATTCTCTTCGGCCTACTCGCCTGGATCTGGCCAGGGATCACCCTGTGGGCACTGGTCATCCTTTTCGGAGCGTACGCGCTCGTCGACGGCATTTTCGCCATCGGCGCGGCGATCACCGGCCACGCCGGGCAGTCTCGGATCTGGCTGGCAGTGGTGGGCGTATGCGGTGTCCTGCTGGGTCTCGTCACCCTGTTCTGGCCCCATATCACCGGCCTGGTCCTGCTGCTGCTCATCGCCTGGTGGGCCATCATCACCGGGCTGTTCGAGATCATGGCGGCGATCCGGCTGCGCAACGAGATCGAGGGCGAATGGTTCTACATCGTGACCGGCGCGGTATCCGTGCTGTTCGGTGTGCTGCTCTTCATCTGGCCGGCCAGCGGTGCCCTCGCCATCATCTGGGTGATCGGGCTGTTCTCCATCCTGTTCGGCGTCGTGCTGGTCATGGCCTCGTTCCGCCTCCGCAAGCTCGCCCCGCAGTCCGTTGACCAGCCGCGAATGGTCTAGAGGACCGCCGGCTGGGGCAAAACTTCCCCCGTGAACAGGTCAACGCGTCTCGGACAGCTCTTCGGCGAGGCGGGCGAAGACGTCGGCGGCGGGATCGTCAGTGGCGAGCCGGAAGGCCTGTCCTGCCCACAGGGCCATGGTGTCGGGGTCGCTCTGCTGGGCGGCGGCCCTGCGCAGCGGCGAGGTCAGATGGTGAACCTGCGGGTAGGCCGCGGGAGCGAAGGGTGAATGTTCGGTCAGGAAACGGTTGATCAGCCCCCGGGCAGGTCGGCCGGTGAAGGCCCGGGTCAGTGCGGTGGCCGTGAACCGCGGGTCGGCCAGCGCCGCCTTGTGCACGGGGCTGGCGCCGCTCTCAGGGCAGCGCAGGAAGGCGGTGCCCAGTTGGGCCGCCGTCGCGCCGACCTCCAGAACCTCGGCGATGTCGGCACCCTGGATCAGCCCACCAGCGGCGATCAGGGGGAGGGCGACGACCTGACGTACCTCGATGAGCAACTTGAGCAGTTCCATGCCCTCATCCACGGCATCGGGGTCGTTGGTGAAGGTTCCCCTGTGCGCGCCCGCCTCCGTGCCCTGCACGCAGAGAGCGTCGGCCGCGGCCGCCAGGACTGCCTCGGCGGCGGACGTCACGGTGACGACGACCAGTACGCCCTGGGAACGGAAGGCCTCGATCACTTCGGTGGACGGGCAGCCGAAAACGAAGCTCACCACGGCCGGTGGGTCCGCTAGGAGATCGGTGAGCTTGGCCTCCCAGTCATCGTCGTCACCGGCCGGCACGCCTAGGGCGACACCCAGCCGGGCCGCCTCAGGGGCCAGCCGCTCCTGATAGGCGGACATCGCAGCCAGGTCGACCGCCGGCGCCGCAGATGTCCCCGTGGCAGCCGACGAGGGCACGAAGAGGTTGACCCCGAAGGGCCGGTCGGTCAGCTCACGCGTCTGTACGATCTCGGCCCGTACCTGCTCGGCTCTCTTATAACCGGCCGCCAGAAAGCCGAGCCCGCCCGCCGCCGACACGGCGGCGGCCAGCACAGGCCGGGAGGTACCGCCCGCCATCGGCGCCTGAATGATCGGGTGCTCGAAGAGATCGCGCAGATCGCTCATGAACGTCACGATAGCCGTGGCGGCACGGATCCGCCCGTTGACCTGCTAGCGGTAGGCGGAGAGCCCGGTGATGGCCTCGCCGAGGACGAGGGTGTGGATCTCCTGGGTGCCCTCGTAGGTCAGCACCGACTCCAGATTGTTCATGTGCCGGATCACCGGGTACTCGAGGGTGATCCCGTTCGCGCCGAGGATCGTACGAGCCTGCCGCGCCACGTCCAGAGCGGCGCGTACATTGGCGAGCTTGCCGAACGAGACCTGCTGCGGCGTGGCCTTGCCGGCCTCCTTGTTGCGGCCGACGTGCAGGGCCACCAGCCCGGCCTGGCCGAGGGCGACCTCCATCCAGGCCAGCTTCTCCTGGGTGAGCTGGAAGGCTCCGAGCGGCTTGCCGAACTGCTCGCGGGACTTTGCATACGAGACCGCCGCCTCGTAGCAGGCCCGGCCGGCCCCGATGGCGCCCCAGAGAATCCCGTACCGCGCCTCGGCCAGGCAGCCGAGGGGTCCTCGCAGTCCCTGTGCCTCCGGCAGGAGCGCGGAGGCCGGCAGCCGGACCTCTTCCAGGATCAGCTCCGAGGTCACCGAGGCGCGCAGTGAGAGCTTCTTGTGGATTTCCGGAGCGGAGAAGCCTTTACTGTCGGTGGGCACGACGAAACCACGAACGTGCCTGCCGCCGGCGGATCCAGCCTCGTCGGTCCGAGCCCAGACGACCGCGACGTCGGCGATCGAACCGTTGGTGATCCACATCTTGGTGCCATTGAGCACCCAATCGGTGCCGTCCCGCTTGGCGTAGGTGCGCATCGAACCGGGGTCGGAGCCATGGTCGGGCTCGGTCAGCCCGAAGCAGCCGAGGGCCTCGCCGGCCGCCATCCGCGGCAGCCACTCCTGCTTCTGCTCCTCCGAGCCGTACTTGTGGATGGCCGTCATCGCCAGCGAACCCTGTACGGAGACGAAACTGCGCAGCCCGGAGTCGGCGGCCTCCAACTCGCGGCAGGCCACTCCGTACGCGACCGCGCCCAGCCCGGCACAGCCGTACCCCTCGAGGTGCATGCCGAGCAGGCCCATCCGGCCCAGGTCGAGGCCGAGCTCGCGGGCAGGGAATGTGCCGCTCTCGAACCAGTCCGCGACGTAAGGATCCACCTTGTCGGCGACGTAGGCCCGTACCGTGTCGCGAATCATCCGCTCTTCGTCGGTGAGCTGATCGTCGATATGCAGCACGTCCATGAGAGTTCCCTTCGCGCCGGGATGGTCGCTGACAGGGTACGACGTCACGCACCGCCCGATTTCTCCGCCATGTCCACAGCGTCCAGCCCCCTCCGGGCTCAGGACGGGCTCACCGGAAGGTCTCAGGGGTGTCTCTCAGGGATGGGTCAGGGGGAATCCCGATGGTGGTGGTGATCGGATCGAGGCAGGATCGGAGACATGAACACAACGCCTGGTTTCAACAAGCGATTCGTCCGCACCCGCAACGGCCGCATGATCGCCGGGGTCTGCTCCGGCGCCGGAGAGTACTTCGGCGTGGACGCCAACATCCTGCGGCTGGCGCTGGCCGTCTTCACCGTCCTCGGCGGGGCCGGCGTGCTGGTCTACGCCCTGGGCTGGCTGCTCATCCCGGAGGAGGGTAAGGAGACCTCGATCGTGCAGGAGCTGATCAACAAGCAGCAGCAGAAGACCCCGTGATCTCCGACTTCGACGGCGGAGCCGGCTCGTGCATCGCGGCGATGATGTCGCCGCGTACCTGGGTCCAGGTCATGGAGAGCATGGCCGCCACCGACAGCCCGGTCACCCCTGCCAAGGCGACGACCGGCTCGGGGCCCAGCACCTGCGCGGCGGCTCCTCCGACGAGGATGCCCAGGCCCTGACCGGCCAGGATTCCGGACTGGGCAAGACCGAACGCCTGCCCCCGACCGGACGGGGGCACGGCCGCCACAAAAGCCGCATTAGCCGCGAGCTGATAGGCGCTACCGATCCCAGAGAGTGCCCACAGGGCCACGACGCCCCACAGTGGCGGGTGCAGGGCCGCGCCGATCAGCGGGGCACAGGCCAGCATCGACATCCAGCCCATCGCCCGGAGGCGGTTCGAGGCCTGAACGAACCGGCTGAACACGAAGGCCCCGATGACCATCCCGGTGGGCATCGCCGACATGAGCAGCCCAACGGTCACCGGGTTGTTGTCGAATGTGGCGGCATAGGGCGCGGCGATCCCCTCCGGCAGCACATAGAACGTGCACAGCCAGGCGAAGCACACCAGTGACCGCAGCAGCGGATCGCCGAAGACCAAGCGGGCGCCGGCACGGGTGTTGCGCCACAGCGACATCATCTCGCCGGCGGACTCCGCGGGGGCGGGCCGCTTGCGCAGCCCCATCAGAATCACCGCGGACAGCCCGAAAGTGGCCGCGTCGATGCCCAGCGCCTGGTAGGTGCCAACGACCGCGACCAGCGCGCCACCCGCCAGGAAGCCCATCATCTGGGTCGCCTGATGAGTGATGTTGTTGATGGCCGAACCGGCGACGTACTTGTCCCCGTCGAGCACGTCGGGCAGCAGCGCCGCGCGGGCCGCGGTGAACGGGGCGCCCAGCAGCACGGTGAAGAAGACCAGTACACACAGCACCGCGAACGGCATGGCCTCGAAGGCCATCAGCGCGACCAGCACGGCACGGAGCACATCGGAGACGATCATGACGCGGCGCCGGGGGAACAGATCGGCCAGCCCGGACAGCACCGGCCCGCCCAGGATGGGCGGCAGATAGGTCAGCGCGTAGGTGACCGCGGTCAGCAGCGCCGAGCCCGTACGGTGGAAGACCAGGACGGCCAGGGCCACCTGGGCCAACTGGTCGCCGATATAGGAGAGCGCCTGCGCGAGCCAGAGGGATCGGAATTCGCGGACGGCGAAGACCTCACGGTAGGTGGCCTGCTCCTCCGTGGGCCGCCGATGCCTTCCACTGATCACACATGCTCCACTCGGCACGTCCGCCCGGCGCCGGGCGGTCTTCCCTAATGAAATCACGCTCAGTGGCAATAACGTGACCTTCTGAAGTTACCAGCCGAGCTCGTGCAGTCGCTCGTCGTCGATACCGAAGTGGTGGCCGACCTCATGGACGACGGTGATGCGTACCTCCGCGACGACATCGTCCAAGCTCTCGCAGATCTTCAGTATCTCCTTGCGGTAGATGCTGATCTGATCGGGCAGGACCCCCGCGTACCAATCGCCGCGCTCAGTGAGCGGCACGCCCCGGTAGAGCCCGAGGAGGCCCGGCTCGGGGGCCTCGTCCTCGACCACCACAACGACGTTGTTCATGTGGGAGGCGAGCCCGGACGGGATGGTGTCGAGGGCCTCGGCGACAAGGTCCTCGAAAGCCTGCCGATCCACATCGATCACGGTAGATATTCTTATCGAAAAGGGAGGCACTTTGGCATTCGGACGGCCTCGAGAGTGGATCCGCGGCCGTTTCAGGCTCCCGGACCGGCTCCGGCCTCAGCTTCCGGCACGGCTCCGGTCCTCCGGACAAGTCCCACGCAAGGTCTGGACGTGGCTGTCCGGCCGTCGGTGGCTGCGGGTCCTGGCCGTGGTCGTGATCGGTCTGCTGGGCGGCTGGGTCGGCATGCTGCTCGGCGGCCATGTGCAGACCCCGGTGGGCCCCGCCGACGTGGCGATGTCCGTACGCCCCTCCTGGAACGGCGGCACGGTCATCGATATCCCGCCGTTGGGCACACTGCGGCTCAACAGCCACTGGGGGCCACTGCGGCTCCAGGCCCAGGTCGCGCAGCTCCGCCCGGATCCCGCCCGTAGGCTGATCGAAAACCCCGGCGAGCTGGCGCGGCTCACCGACACGGTCGCCGGCCAGGTACGGCACGGACTGATGGTGCTCGGCCTCCGAGCCGTACTCTTCGGGGTGGTCTGCGCGCTGCTGGCCGGGCTGATCGTGTTCCGCTCCTGGCGTGCCGCGCTGGTCTCCGGGGGATCGGCGCTGCTCGGCATGTTGATCATCGGCGGACTCGCCGCGGCCACGTTCAACCCGCAGTCGGTCGTGGAGCCGAGCTACACAGGTCTGCTGGCCAACGCGCCGCAGGTCGTCGGCGACGCCAAGTCGATCGTCCGGAAGTTCTCCGAATACCGCGTGCAGCTAGCCCAGTTGGTCGGCAACGTGTCCCGGCTGTACGCGGCCACCTCCACGCTGCCGACGTACGAGCCCGATCCGACGACGCTGCGGGTCCTGCATGTCTCGGACATCCACCTCAACCCGGTGGCGTGGAGCATCATCCGCTCGATCGCCACCCAGTTCCAGGTACAGGTGATCATCGATACCGGGGACCTCACCGACCACGGCTCCAAGCCGGAGGAGAAGTTCGTCGACGACATCTCATCGTTGAAGGTCCCGTACGTCTTCATCCGCGGCAACCACGACTCTCGGGCGATCCAGGCCGCCGTGCGCAAGCAGAAGAACGCGGTCGTCCTGGACGGTTCGATGCAGGAGGTCGGGGGCCTTCGCATCTGGGGCGTCGGTGATCCGCGGTTCACCCCGGACAAGACCACCCGGGACGACAACATGGGCACCGCCGCCATGGCTTCTGAAGGGTCCCGGCTGGCTGCGGGCCTGCATGCCACCGGTGTCACGCCGGACATCATCCTCACCCACGACCCGGACGAGGGGCAGTCCTTCGACGGGATCGCCCCGCTGGTGCTGTCCGGCCACACCCACCAGCGCGCCACCCGGCTGCTGCCCGCCGGTACTCGGCTGTTCGTGCAGGGCTCCACCGGCAGTGCGGGTCTGCGCGGACTCGAAGGCGAGCAGCCGACTCCGATCGAGCTGTCGATCCTCTATTTCAACCGGGCCACTCACCGCCTGCAGGGCTGGGATGACTTCCGGCTGGGCGGACTCGGCCTGGCCTCGGCCCAGATCGAGCGGACCCTGGAGAAGCAGCCGGATCGGACCCTCGGCCCGCCGCCGACCCCTAGCTCACCGACCCCTGTCTCGCCGAGCTTCCCCGGGTCTCCGACGGGTTCCCCGCTTCCTTCTGTCACCCCGCCCGTGTCGACTTCTCCCTCAGTCTCCCGTCAGTAGGCGGGAAACCACTTTCGTACCCGGACCGGTTGTCCCCTATGCTTATCTGGCGCCCTCAGGCCGGCATCTGAGGGTCAGCTCCAAGGTCCCCATCGTCTAGCGGCCTAGGACACCGCCCTTTCAAGGCGGTAGCACGGGTTCGAATCCCGTTGGGGGCACATCCGACAAAGGCCCAGATCAGAGGCATGTTCTCTGTCTGGGCCTTGATCGTTGGTCAGCCGTTCTTGCGCTTGCGTGCCCGTTGCGTGCCCGATGGGTCCTCGGCGGCCGGCTTCTTGGTCTTCTTGGTCGGCTTCTTGAGCTGGGCCTTGGTCATGGCGCTGAGGGTGTCCGCGATCTCCTGGTGACGCTCCTTGGTGGAGTGCAGATAGATCATCGCGGCCCGGTCGCTGGAGTGGCCCATCCGTTCCTTCAACTCCGGAAGGGTCGCGCCGGCTATGGCCGCCAGGGTGCTGCCGGTGTGTCTCAGGTCGTGGAAGCGGATGCCCTTGAGTCCGGCGTCCTTGAGTGCCTTGAGCCAGATGCGCCGGAACCCGGCCCTCCGTAGCATCGCCCCCTTCGCCCCGACGAAGATCAGCCCCTCGTCTCCCGGCTGGGCGAAGCGGTCCAGGTGCGAGCGCAGTTCCGGCACGATCACCGAGGGGACCGGGAGTGTTCGTGTTCCGGCTTCGGTCTTGGTCGGTCCGAAGTGCAGCGGGCTACCGGCGACCTCGATCAAGGTGCGTTCGACCCGGA
>JAOPYO010000225.1 GCA_025964575.1 Actinomycetes bacterium
ATCCGCGGCCTTCTTTATTTGGCCGGACGACCCAAACCGACTGAACCCGTTGAGATCCAACGAGAGGAAAATGGGGTGACACCGATGCAGGAGCTGGCCCTTACCGCGACCGCGGAGGACCTGCTGCTCCCGTGCCGGACCGACTCGGACCTGTTCTTCGCCGAGGCGCCCGCAGACGTCGAGCTGGCCAAGGCGCTGTGCCTGGACTGCCCGATCCGTAAGGCCTGCCTGGCCGGGGCGCTCGAGCGGCAGGAGCCGTGGGGCGTCTGGGGTGGGGAGCTGTTCGTTCGCGGCGAGATCGTGGCGCGCAAGCGGCCCCGTGGCCGGCCGCGCAAGAACGCCGAGGTCGCCGCGTGACCACCGTCCCCACGATCGGTCTTGCGCCGATGACCAATCCCACGATTCCCACGATCAGCCTTACGGAGGTTCTCAACCCCTCCGCAGCCAAGGAGCGCAAGGTGAGCTTGCTCAGCGTTGAACTGTCCAGGGAGCGAATACGCAACCTGGACCGAGAGATCGGCCAGAACATCCAAACGGCCGCAAGGGTCCGCGCCGTCAGGCGCGCCCGCCGCGACGCCCGGATACGGGCGCTGCGGGTGCGCCGCCTCCTGCTCGCCCGGTAGGCCCGGTGGAGAACCGGTAGCAGAATCGCCGCCCGGTCTTCCTGGGATGGTTTGCCGGCCGGTGATTCCCGGAGCGAGCGCACAAGAGCGGGGCCCCTGCCATGGCGCAGGGGCCCCGCTTTGGGTTTTCCCCTGGCGAATCCGCCGATGTGGGCAATGGCCGGGGTTGGCCACGCTGACCTGCCGACTCCCCGAAGCAGGTCGCGGTGCGCGTCGCCGACCGCAAAGTGGCGCAGGCGGCCGGGGTGAACGGGCTGCTATTCACCGCCACTGCTCAGCACCCGGCCGCCCAGCCCACCGTCACCGGCACAGGTGTGGGTCCGGTGCGGATCGGCGTGGACTACGCCGGTCTGGTTGCGACCTACGGCGGTAACTGGGCGGCATCGCTACGTCTGGTCCAGTTGCCCGCGTGCGCGCTGACCACCCCGAGCCTGGCGGCGTGCCGCCGGCAGACCTCGCTGGCTGGACGTGCTGGGTCACAAGACCCACACCGACATCACCATGCTTAACGGCGTTACCACCGCGACCAAGACCACCAATGCGCTCGGCCAATCCACGGCCACGACCATTGCCCCACTTCGGGGCCTTCCACTGACCACCACCGATCTCAACAGTGTCACCTCTGCCATGAGATACGACGGCCTGGGCCGTACGACGGCGGTGTGGGGAGCAAGCAGGCCCACCACTCAGTCCGCCAACGCCCAATTCTCCTACCAGATCTCGGCCACGGTACCGAGCGCGGTCACCACCAAGGTGCTGAACGACTCGGTCGGGTATGTGACCTCCACCGCGTTGTTCGACGCGATGCTGCGGCCGATCCAGACGCAGAAACCCACCCCCCAAGGTGGGCGTCTGGTCACCAACACTTTTTACGACACTCGCGGCTGGGTTTGGAAGACCAACAACCCCTGGTGGGATTCAAAGAGCGCCCCGAACGGCACCTTGGTCGGTGTCGATGACGCCCAGGTCCCCGACCAGAACGTGATCGCCTTCGATGGCGTCGGCCGACAGGTCCTGTCCACTTCCTACTTTCAATCGCAGGTCAAAGAGCAGACCGCAACCGCCTACTACGGTGACCGGACCGTCACCGTCCCCCCCACGGGCGGGGTCGCCACCCAGACCTTCACTGACGCGCTCGGCCGCACCACCGAAACCGACCAGTACACCACCTCGCCCACCGTCTCGGTCTCGGCTGGCAGCGGCCAGGCGCCGATCACCACGGTGTCCATTACCGGCGGCAGCACCAAGGCCGTCACTTCCCCGCCCAGCACCGACAAGACCCAAGGCGTCAGCTACACCTTCGACACACTCGGTCACCCGGCCGAGGTGACCAACTTGGCCTCGGGTGATGTGTGGCACACCGACTACGACACCCTCGGCCAGGTCACCGGCAAGAAAGAGGCCGCGTGCCCGGCGCGGCCGGTCCGGCCTGGCGGCGCGTAGCGGCGCCCTTGAAAACGTAGGGAAAGTTCTCAGTGCGCCACGAGGCGCTGGTGTTGATCCGGATGGGGGTGAGAGACCGTCCATCTCCTCGCCGTCGTAGCGGCGAGGTGAAGCTGGAGGCAGCCTGACCCGGGGGCGACCCCGAACCGTGAGAACGAGGACTTTGCAGCGGCGGTGCCCGGCGGCCTGGTGGTCTTGGACGGGGCCGGCTCTCCTGCCGGACTCGACTCCGGCTGCTTCCATTCGGTCGCCTGGTACGCCCGTACTCTCGGCGGCTTGCTCGCCGGTGCGATCGCTGACCGGCGGCTCTCCCTGACCGAAGCTCTGGCCGTGAGCATCGACGCCGTCAACGCCGCGCATCGCGGTACGTGCGACCTGGCCAATCCGCACAGCCCGTCCGCGACAGTGCTCGTCGCGCGCGCTGCGGGAGACCGGTTGGAATACCTCGTGCTGTCGGACTCCACACTCATCGTCGAACTCGCCGATGATGATCCGCTGATCGTCACTGATGCTCGGCTGGCGGGCGTGTACGGCAAGCTCGACGCTCCCGCCAGACTCCCGCCACTGGGCTCGGGGGACCTAGCAGCCGACCTCTTCGAACACGTGCGCAAACTCGCCGCCTACCGCAACCAGCCCGGCGGCTTCTGGGTTGCCAGCATCAACCCCGCAGCCGCCACGCAAGCCCTTACCGGCTCGGTGCCACTGGACCAGGTCGAGGCGGTGGCGCTGCTCAGCGACGGGGCGACCCGGACTGCCGACCGCTTCGGACTCTCCACCTGGGCCGACGTGCTCGCCGTTCTCCGGAAGGACGGGCCACAGGAGCTCATTCGCCGCACGCGCGAGGCAGAAGCCGGCGACCCACGAGGCGAACGGTGGTCTCGAAGCAAGGCAACCGACGACGCCACCGCCGCCTACTGGACGCTGCGGAACTGACATCTCCCCGATTCTGTCGACCCCCTAGACGCTCTCTCCGCCTTGCGCACACTCAGTTGAGCACCCCCTAGACGGTACTTGTGGCCAAAAACTCCAATCTGGCGCCTAGGGGCTGTACAGGCGAAATCGAATGGCTCTGGAGGGCTTGAGGAGTCAGCTGGCGAGTTCTTCGTCGCCGGAGGCGTCGTCCTCGTCGTCGGCGAAGCCGGGCACCCACTGGAGTGCCTCGCCGCGGAACGGACCCTCGGCCTCGAGTTGGCATAGGACCCCGGTGCCGGCCGACACCACGCGGTGGATGATCACGTATGACGGCGGCAGGTTGAGCTGCCGGATGACGTTGGTCGGGCGCAGGTCGGTCACCCGGGCGGCCTGTTCTCGCAGCCACTCCCGGCTGAACTTGAAGGTGTCCTCGATGAGCGGTTCGGCGATGGGCGCGATGAAGGCTCGCAGGCCTTCGGGGTCGACCGTGACGCCCTCGCGGAGGACGTCCTCCTCGCGCAACGCCCACTCGATCTCATCGATGTCCAGCAGGGTGCCGATCCGCATCAGCCGGCCGATGCGGCGGTGGAAGCCGCCCGGCAGCCGGTCGACCGCACCGAAGTCCAGGACCCCCAGCCGGCCGTCGTCGAGCAGCCGGAAGTTCCCGGGATGCGGGTCGCCGTGCAGCAGGCCGCTGCGTGCTGGGCCGGAGAACAGAAAGCGGCAGTAGAGCAGGCCGGCGTGGTCGCGCTGCTCCTGCGTGCCTGCACTAATGATCTTGGAAAGCGGGAGGCCACCTTCCATCCACTCGGTGACGAGCACGTTCCCGGACTGGGAGATGACCTCGGGGACGAAGAAGTCGGGGTCATCGAGGAAGGCCTTGTGGAAGATCGTCTGAGACTCGGCTTCGATGGAGTAGTCGAGTTCTTCGACCACCCGCTCCTTGAGCTCGGCGAGCATCGTCTTGATGTCGAGCCCGGGCATCAGCACCCCGAACAGCTTGCCGATCCGGGCCAGCTGGTTGAAGTCGCTGATCAGGGCCTTACCCGCGCCGGGATACTGCACCTTGACGGCGACGGGGCGACCGTCGTGCCAGATCGCCTTGTGAACCTGGCCGATCGAGGCGGACGCGGCGGGTCTGTCGTCGAACTCGGTGAACTGCTCCCGCCACTCCACGCCCAGATTTTCCGCGAGGACCGCGTGCACGGTCTTCGCGGGCATCGGCGGCGCGGAGTCCTGCAGCTTGGTGAGCATGCTGCGGTACGGGCCCGCGATCTCCGGAGGCAGCGCGGCTTCGAAGATCGACAGCATCTGGCCGACCTTCATCGCTCCGCCCTTGAGCTCGCCCAGCACCTTGAACAGCTGCTCGGCGGTGCGCGTCTGAATCTCCTGGGCGACGAGTTCGGCGGGCTTGCCGATGGTTCGCTTGCCGAAGCCGAGAGCGGTACGTCCGGCGAATCCGATGGGCAGGGTCGCTAGCTTTGCCGTCCGCGTCACCGCGCGGCGAGGGAGATCGCTCACGCGCCCATTGTCCGGGATAAGTGGTCGTTTACGCCACAACGACCTTGGTGAATCCTCGTTACGTGTCCTTGGCGCACGGTGACTAGCTGGTGAAACATCTGTGGCGTGGCCTTTCTCACGAACGCCCCCAGCTCTTGACACTGTGACAATGAGCGTTGTGAAGGGTCGGGTCCGCACGTCCGCGCCTACCGTGGATAGCCTCCCGGCATGTCTGAAGAGCTGAGCGTGGACCGCCGTCCTGACGGGATCGTCGTCCTCACCCTGAACGACCCCGCACGCCGCAATGCCATGTCCGATGAGATGACCGCGGCCTGGAAACAGACGATCACCGAGCTGCGGGCCGACCCGGGGCTGCGATGCGTCGTGGTGACCGGCGCCGGCAGCGCCTTCTCCTCCGGCGGCAATCTGTCCTGGCTCGCGGATCGCAACGAGATCGAGCTCCCGGCGCTCCGTGATCACATGCTGGAGTTCTATCGGAGCTGGCTGACGATCCGGCAGCTCGAGGTTCCGACGATCGCCGCGATCAATGGGCACGCGGTCGGCGCGGGCCTGTGCCTCGCCCTCGCCTGTGACCTGCGCTACGCGGCCGACGACGCCGAACTTCTGGCGCCCTTCACCGCGCTGGGCCTGCATCCGGGCATGGCCGCGACCTTCCTGTTCCCGGAGACCGTCGGCCTGCCGCGCGCCCGCGAGCTGCTGTTCACCGGCCGTACGGTGACCGGCGCGCAGGCGGAGTCCTTCGGCCTGGTCAACCGGGCGGTGCCGCGCCCGCAGGTGCTGCGGGAGGCACTCGGCGTCGCCGAAGAGATCGCGGCGCAGGCTCCGGTGGCCACCCGGCTGACCAAGGTGGCGCTCTCCGATGGCGGCCCGCCCAGCCTGGAGGCGGCGCTGCGCTGGGAGTCACTCGCCCAGCCGGTCACCATGACCTCGCAGGATCTGCTGGAAGGACTGGCCGCACAGCGCGAGAGACGCCGCCCGAACTTCAGCGGCCGCTAGAGGGCGCGTTTTTGGATCTGGACCGGGCGCCGCGCTGCAGGACCTGGATCTAGGGGACATGCCCTGACTCGGCCGTGCGGCGCCACCGCGTCTCTGCGGACGATGGTGGGCAGGTCATGGGGAGGCCACGGGATGTTGTTGTGGAAACCATGTGGAAACCATGGTTAGACCCTGTGGATAGTTCTGGGGAGAACTCAAAATAATCGGATCTGACCTGGGGAAATACGATCCACCCCCTGTGGAGAAGGCAAAATTTTCGGTACGGTTCTTTCCGTGCCCCCCAACGTCGAGGTCCGCCGCAGCGCCCGACGCAGACGGACCGTCTCTGCCTACCGTGACGGTGACAAGACCGTCGTGCTGGTGCCCTCCCGGCTGACCAAGGCCGAAGAGGAGCAATGGGTCTCCACGATCTTGGAACGGCTTGCCGAACGGGAGCGCCGCAGGCGCCCCAGCGACGAGGCGCTCCTGGACCGGGCCCGTGACCTGTCCTGTCGTTATCTGCCCGGGCATCCGGAGCCGACGAGCGTGCGCTGGGTGGACAATCAGCGCACCCGCTGGGGCTCCTGCACCCCGGACGACGGGACGATCCGGCTCTCCACCCGGCTGCGCGGCATGCCGCCCTGGGTGATCGACTACGTCCTCGTGCACGAGCTGGCACATCTGCTCGTGCCCGGCCATGGCCCGCGGTTCTGGGAGCTGGTCGCCGGTTATCCCAAGGCCGAGCGGGCCCGCGGTTACCTCGAGGGGATCGCCGCCGCCGTGCATCTGCCCGCGGAGCACGAACCTCCGGGCGATGGTGAACGGCCGCACGAGGACGAGTTGTCGCATGAGGCCGCCGGATGACGAACCGCTATGTCGCGGTTCTCGCTGATCTGGCCGGGAGCGCGAGCCCGCCGGGCATCGATCCGGCCGAATTCCGGCTCGCCTTGCTGGAGGACACCTACGAGGTCGCCGCGGGTCTGGATCTGGTGACCCCCGCGTTGGTCGTCGCGCCTCCCGTACCGCCGGAGATCGAGTCGATCACCTGGCCGGGAACACCGATCGTGCCGGCCGAAGGGCTGGGGGAGGCGTTCGCCCGGCTGCACGAGCTGGGCGCCGAGCAGGCCGCGATCATCGCGGCCGACGCCCCCGACCTGCCGCCGTTGCTCATCGGCAAGCTGTTCCGCGCGCTGAGTCACGCCCCGGCCGCGGCCTGCCCCGCCGAGGACGGGCTGGTCGCCCTCGCCGCATGGCTGCCGCTCCCAGACTGGCTGCGCACCGCTCTGGACACCGTGGATCTCGACACTCCGGACGCCTTCGAACGCCTCCGCGCGGCCGCCCCCCGCCCTGGTCTGGTCCAGTCGGGCCCGGGCTGGCACCGCCTCCGCTGGCCCGCCGACATCGCCCGCCTCGACCCGGGCCTGGAGGGATGGGACAACACCCGGGTGTTGCTCGGCGGCTGAGGGCGCGCTCATCAACTCCCCATGTGGCGGAGGGTGAACTCCTGGCTCGCGAAAGCGCCGCCCTGGGGCCCGCCGGAGGCGAAGAACTCATCGGCTCCGGGGATCCGATCGGCATAGGCCTCGGCGTCGTCCACGGGACGGTAGCCGAGAGTGTCGTCCAGGCTCCAGAACCGCCGGGTGTTGTTCGAGATCGCGTACACGGCGCTGAAGCCGGTCAGCGGGGCGGTGAGGGCGGCCCTGACGAATCCGGCGCAGTCACGTGGGCTGAGCCACGTGGCGAGGTGCCGAGGCTGGGAGGGTTCCGCTTCGAAGCTGCCGATGCGCAGGCAGACCACTTCCAGGCCGAACTTGTCGGCATACAGCCTGCCGAGGGCCTCCACCGCCACCTTGCTCACCCCGTACAGGCCGTCCGGCCGCGGCGGCATCTCCGGTGACACCTGGTGCGTGACGGGATAGCAGCCGGTCAGCCGGTTACTGCTGGCCAGGACCACCCGCCGCACGCCGGTGCGGCGGGCGGCCTCCAGCACATGGTGAGTGCCGAGGACATTGCCCTCGAGCAGCTCGGGGAGCGGTGCCTCGTCAGAGACCCCGGCCAGATGCACGATCCCGTCGGCGCCTTCGACCAGTGCCGTGATCTCCGCCGGGCTGGCGAGCTCGGATCGCCGGACATCTTCGGCAGGCGACTCGGCGGTCAGCGACACCCGATCGACCAGCACCAGCCGGACCGTATCCGCCCGTACCAGGGGGCGGAGCAGAGTGCCGATGCGGCCGGCCGCCCCGGTCAGCACGACCGTGCCCAGGCTCATCTGGCGGTGGCCCGGCCGACGAGGCGGCGCAGGGCCTCGTCCGTCGGCTCTGGCAGTGCGCTGACGTCGAACCAGCGCAGATCGTCGGACTCGTCGCTGATCTGATGACGGGCCCCGGCAGGCGCGATCGCCAGGTACTGCACATCCAGGTGGTACGAGCCCTCGGGATGACAGCGCACGAAGTGCCGATCGACCTGAACCGGGTCCGGAAGCAACCGCAGCCCGATGATGCCGGACTCCTCGGTCGCCTCCCGCAGCGCCGCGTCGCACAGGGTCACATCGGCCGCCTCACAGTGGCCGCCGAGCTGCAACCACGCCTTTACCTTGCTGTGCAGGGTCAGCAGTACGCGGGATCTGGAGTCGTCGAGCACCACGGTGCTGGCGGTGATGTGCCCGGAAACGCACTCCCGCCACACCCCGTCGGGATGGGCGGCGAGATGTTCCAGGAACCCTCGTCGCTTCAGTTCCTGATCGGCGTCCGGCGCCCGCCACCCCGTGAGCACCCGGACCGCGTCCGCGTGCAGAGCCCCGCTCCTGTGCGTGATCATGCAATCCATCGAGGAACGATTGCATGATCACAGAGGGGTCGGGGGGTCATGCGGGGTCGTCCTTCTCGCCCGGGTTTTCCTCGGGAGGTGCTTCAGGAGCATCGGTGAGCTGAGAGATGTCCAGGTCGGACTGCTTGTCATGGACGAAGGAGTCGGGATCGTCGAGATCACCGGCGGTCGGCAAGAGGTCGGGGTGCTCCCAGACCGCGTCGCGGCCATCGGTCCCCCGCGCCTCGGTAAGCGCACGCCACAGCACGCCGGCCTCGCGCAGCCTGCGCGGCCGCAGCTCCAGTCCGACCAGGGTGGCGAAGGTGTGCTCCGCAGGCCCCCCGGTGGCGCGGCGGCGACGTACGGCTTCGGCCAGTTTCGCGGCCTCGGGCAGCCGACCGTCGGCGACCGAGTTGACCACAGTGTCGACCCAGCCCTCCACCAGGGCGAGCGTGGTCTCCAACCGGGTCAGCGCGGCCTTCTGCTGCGGGGTCTCCTCAGGCTGGAGCTGGATCTCCCCGCCGAGCGCCTGCTGCAGGGCCTCCGGGTCGCTGAGGTCCAGGCCGGCGACGGCCTGCTCGATGCCGCTGAGGTCGACGGTGATGCCACGCGCGTAGTCCTCGACCGCGCCCAGCAGGTGGGTCCGCAGCCACGGCACATGGGCGAACAGCCGCTGGTGTGCGGCCTCCCGCAACGCGAGATACAGCCGTACCTCGCCCTCGGGGACCTCCAGGCCCTTACCGAAGGCGGTGACCCCGGCGGGCAGCAGAGCGCCGACGCCTTCGGGAGCCAGCGGCAGGCCCACGTCGGTGGAGCCGACGACATCGCGGGCGAGAGTGCCCAGCGCCTGCCCGGCCTGACCGCCGACCATCGCACCGGCCATCTGCCGGATCATGCCGACCAGCGGTCCGGTCATCGCCTGCATCTCTTCGGGCAGATCACCGCCGCCCAGCGCGCCGCCCATCGAGTCGACCATGCGGGTCGCGATCGGGTCGCACACCGTGGACCAGACGGGCAGGGTGTTCTCGATCCACTCGGACCGGCTCCACGCCTGGGGCGTACGAATGCCGGCGGGCAGCACGGTGCCCTCGTCGAGCCACAGATCGGCGAGGCGCAGTGCGTCCTCCACCTGCCGGCGTTCCGCGTCCACGATCGACGGGTCGCCATGTTCGGAGACAGTGTGCCTGGCGATGTTCTTGGCGAGGTCCCAGTTGAGCGGGCCTTCGTCGCCGCCCTGGCTACCGAGCATGTCGGCGAAGCGGTGCAGCATGTCGGCGAACTGTCCCATGTCGCCGCCCATGGCGCCAAAGGGGTCATTGGGCTGACCGGGTTTGTCGTCGCCCTCGTCGCTTGGCCGCCCGAAGCCGAAAGGTGTGTTACTCATGGTGGTGACCACAGGCCGGAAGATGGGTCATACGCTCACGTTAGTCGGTCCTGCCAAAGGGGGGATGACTCGGCTGTGAGTATTCGCGCT
>JAOPYO010000227.1 GCA_025964575.1 Actinomycetes bacterium
GCCGATCCTGTTCGAGGACCAGGTGCTGGGCGCGATCGAGCTGGCGTCCTTCAACCGGTTCACCGACGTGCATCTGGCGTTCTTCAACCAGTTCACCGAGACCATCGGCGTCACGATCAACGCCATCGGCGCGAACTCCCGGACCGAATCGCTGCTCGCCGAGTCGCAGCGGCTGGCGCAGGAGCTACAGGAACGCTCCGATGAGCTGCAGCGGCAGCAGGCGGAACTGCGCCGCTCCAACGCCGAACTGGAGGACAAGGCGGCGCTGCTGGCCAAGCAGAACCGGGCCATCGAGGTCCAGAACTTCCAGATCGAGCAGGCCCGCCGCACCCTGGAGGACCGCGCGGAGCAGCTGGCGATGTCCTCGAGGTACAAGTCCGAGTTCCTCGCCAACATGTCGCACGAGCTGCGCACCCCGCTCAACAGCCTGCTGGTGCTGGCCAAGCTGCTGTCGGAGAACACCCACGGCAACCTCACGTCCAAGCAGGTGGAGTTCGCCAGCACCATCTACGAATCCGGCACCGACCTGCTGCAGCTCATCAACGACATCCTGGATCTGTCCAAGGTCGAGGCGGGGAAGATGGAGGTGCACCCGCAGCGGCTGCCCCTCGGCAAGCTGGTCGACTATGTCGACGCGACGTTCCAGCCGATGGCGGTGGACAAGGGGCTGCACTTCGATGTGCAGCTCGCCTCCGACATCCCCGGCACGCTGTACGCCGACGAGCAGCGGCTCCAGCAGGTTCTGCGCAACCTGCTCTCCAACGCGGTCAAGTTCACCGACGACGGTGAGGTGCGGCTGTTCGTGCAGCGTCCGGAGGGGGTGGACTTCACCACGCAGGAGCTGCGCGACGCAATGGATGTGGTCGCTTTCGAGGTGACCGACACCGGCATCGGTATCAGCGAGGACAAACTGGAGGTCATCTTCGAGGCGTTCCAGCAGGCCGACGGCACCACCAGCCGACGGTACGGCGGGACCGGGCTGGGCCTCTCGATCAGCCGCAACAT
Source organism: Actinomycetes bacterium (assembly GCA_025964575.1). GTDB lineage: Bacteria > Actinomycetota > Actinomycetes > Streptosporangiales > Streptosporangiaceae > Actinomadura_E. The sequence continues at coordinate 1,006 of JAOPYO010000227.1, forward strand.
CGCCCGGTTGCTCGGCGGGGAGATCCACGCCAGGAGCGAGCTGGGTCAGGGCAGCACGTTCACGCTCTTCCTGCCCGCGCGGTACCAGAACCCCGAGGGCCAGAGCCGGGCGGTCTCCTGGGACGAGACCAGCGCGGACCTGGACACCGACCAGTTGCCGCGCCTCTCCGACGCACCCGTGGTCGAGGTGAACGGCTCCCTCGGCAGCCTCCTGGACGAGCCGCCCGCCGACCATCTCGACGCGGCGCTCTCTGGCCGCAAGGTCCTCATCGTCGACGACGACGTACGTAATGTGTTCGCCCTGACCAGCGTGCTGGAGGGGTACGGAATGGACGTGCTGTACGCCGAGGACGGGCAGGCCGGCATCGACATTCTGCAGCGCAACACCGACGTTGCCCTGGTATTGATGGACGTGATGATGCCTGGTCTGGACGGCAATGCCACGACCGAGGCCATCCGCCACATGCCACAGTTCACCGATTTGCCGATCATCGTCATCACCGCGAAGGTGATGAAGGGCGACCGTGAGAAGAGCCTCGCGTCGGGAGCGTCCGACTACGTACCCAAGCCCGTCGACGTGGATCATCTACTCGGTGTCATGCGGACGTGGTTGCAGCGCGCGGCGACCCGCTGAGCGGAAAGGAGGATACCCGCGTGGACGACAAGGCGAAGATCCTTCTCGTGGACGATCGCGAGGAGAACCTGATCGCTCTCGAGGCGATCCTCAGCTCCCTCGATCAGGACCTGGTCCGGGCCCGGACCGGAGAGCAGGCGCTGAAGGCACTGCTGACCGACGAGTACGCCGTGATCCTGCTCGATATCGTCATGCCGGGAATGGATGGTTTCGAGACCGCACGCGACATCAAGCGGCGCAAGAAGACCCGCGATGTACCGATCATCTTCCTGACCGCCGTGAACAGCGATCCCGACTACGCCTTCCGTGGTTACGCGGCAGGCGCGGTCGACTTCATCTCCAAGCCCTTCGATCCCTGGGTGTTGCGGGCGAAGGTGTCGGTGTTCGTGGAGCTGTACACCAAGAACCTCCAACTGCGGGAACAGGCCGCCCTACTGCGAGACCAGTCGGCCCTGCTGCGCACCAGGTTCGCCGATCCGCCTGGCGAGGTCTCCGAGTTGCTGAGCGCCGTCGAGGAGCAGGTCGCCGAGCTTCTGGGACGGGCCCCGACCGAGCTCGCCGAGGACCTCTCCGAACTGGAGAAACGGGTCTCCGAACTGCGCGGCACCCTCGAGCCCGATCCCTCCCGACAGTCCTGATCTCAGATCTCGAACCAGGTCTTGGTGCCTTCGCCCCAGGGGATCGCGTCCCATCCGGAGGCGAGGAAGCAGACCAGCCCGAGCCCGGACTCGCTGTCGGCAGGCAGGTCCGCGCGCAGCTCGGGCCTGGTCTCGCCGCCCTGATCGATCACCCTGCGCCGATGGTGTCTGCCGAGAGTCAGCCCTGATTTCGCAGGGCACAGGTGGGGACTCTCATGGCGAGTCGTGCCTCTCGCCGCCCACCTGCCAGGACGATCCGCGAAAGGCCGCCACACCCAGTGGCGGCCTTTCGTTCCGTTCCGCTCCGCTCCCGCCACCTCGAATACGCGTCAGTTGATACGCAAGGTTGTGACTTTCGGCGATAAGCGGCAGGGAATCTCCTGCGCTATTCGGCATTGTTCACCATGCTGTTCACCACGACCCGCCGCCCGGGGGGCAGCATGGTGAGGGTCCGAGCCGGGATCGCCCTGCGGAACCTCATCGCGGGCCGTCCGGAGCCGCCGTGTACGCCATGATGGGCCCGTGGACTTCGAGCCGTACCGGGGTGAGCTGGTGGCGTACTGCTACCGGATGCTGGGCTCGTTCCACGAGGCCGAGGACCTGGTGCAGGAGACGATGCTGCGCGCGTGGAAGGCCCGCGACCGGTACGACCACACACGCGCGTCCGTACGGACCTGGCTGTACCGGATCGCGACCAACGCGTGCCTGACCGCGCTGGAGGGGCGTGCGCGGCGGCCATTGCCGTCCGGGTTGGGCGCGCCGAGCGAGGATCCCGGGGCCCCGCTCACGCCGGCGTTCGACATCCCCTGGCTACAGCCGTTTCCCGACGCGCGGTTCGACACGGAAATTCGGGCCGACATGCGGCTCGCGCTGGTGACGGCGATGCAGGTCGTGCCGCCGCGACAGCGGGCCGTGCTCGTGCTCCGCGAGGTACTGGAGTTCAGCGCCGCCGAGGTCGCTGCGCAGCTTGGGACCACGGTCACGGCCGTCAACAGCGCTCTCCAGCGGGCCCGCGCCGCCCTCGCGGACGTGGGCGATGTGGGCGAGTTCGCCGAGCCGGACGATCCCGAGGTGCGCGCGGTGATCGAACGGTACGTGCGGGCATTCGAGGCGGCCGACGTCCCCGCGCTCGTACGGCTCCTCACAGACGAAGCGGTCCTGGAGATGCCGCCGGTGCCGCTGTGGTATCGCGGCAGCCGCGACTACGGCCTGTTCATACACCGCGTGTTCGAGATGCGCGGGACGGGCTGGGGTATGACGTACCTCACCGCCAACGGGCAGCCCGCGCTCGCCGCGTACGCGCCGGAGCCCGCCGGCGGGCATCGGCTGCACACGCTCCAGGTCTTCACGGTCACCGGCGGTCGGGTCGCACACAATGTCGTGTTCGCCGATCCACGCGTGTTCGAGGCATTCGACCTGCCCAAGCAGATTTCTTTCGACGAGTTTCGCCAGGCGCGATGAATCGGGTCGATGGCGCCGGTACGTACGGGTGAGCATCGATCGAAGGGACACCCATCGTGAGCGTCATCGTCATTCAGTTCATCACCCTGGACGGGATCGTGTCCGACCCGGATGGGTCCGGGGGCACGCCGACCGGCGGCTGGGCGTTCCGGCACGGCCCCGAGACGGTCGCCGGGGACAAGTTCCGGCTCGGGAGCGCGCTGGACGATGGGGTCATGCTGCTGGGGCGTACGACCTGGCAGTTGTTTTCGCGGCTCTGGCCGGGACGCGACGACCCGTTCTCCGCGCGGATGAACGCCGTGCCGAAGCTGGTCGCCTCCCGCACGCTGACCGACGCGTCGGCGTGGGCGAACTCGCGGGTCATCGACGGCGACCTCGTCGATGCTGTCAAACGGGAGCGGCACGACGTGATCATCACCGGCAGCCTGAGCGTCGTGCACGCGCTGGTGGCCGAGGATCTGATCGATGAGTACCGCCTCCTGACCTTCCCCACGGTCCTCGGTACCGGTGAGCGGCTCTTTTCCGCCGGCGGCCCGCCCGCGTACCTGGAGTGCCTGTCGGCCGAGCGGGCCGGCGCCGCCGTCCTCGCGCGATACGGGAGGGCGGCACGATGACGGTTCGCTTCCTCGCCCTGTACGAGACGCCGACCGACCCCGAAGCGTTCGATCGGCACTACCGCCGGGTCCACATTCCGCTCGGGCGCCGGCTGCAGGGGTTGCGCCGGTACGCGGTCTGCCGTGACGTCGCGGCCGTACGCGGCGGCGCGCCGTACTACCTGGTCGCCGAGCTGGAATGGGACACGATGGACGAGCTGCGCGCCGCGTTCGCCTCGCCCGAGGGCCGCGCCACCGCCGCCGACGCGGCCCGCCTCCAGGAGCTCGCCCCGGTACGCAGCATGATCTTCACCGTGGACGATGGCGTGATGTAGGGCATACGCTTCCGCGTCATCGTCGCCGGGCTGGTGCCGTCTGTTGTACCGTCACGGGATCACCTCCACTCGGGTCGATGAGACCGGACGAAAGTGCCGCATCGCCTTCCTGCTGCTGGCGCTGTTCGCCGAGATGGAACGCACCTTCACGGCTGAGCGCGCCGCCCACGCCCGCGCCGTCGCCGTCGCCGAAGCCAACAACCGCCACATCGGACGGCCCATCGCCCACCCCGAAGACAAGATCGAATACGCGCGGCTCCTCAAAGCCCAGGCGACTCCCTCGGTGTCATCGCCACCAAGACTGGCATCCCCAAAACCTCGCTCCACCGCTACCTCACTCCAACCCCTGGACAGGCGTGAAGGCGGACGTGCCCTGAGCAGCAGGCGTGCCCGCCGGAGCGGAACGGTCAGGACGGCGGCGCCCATACGTAGGGGGTCGTGGTGGTGACGGCGTGGAAGCCGAGGCGTTCCAAGATGGGGCGGCTGTCGTCGGAGGCGTCGACCTGCAGGTACCGGTAGCCCTGCTCGGCGGCTGGGCGGGTCCGGACGGCCACGAGCGCCCGGTAGATACCGCGGCCTCGCCACGCCTTCAGCGTCGACCCGCCCCACAGGGACGCGAAAACCCCGTCCTCGCGCAGCGCCACCCAGGCGGCTGCGACGACACGGCCGGCGGCCTCCGCCGTGAAGATCGCCAGCCGGTCGGGGGCGGCGGCCAGGCTCCCGGCCAGATGATCACCGATGAAGGCGCAGTCGCGCCCCCACACCTGCGACTCCATCGCCACGATGGCCGGGATCGCCTCGCCACCGACCCGGCAGATCACCACGCCGTCTGGGACGGGCGGTGCGGCCGGCATGTCGGCAATGCGGCCGATCACGACCGTCTCGGTGGGCTCGGCGGCGAATCCCGCGGCCCGCAACCGGTCGGGCAGGTCATCAGGGAGGTCGTGGCCGCGGGTCTTCCACTCCACGGCCTCGCCGCGGGCACCGAAAAAGGCGGTCTGCGCGGCGATGAGAGCATCGACGTCGTAGCCCGACAGATCGCGCGGGCCTGTGACGAATCCGCGGTACTCCCCGACGACCCGCAGCAGCGGGCCGTCTTGCTCGCTCCATGCGCCCAGCGCGGGAAGGCCCGTCCCGCGCAGGTGTTTGTCATAGGCGGCCAGAAGATCTTCGGTCATCCAGCCGAGGGTAACGTCCCCGCACATCGGCGACGAAGGCTTTTCTGGGCTCTTGGACGCCTCGGCCTCGACGGCGAACGTCCCCCGCACCAGCAGGGACACCAACACCGAAAGAGAGGACCGCCATGACGAGGATTTCGCACATCCGTACAGCCGACTTCGGAAACCAACACCGCCCGGTGCACTCCGTGCAGATGACTTCGCAAATAGACATGGGAGGGGGGAGGCCAGCGGCTTCACCGACGGCCCTTGCTGCCTGAGCTACCGGCCGAGGCCTCGGCGGATCGCCTGCTCGACCGGTGAGGGCCCATGGTCTACGTCGTATAGCTCGGCTGGATCCAGGGGCGGTTGGGCGAGGAACCGCGGCCGGGTGCCGCAGTGCGGCTGGGCGGCGTGCACCAGGAACGGATGGCACAGGTAGACGTCGCCGGGCCGGCCGGTGGCGAGCGCGACCGGGCGGTGCTCGGTCGCCGGTACGGCTCGAGTCGAGATCTCCATCATCGTCAGGCCGTCCGCAGCGTAGGGCGCCAGCAGCGGCGCCACGTCGAAGTGCGAGCCGACCCGGATGCGGGTGGGCGCGTCCTTCTCGCCGATCTCGGAGAAGAGGAAGAGCATGAGCAGGGCCCGCCCCTTGGAGGCCACGTTGACGCGATAGTTGAAGTAGTCGCCGGGATCAGCGTTGCCTTGGAAGCTCGCGTCGATGTGCCATCCGTCGTCGCCGGGGGGCACGGCGCTGGGAAACCGGATCGGAAACGTGCCGAGCCCGACGCGCGGCGCCCACCGGCCCGGCCCGACCAGCCGGTCGAACGCCGCCATCAACCGAGGGGTGTTGGCCGCAGCCCGGAACGGCTCTTCGGCATGCCCGTTGATCCAGATCACCGGCTTGGTCCAGGTGGCCGGGTCGTCGGGGTCGCAGCCGGTATCCCGCCACAGGATCGCCCGACATTCGGCGGCCACCTCCTCGGAAAACGCCTGCTCGACCTTGACAAAGCCGTCCTCAATGAACCGGGTGACCTGGTCGTCCGTCAGCATGATCCCAAACTGCCAGGAACCAGCCGTCACAGGCGAACGATTTTCAGGCGTACATCAGGATCTCAACGCGGGCGTCCCCGCCAGCATGGACGGCCCCGAGAAGACCGTGCTCTTACGGCCCCAGCCCACCGGGTGATCAGCAGCCCATGCACAGGACTTCGGAAATCCGTGCAGATCACTTCGGAAATCGACAGCGGCCATCGCGACCTGCGGAGACGCCGTCTCAGATAGGCCGTCCGGTGAACGTCTCACTCAGCCGGGGGTATCCGGACGCCACTCGGATGTTGGTCCTACATACCCTCTGAGCTTCCGCAGGTCAGCGACATATCTGTTGGGAAATTTCTCCAGGACTACCGGGACCCCGACGAGTTTCATGAGACCAGACCCGCAGCCACTCGGCTGTGGGTCTGGTCTTTTCGAGCTTGCTCAGGGACCGGTCAGCTCGGTCTCCCACGGTTGGAATCCCTGCGCTGCCGGGTCAGACGGGTGGGGCCACCACAGTCGCGGAGGAGGCGGTGACCGGGGACTGCGGGCGGGTGCGTTCGGCCCAGCCCGGGGGCGTGCGGAAACGCACACCACCGGGGGCGAGGAGGCTGGCCTACGAGACCCTCGACACCGAGGGCCAGCACCTGATCATCTATCTCCCCGTCGACGACGCCACCTCCGCTGCCCTGGATCACCTCAACCAGCGCCAACCCGGCGCCTTGCGCGCAGTGCGAGGCTAGCTCTGTGGGCACGAGCCGCTCAGTTTGCGGGGTTCTCCCCGCAGCGCTCGCGGCCGACCCGTCACCGCCTCCTCCGAAGCCATCGAGCACGCCCGGCTCCTCCAGACCAACGGCGACTCCCTGCCGGTGATCGCCGCCAAGACCGGCATCGCCAAGACCTCCCTGCACCGCTACCTCACCGATGCCTGGGTGCACGCGCCGGCTCAACGCGCGCACGCATAAATGACATGGCCCACGCGGTCATGTCTCCGTGAGAGGCTCTGCTCGGGACCGCCACTCGTCTTGGAGCAGCGCGTACACGGTCTCGTCGGTCCACTCTCCCTTGACGAACTCGTTCTGCATAAGGTGCGCTTCACGTCGCATACCGAGCCGTTCCAGTACGCGTCCGGAAGCCGTGTTCCGCGCGTCGATGCACCCGATGATGCGGTGCAGCCCGAGTTCCTCGAAGCCCAGCCGCAGCATCACCTCTGCCGCCTCCGTCGCGTACCCCTTTCCGGCATGGTCCGGGTGGACGACGTAGCCGATCTCACCCTGCTGGTGCTCGCGGCTGATCCATCGGAGCATGACATCCCCGATCAATGTGCCGGTCTCCCTCAGCACCACGGCAGGCGTAAGGCAGCCGCCCTCGTCCTTTAGCACCGCCGCCTGAATCTTCGCTTGCAGCGACTCCCGGACCTGGTCCCGATCATGGACGCCGAGGTAGAGGTAACGCATCACGTCCGGCCTGGACCGGAGGTCGTAGAGCGCGTCGAAGTCGTCCATCCTGTACGGCCGGAGCATGAGCCGGGCCGTCATGAGCGGATACCTCGGTTCGAGCATCGCCCGATCATAGTGCAGCTGAAGATATCGATCATGTGTTCGGTTTTGTCGGTGGGTGTTGTTAGCGTTACGGTATGTGGTCGACCCGAAGCCTGCGGGGTGCCTCTACCGGTGAGCTGGTGGAGGGGGTGTGCGCTGCGTTGGGTGAGCTGGCCGTCCGGCAGGCCCCGGAGTCGGCTGCCGGGTGTTTGGAGCTGGCCGGGCGGTTGGGTAGGGGCCTGGATCTGGGTGAGACGGCGCTGGCGGGCTTGCTGGGGGTGGCGGACCGGGCGGGGCAGGCTTCGGTGGAGCAGTACGCGGGGACCAAGGGCTGGCTGCTGGTGGTGTTGGGCATGCGTGGTGGGCGGGCTGAGGAGCGGTTGACGGTGACCCGCCAGCTGGGCCGGTTGCCTACGACCGCGCGGCTGCTGCGAGAGCAGAAGCTGTCCTTCGGCTACGCCTCCACGATCGCCGAGGCGGTGGCGCGCCTGGACGATGAGGATTGTGTGAAGGCGGAGGAGATCCTGCTCGCTCTGGCCGAGCAGGGGGTTCCGGCGACGGCGGTGGCCAGGCACGGGCTGCGGATCCGGGAGTTGATCGCCGAACGTGATGGCACGGAGCGGCCGCCGGAGGATGCTCGGCGTGGGGATCGGTCGTGGCTGACCTTGGCCAAGTCTCTGAACGGTAGTTCGCTGGTCAAGGGTGTGTTCGATCCGGCGTTGACGGCTTTGCTGCGTGATCGGCTGGGTCCGTTGTCCAAGCCTGCAGGGCCTGAGGACACTCGTGATCACGGTCAGCGGATGGCTGATGCTTTGGAGATGGTGCTCTCGGGTGGCAAGAGCCACTGGAACGCCACTCTGGTCATCAAACTCACCCACCACACCACGACCACAGGCACAGGCACAGCAAGAGACGCCGAGAGCGAGCCCGGCCAGCAACAGCGGCCGCAGCACGACCCAGCGGACGATCACACCGGTGAAACGCAACGGCGGCAACCCAGCACAGGGGACGATGGCACCGGTGAGGTACAGCACCCGCATCGCGACGCGGCGGACGAGCGCACCGGTGAACAGCAGCGGCCGCATCGCGACGCGGAGGGCCACAGCGGCGAGGAACGGCACTGCCGCACAGAGGACGACCTGAGTGAACAGCAAAGCCCGTGCCGCGACGCCGAGAGCGACCTGAGCGAACAGCAACGCCCGCGTCGCGACTCGCAGGGCGATACACGTGAGCAGGAGCAGCCACGCCGCGACACCGGCACCGGCACCGGCACCGTGCCCTACCCGCGGTGGCCGCTGGAAGGTGCCGGGGGTGGATGGCGGGTGTCGGCCCGGCTACCCGACGGCACCCCGATCCCACCTGAGCTGGCCCGCACGATCGCGCTCAACGCCGGGGTCTCAGCCCTGATCCTGGGCCCGGACGGCATCCCCCTCTACCTCGGCGACACCGTCCGCTTCGTCACCCCCGGACAACGCCGCGCCCTCGAAGCCCTCTACGACACCTGCGCCTTCCGCGAATGCGCCATCCCCGCCCGATACTGCGAAGTCGACCACGTCCTGAACTGGAGCGATGCCCACACCACCGACATCGACCTCC
>JAOPYO010000240.1 GCA_025964575.1 Actinomycetes bacterium
TAGGCGACGGAGGTCTGCCGTCCCGACATGAAGGCCAGGAATTCGCGGATGAACTCGCTGGGCGAATAGTGGTCACGTTCCTGTTCGCCGTCCAGGTCTCGGGCGAACGCGGTGCGGAACAGCGCCCGGTGCTCGGTGAGGCTGATGGTCTGGTCGCCGTCGATGTCGGCGGCGTCGAACAGTACCTCGGCGACTTTGATCAGCGCGGGTCCGGCCATTGAGGCCGCTGCGGCCGCGTATTCCTGCCGGGTGATGCGCCCGTCCCCGTCGGTGTCCAGGGCGGCCAGGAGTTCCCGCCACCAGTCGGCGTAGGCCTCATACAACCGTTGCTCGCCCTGTTCGTCCAGGTCGAGCCGGGTGGCGATCTCCCGGGCCATGGCGGCCAGGTCGGGCCAGTCCAGGTGCCCGTCTCCGGTCTGGTCCAGCACGTCGGCGAAGAACCGGTCGGCCGACCACGCGGCGGGGCCGCCGGAGACGGTGTCCTCGGGGTCGGGCGTGAGCAGGCGGATCAGGGCGGCGGCCTGGCCCGCTCGGTTGTGCAGCGACGCCAGCACGCTCGGGCCGGGGCCGTCCTGCTCGGGGTCCAGGAGGCTCATGATCGTGTCGGTCCGAGTCCAGGACGGGGGAAGGAGGCGGGTCGCCAGGCCTGTGCCCAAATGGATGCCGCGCGTCAGCGCTTGCGAGCCTGGCAGCTCGGCCAGTCCCGCCTGCCGCCGGAAGGGTTCCGGCAGCGACGCCACGATGATCGCGGAGGCCACCGGCCCGGCCATGGCCCGGCCCACCGCCCACACCGCGGGGCGACCGCGCAGCAGCGGCGGCGGTGGCACGTGGGCGAACAGCTTGTACACGACGATCCGGACGGCCTCGGTGTTCTCCAATCCTCGGGCGATCATGTCGTCGTAGTAGGGCCAGAACTCTCCCAGAGTGGGCGGCAGGTGATCGGCGTCGCCCTCCAACAGGGCCAGGAATGCCCGGAACTCCGCGTACAACTGCTGCATCGTAGGGCCGTCGAGGGACTCACCGCTCAGCCGGCACAGCGTGACCGTCGATTCGAACAGCGTCGCCACCACCCATGCGCGCGCCCCTGGGTCCAGCGCGTCGTAGGGGCGGCCCTCGCCGTCGGTACCGCAGATGCGTGCGTGCAGCCGGTTGAGCCGGGCCGCCTCTCGATTGCGGACCTCCTCCTCGGGATCCAGGATCCGCAGCGTGCTGACCAGCGTGTTGCGCAGCCGCCGCCATGGATGCGCCACGAACGTCGAATTGTCGACCAGCGCGGCGCCGATCTGCGGGTGGGCCGCCTCCAGCACGGTCGCCCGGACGACCGCCAGGCCCCAGCGGGCGTCGTTGCAGTACCCGTGCAGCAGCGAGTCCGGCCCGAGGACGGCAGCGGTTGTACTCGCGGCCGGGTCAGTGCCAGGAACGGTGGTGGGCGTGTTGTTGCTCATCGAGGTCCTTTCTCGTTGTGGCCGGCGCCGGGACGTCACCGAAGCGGCGTTCGCGTCGCCGGTAGGCGTCCAGGCATTCCTGAAAGTGCGCTGCCCGGAAGTCGGGCCACAGCACCCTGGGGAAGATCCATTCGGCGTAGGCGACCTGCCAGAGCATGAAGTTGGAGATGCGCTGCTCTCCTGAGGTGCGGATGACCAGGTCCACGTCCGGTGTGTCGGGGTGGGGCAGGTGGAGGGCGAAGCTGTCCTCGGTGACCTCTTCAGCCGGCACCTGGTCGCGGATGAGTGAGCGGGCGGCCTCGACGATGTCGCGGCGTCCTCCGTGGTCGAACGCCACCGTCAGTGTCATCCGCTTGTTGCCGCCGGTCAGTTCCATCAGATCGGTGATGTCGCGTCCCAGCCCCTGCGGGATTCTGGGATCGCGGACGCCCAGGAACCGGCAGCGGATCCCCCGCGCATGCAACGTCAGCGCGTGCTTGCGCACCGTCCCGCGTACAAGCCGCATGAGGAAGTCCACCTCACGGCCGGGACGGCTCCAGTTCTCGGTGGAGAAGGCGTACAGGCTCAGCCACTGAACCCCCGCCGCGTGCGCCGCCTCGATGACGTCGATCACCGCGGCCTCCGCCGCCCGATGCCCGGCCGTTCGCGGCAACGACCGCTGCGCCGCCCACCGGCCGTTCCCGTCCATCACGCACGCCACATGACGCGGCACGCCCAACACAGCTACCCGACCTCCACCACAAGTCACGGGCCGCCCGGCTGGCCGCCGAAGCGCCAGCAAGCAACATCCCCGGCTCCACCGCCCGTGCAGTTCGTGCACCGGGAGGCCGACCCCTCCACCCAAAGATGCCCTACCACCAAGATAGTTACTCTAAGAAGTCAACCAGTAGCAAATTGCGATTCCAGCCGTCGCGCCGGACGAGACAACCCCGCCGCTGCTCGGGCGCGCCGCGCCCGTCCAGCGCGAGCTGAGCGGGCGCGGCGCGATATTCCGAGTGGTGTCCGGGTGCTACTGCTCCAGCCACATTTGTGAGGTGGCGCCGGTGCACGTTGCCACGTGAAGGAACGGGCTGCCGGTGCCCGGGTCGTTGTCGAGGCACAGGCTCTTCGCCGCGTTGATCAGGTTCAGGTTGCTCGGGCCTCCGGAGGTGGTCGTGGCCAGCCGCCACCGCTCCGACGAGATGTTGTCGGGGAAGCAGTCCCATTGCTGGATGGTGGTGCCGTCGTGCACGTTCGAGATGTCACCGACGTGCAGGTCCAGGCACATGTTGCTGTTGACGTTGCGCAGGGCGAAGAACCCGGGTGCGGAGCCGACCGGTTCGATCAGCCAGTTCTGGTTGGCACCCGGCCGACGGCACATACGAACTGCCAGCGGAGCAGGCCATCGTCGTCGCGAACGAAGACACGCCGATTCTCAGAGTGAACATTTTATTACTATCAGCGATTACTTGTGGTACTCACGTCCTGTCCCGCGTGTGGTCTCGGTATCCCGGATGAAGCTGGAGCTGGCGAAGCCGCCCATTGGCCACCCGTATGACTCCTGTAGACGTGGCTGGCTTGCACGCGACGCGATGCGAAGCCGGGGCGTCAGCAGTACTTCGAGGAGCCGGTGCGTCCCCATGAGCAGGAGTCCGCAGGGCTTCCGCTCGCGGTGCGCAGGTATGCGGTGTCACCGGTGTTGTTCCAGATGTAGGCGCGCGATCCCCAGTACAGCTGGGTGCCCGTCCTGGTGCCGCGCCCGGTGTGGATGGTGACGTACTTCTTGCCCTTGAGGGTGACGGCCGGGAACGTGAAGACGTGATGAGACTTGTCGCGCAGCGTCCAGCCCTTCAGCGACCGGCTGCTGGAGCCGGTGTTCTTCAGCATGACGTATTCGGCGTTCAGGCTGGAGTTGCTGCCGGTGTCGCTGCCGGGAGAGTCGTAGTACACCCGGTAGATCTGGACCGCGGAGGCGGCCTCGGCCGGCGACGCGACGCCCAGCAGCCCGGCGGCACTGGTGAGCGCGATCAGGATCGTGCCGATCTTCCCCATGAGTCCCCTTACATTTCGCCAACAAAGCGACAACCTGCAATAAGGGGACGTCTGCACACCTACGCCCGATGACGTTCTCCCGGTCTCAGTTCGGAAACGGGCAACTATCGGACAAACATGGCGTTCGGCCCGCGGCCGGAACGCCTGGGCCGTCCGACGAGGCGCGCCGGCCTAGTTGGGACGTACAGGCCGGACCCGACGGACAAAATGTCGCCTGCTTGCCGCGATGAGATCGGCGGGTTGGTACCGTCTGCACTGGCGACGGAGGGAGCAGGCATGCTGGCCTATTCGACGATCGCGTCGCTCGACGGCTACACGGCCGATTCGGAAGGCAAGTTCGACTGGGCTGAGCCGGACGAGGAGGTACACGCCTTCATCAATGACCTGGAGCGGGGGATCGGGACGTACCTGTACGGGCGCCGGATGTACGAGGTCATGCTCTTCTGGGAGACCGTTTCCCTTGACGGGCAGTCGCCCGCGGTGCGGGACTACGCCGGGATATGGCGCTCCGCGGACAAGGTCGTCTATTCGAGCACTCTGCAGACCACGTCGAGTGCGCGGACGCGGATTGAGCGGCGTTTCGACCCCGATGCCGTCCGGGCGTTGAAAGAGCACGGGAACGTCAGCGTGGGCGGCCCGGCCCTCGCCGCCCAGGCGATACGGGCGGGCCTGGTGGACGAATACCACCTGTTCGTCACGCCCGTGGTCGTGGGCGGAGGTACACCGGTCTTCCCGGAAGGGGTTCGTGCCAAGCTCGATATAGCCGACGAGCGCCGCTTCGCCGGCGGCGTGGTGTACCTGCGTTACCGGGCTCACGGGTGAGGCATCTCGGATACGGGCACGGGTAGTGTCCGCCGAGTCGTAGGCGTCGCGGCGGATCCGCAGCACCTGGCGGGCGTGCGGGAACCTGGGCCCCCTGAACTGTGGTGGCGGGATGCGTACGGAGGAGCCGCCGCGATGACGCGGCGGCTCCTCACGCGACAGGTCAGCGTTGGCCGGGCCCGCCGACGGGCACGGCGGTCCGGACGATGGACCAGGTGACGGTCCCCGATGGATAGAAAGTACGTTTCGTGGTAAGCCGAACGGATGCCGTCGAACGTCATCCATTCGTCGTCGTCGGTGGTGGTCGGTTGGCCCGGCTGCGAGGAGACCGACTTGATGTGGAGCCATTGATGCCGCTCAGGTTGATTTCTGCCCGTCGAGCGTCTCGCGCAGGATGTCGGCGTGCCCGGCGTGCTGGGCGGTCTCGGCGATGACGTGCATCAGCACCCGGCGCACGCTGCGCACCGCTCCCGGCTCGTTCCAGGGTGCCTCCGGCAGCGGGTGCCTCGCCGACAGGTCGGGGACGGCGGCGACGATCTCCTCGCTGCGGGCGGCGACCTGCTCGTAACGCGCGAGAATCCCGGCCAGCGTCTCGCCGGGCAGCATCCGGAAGTCGTTCTGGTGGTCGATCGCCCACTGCGGGAACTCGCGTGCGGTACCGGCCCCGAGGTCGGCCCAGGTGACACCCTCGGGCAGGTCGTAGCGCATCGCCGACGGGCCCTCGACCACGAAGCGCATCCATCCTTCCTCGATGGACGCGACGTGCTTGATCAGCCCGCCCAGGCACAGCGCGCTGACCGTCGGGCGCTCGCCGAGTTGCTCGTCGCTAAGCCCGCGGATGGTGTTGGTCAGGGCGGATCGCGCGGTCGCGAGCGCGGCGAGCAGGTCGCCCCGCTCGGCGTCGAGGGTTGAGGGGGGCGTGGTGGTGGCGGTCACGGCGTTCGGGCCCTTCGGGTTGTTGTCGTTGTCTGGCACGCGACAACGGTCGCAGGAGAAGCGGCCAGGGAGTGGCCGCTTCTCAGGGCAATATGGGGATCATGCCGAAGACTTCAGCGCGACTGCTGTCGTTGCTCTCGCTGCTCCAGGCGCGCCGGGACTGGCCGGGGGCGCTGCTGGCCGAGCGGCTGGACATCAGCCCGCGCACCGTGCGCCGTGATGTCGGCCGCCTGCGCGAGCTCGGCTATCCCATAGTGGCCTTCAAGGGGCCCGACGGTGGGTACCGGCTCGACGCCGGTACGGAGCTGCCCCCGTTGCTGTTCGACGACGAGCAGGCCGTCGCTCTGGCCATCGCACTCCAGATCGCCACCACCACTGGTGCCGGCATCGAGGAAGCCGCGGCGCGCGCGCTGAACACCGTCCGGCAGGTCATGCCCGCACGGCTGCGCCGCCGGATCGACACCCTCCAGGTCACCGCCGTCGAGCGGCCCGCGATCCGACCGGACCCACAGGTCGACAACAGCGTGCTCATGGCACTCAGCGCCGCCGTCCACGCCCGGGAGGTGCTGCGCTTCGACTACACCCCCGCATCCCCACCAGGGTTAGACGGCGTGCAGACCCCGCCGCGCCGGGTGCAGCCCCATCACCTCGTCACCTGGGGCGGGCGCTGGTACCTCGTCGCCTGGGACCTCGACCGCGAGGACTGGCGCACCTTCCGTGCCGATCGGATCACCCCGCGCACCCCTACAGGGCCCCGCTTCACCCCGCGCGAGCTGCCCGGAGGCAAGGTGGCCGCCTTCGTGGCCAGCAGGTTCCGGGGCTCCGACGGCTCTGGCGACTGGCCCTGCCGCGGCGAGGTGATCCTCGACCTACCCGCTGCCGCCGTGTCCCGCTACACCCACGACGGAGTCGTCGAGGAACTCGGCCCGAACAGCTGCCGGCTCGTCCTTGGCTCGTGGTCATGGCCTGGCCTGGCCGCCACCATCGGCAGGTTCGACGCCGACATCGAGGTCGTCGGCCCGGCCGAGCTCAAGGACGCCTTCGCGCACCTGGCCCGCCGCTACGCCAACGCCGCAACCGACGCACCCGCCACGCCGCCCCCGATCCAATGAGCCAAGCGCACGGCGACCACGG
>JAOPYO010000235.1 GCA_025964575.1 Actinomycetes bacterium
CGCGTTCTGCGCGGCCGGTGGTGTGGCGGTTCTGATCATCGCTTACCTCGATCACCTGCGGCCACCCGAGAACCAGACCCATCTCGGCCGGTTCTTCGGTGACCTGCTGCACGGCCACGCCGGACCGGTCGTGGAGCGCAAGTTCGGGGCGATGGTGCACACGTTCGGCAACATGACCTTGACTCCGATCGCGGCCGCCGCCCTGATCTTCCTGTTCCTCGTGCTGCGCCGCCCGGAGCGGCTCCGGGCGAGCGCCCTGAATCTGGCCTATTCCCGGGCCCCGATGCTGCGCGCGGGCCTGATGGGCGCGCTGGTGACGGCCGTCGTCGGGACCCTGGTGAACGACTCCGGCGTGGCGGTGCTCGCCCTGGCCCTCGTCGTCGCCGTACCGTTCGTGCTCGTCGCCGGGATCCGTGCACTGGAGACGGCCCCCGAGGCCCCCTACCAGGGCACCCGGGACCCGGCCCCCGATCTCGCCACCGGCTGACGCCCTTCCGTGATCATGCGATAGCGCATCCATTGCATGATGAAACAAGGTAGTTCTGAGGGGCGGTTCCGGGAGTTCCGGGGCCGCCTCTTTGACGTGCTCGGATGGTAGCTGACCTGGGTGTTCACGCTGTTGGTGGGTGTGGCTGGCTGGTGGGAGTGTCTCACTAATGACCGCTGTAGACCGGTTGTGCTCGGTGTTTGCGGGCCATGCACGGGCCATGGCCCGTGTCGTGTTGTGCCTGGTGGCGGGGTGCGCATTGGAGCGATGTTCCTTTTCGAGAGCACCGATCTTGACGATTACGAACTAATGCGAGAGCATCGTTCTCGAAAAGGAACGTTGCTCCGAAAGGTTGCGTCATGAAGCTGTTCTACGCCGGACCGTCGATCGGGAACCTGCACGAGGAGTACGCCAAGAAGGGGCTGCTCGACGAGAACGCAGCAGTGAAGTCGTCCTCCTCCCTAGTCATCGACGCCCCCATCGGCAAGGTCTGGAAGCTGCTCAGTGACATGCGCGACTGGCCGGAGTGGCGCTCGGACGCCCACGTTGTCGAACTCGGCGAGATGAAGCCGGACGCAACGTTCCGCTGGAAGATCCGAGGATCAGCGATCAAGTCCACCTTCGCCGTGGTGAAGCCCGAGCGGGAGCTCACCTGGACCGGGGTCGCGATGGGCTGCATGAAGGCGATCGACCGGATGAGGCTTTCCGAGACCGCGGAGGGGCAGACGCAGGTGACCATCGAGGAGTCGATGTCCGGGCCACTGCTGACGCTCTTCTACAGCACCGCCAAGCTCCGCGAGGGCCACGAGGACCTGCTCCAAATGCTGAAGACGGCGGCTGAGGGCTAACAGGTTGCGCCCAATGGTGATCTTCAGCGTCGTCGTTCGGATACGACGGCGGTGGTGGAGATGGTGAGGGCGGCGGCTTCGGTGTCGGTGGGGCGGCGTGCGCTGGTGTGGGTGGTCAGTGCTGCGGGGGGTCTGCCGGTGTAGTGGTTGAGGGCTTGGGCCCAGGGTTCGGGGAGTTGTTCGGCGGCGGCTAGCGGGGTGTTGTCGGCGATGGACGCGGGCAGGTAGCTGGTGCGGATTTCGACGGGTACGGCGGTGGTGGGGTCGGTCAGGATGCGGCGGCGCACGATGACGGGGGCGCCTGGGTCGGGCAGGCGTAGCGCTAGGGCGATGTCGGGTGCGGGTTCTTCTCGGTCATGTACTACGCAGGGATGCGTCCGGCGGAGGTCCGGAACCTGCGCGTCACAGACCTGTGCCTGCCCTCCTCGGGATGGGGAACAGCAACCCTGTCGGGATCGGCTCCCGACGTCGGCGGGGACTGGACCGATGACGGCGGGCAGTACGAGACGCGCGGTCTCAAGCATCGGGCGGAGGGCACGGTCCGGATCGTGCCGTTGCCTCCGGTCCTGGTCGCAATCCTGCGGGCTCCCACCGGTTAGCCACAAAACCGCTGGTCACGGGCCTGCGGGGAGAAACACCCCAACGGATGCATGATCACGGTGGAGGGGTGGGTCACGGAGTGGTGGCGACGGGCACGGCGCGCGGCGAGCGCAGTCCGTGCCGCAGGGTCCCCGCGTCCAGCCAGGTGTCCAGATGGGCCCAGGTGGTCGTGCGTGCCCGGCGCCCGGTCAGCACTCCGAGGTGGCCACCGGGGGCGGTCTCGAAGCGAACCTCCGGAGCTCCGGAGAGCCGCCGGGTGAGCGCGTGCACCGCCCTCACCGGCGCGATGCCGTCACGGTGGCCCGCGATCACGAGTACCGGCACGCGTACGGTGTCCAGCCCGATCCGCCGTCCGCCGACCTCGATCCCTCCGTTCATCAGGCCATTCGCGCGAACAAGGTGCCGGTAGAGCTGCCCGAAGGTACGACCCGGATAGGCGATCATCGAGTTGGTGAAATGATCGACAGCCTCGATCTGGGCCAGGAACTCCGTGTTATGGAGGTTGGCCGCAATCACGAAAGGACGCATGAGGTATTTGTCGATTCCGACCAGCTGATAAGCGCGTTTCACCACCGGCTGCGGAACTCCGCCGAACACCAAATTGATCAAAGTCGCCTCGGCACCCCTGGTCAGCCAGATGAGGGGGCGCAGCGGCATCGTCAGCGGTATCGCGGTGGTGTCGACCGGGGCTGCGATCGACGCGATCGAGGCGATCGGCAGCTCCGGTTGGTCGGCTGCGGTCAGCAGCGAGAAGATCCCGCCCAGGCACCAGCCGACCAGTTGGACCGGCTGACCGTCCGCGTCGTCGCTCACCGCCCGGATCGCCTGCGGCATCACTTCCTCGATCCACTCCTCCAGGCCGACGGCCCGGTCGGCGTAGTCGATCGGGCCGTAGTCCAGCAGGTAGGCGCGGCGGCCGGTGGTGACGAGATGCTCGGCCAGGCTGCATCCCCGGCGCAAGTCGTAACAGCTCGCGGGAGAGGCCAGCGGTGGGATCAGCAGGACCGGCGGCCCGGTCGGGATCACGTCACGCGGCGGACGGTATCGGTAGACGGAACATCTGGGCCCGTCGTCGATCATCTGCGTCGGCATGGGCCGTAGGTCGGCGAACCGTCCGTACAGCAGTTTGTGGGCGACGTTCGAGGCCGCCGCGTGCAGGCGGCCGGGCAAGGGAAACATTTTCATGTTATCCATATCCACATTCGTTTCACGGGATCGAGTCGGTGCGCAATGCCCCCGACACCGTTCACCTCTGCGTGGACGACCAGGAATGATGCAACAAGTGAGTCGTATCGCGGCCCTGTGACATGCATGTTAAATATCATTGACAAGAGCATGAAAATTGGCCAGAATTGGCCTGAAATTGCGACCGCCCGGTCATTTCTGAATACACTCGATCCAAATAGCTCTACCCCTACCTGATCGACCTCACCCACCCAACTCCCCTCCGGGCAGCACGGGCATCATCACATGGTGCACAATGATGACTACATGAAGTGACGGTCAGGGGGCGGTCACCAGCGATGACGACCATCAATCCAGTAGACCGGGGCGCCCGTCAGGCGCGGTTCGCCCCACCCTGGGACCGCATGGTCCGGCTCTGCGGCCTGGTCACGGCCGGCACCGGGCAGTCGGTGCAGCCTGCGGTGGAACCGCTCGTGGCCGCCTACCGGGCCGCTACCGGCAAAAGCGACGTCCACGAGCTGAGGCGGGCCTATGAGATGGCCGAGCGCATGCACCGGGGTCAGGCGCGCAAGTCCGGGGCCCCGTACATCACCCATCCCCTGGCCGTGGCGACGATCCTGGCCGCGATGGGCATGGACATGACCACCCTGGTGGCGGCGCTGCTGCACGACACCGTCGAGGACACCCCTTACACGCTGGGGCAGGTGCGGGCGGACTTCGGCGAGGAGGTCGCCGTTCTGGTCGATGGGGTCACCAAGCTGGACGGTGAGCTCTGGGGGACCCGGGCGGAGGCCGAGACGTTCCGCAAGATCGTGCTCGCCGCCGCAGCGGATCTGCGCGTCCTGGTCATCAAGCTGGCCGACCGGCTGCACAACCTGCGCACCCTGGGCTTCAAAGAGCCGCACAAGCGGGAGCGGATCGCCAAGGCCTCCCTGGAACTGCTCGTGCCGTTCGCCGAACGGCTCGGCATCAACGTCCTCAAGCGGGAGATGGACGACCTGGCCTTCGCCGCCCTCGATCCCGACGCCCACGCCCGTACCGGCACGGCGGTACACGACGCGCTGGCGCGGGCGCATCTGCTGGATCCGGCGCTCGACCGGCTGCGGGCCGCTCTGGCCGAGCACCTGGTGAACGCCGAGGTCACGCTCCGGCCCCGCCACCTCTACAAGGTGCACATCGACCTGGAGGGGGACATGACCGGGCTGCGGCCCAGTGACGTCACCCGCATCCTGATCCTGGTCGATGGGACGGAGCAGGATTGCTACATCGCTCTCGGCGCGGTCCACTCGGCCCTGCATCCGTTCCCCGGCCGGGTGAAGGACTTCATCGCACTGCCCAAGTTCAACCTCTACCAGTCCCTGCACACGGTGGTGATCGGACCCACCGGAGACCTCCTCGACGTCATCATCCGTACCCGGGACATGCACCCGGTCGCGGAGTACGGCATCGTCGCGCACATCCGGGACGCCTCCGACGAGGCCGCCACCACGGACACCGTGGCCGGCCGGCGTGACCTCTCCTGGCTACTGCGGCTGCTGACCTGGCAGTCCGATGCGCCGTCCGCGGAGTTCCTCGACAGCCTGCGCACCGACCTGAGCGGCGGAAACGTCGCCGTGTTCACCCCGGCCGGCGACATCGTCGCGCTGCCCGTGCGGGCGACGGCGATCGACTTCGCCTATGCGCTCGGACCGGAGACCGGTGACCACTGCATCGGCGCGGTGATCAACGGACGGCTGGCCGCGCTGTCCGCGGAGGTCCGCAGCGGCAACGTGGTGGAGATCCTGACCGCTCCCGACGCCGGCCCGACCGAGGACTGGCTGACCTTCGCCACCACCGCCCAGACCCGGGTGCACATCCACCATCGGCTGAACCGCCGTAAGGCGGACGAAGCGGCCCTCACTGGACGGCGCACGCTGGTGCTGGCCCTGGCCGAGCGCAGCATGGATCTGCTGGCCGCCGAGGGATGCGGAGAGTCCCTGTCGATCGCCCGGGAACTCGGCTACGGGGAGATCGACCAGATGTACGCGGCGGTCGCGGCGGGGGACCTGGACCTCGAACGGCTGCTCGGGCGGTTCGCCCCCTGACCATGTGCGGAGGGCCGCCCCACCGTGTACGGGACGGCCCTTCCCTTCTTCCGGAGCGGCGGTCAGCGACCGGCGAGCACGGGCTGGAGCTCGTCCTCGCCCGCAGGCGGCTGAGCGTCGTCATGACGCTTGAACAGCTTGCTCGGCCACCACATCCACCGGCCTACATCGAGCGTGAGCGCGGTGACGAGCACCGACCGGACGATGAGGGTGTCCATCAGCACGCCGAACGCGACCGCGAACCCGAGCTCCGCGGCGAAGACCAACGGCATCGCGCCGAGCGCCGCGAAGGTGCCGGCCAGCACCAGGCCCGCCGAGGTGATCACGCCACCGGTGGCGGACAGGCCGATCAGTGCTCCACGCCGGGTGCCGTGTTCGAGCGCCTCCTCCCGGATCCGGGTGACCAGGAAGATGTTGTAGTCGATGCCGAGCGCGACCAGGAACACGAACGTCATCAGCGGGAAGGACGCGTCCGCGCCGGCGAAGTGGAAGACGTGCTTGAAGATCAGTGAGCTCACTCCGAGCGTCGCCCCGAACGACAGCACCACGGTGGCCATGAGCAGCAGTGGGGCGACGATCGCCCGCAGCAGCAGCGCCAGAATCAGGAACACCACCACCAGCACGATCGGGATGATCACCTTGGAGTCACGGGCTGCCGCGTCCTCCATGTCCAGCTTGATCGCCGCACCCCCACCGAGTTGTGCGTCGGCGCCCTCAATCTTGTGAATCGCGGTGCGGGCCTTCCTGACGGTGTCCAAGGCGGCCTGGCTGTCGGCGCCGTCCTTGAGCGTGCCCAGGATGAACGCCTCGCCGTCCTTGACCACGGGCGGCGCGACCTCGGCGATGCCGGGGACCCCGGACAGCACGCCACGCACCTGTTCCGCTGCCGATGCCTTGGCGACGGCAAAGATCGGCTGACCCGACCCGGCCGGGAAGTGCTTCGCCTGGATCTCCTCGCCGATGACCGCCTGGGTCTTCTTGGTGAAGCCATCCTTGTTCGGCAGCCCGTCCGCCTTGAGCGAGGTGATCCCGATGGCCATGACGCCCAGGACCAGGGCAGTGCCGACCCAGACCAGCCGGGGCCTGCCCGAGATGGTCCGGCCGACGCGCGACCAGAAGCCGCCTACGGTCGGCTCGGCGGAGCCGTTGCGCGGCATCATCGGCCAGAACACCCAGCGCCCGTGAGTCCCCTTCCAGAGCGACCACAGCCATGGCCCGCGAACCAGCCGGGCCGGCAGGAGCGTCATCATGACGAGCAGGGACACGCCGATACCGACGGCGCACACCGGTCCGAGCCCCTTGGTGGAGTTCAGTTCCGCGAACAGCAGCACCAGCATGCTGACCGCGACGGTGGCCGCACTGGCGACGATGGCCTCGGAGGATCGATACCACGCTTCGCCCATCGCCTCGTACTGGCTCTCATGGCGGCGTAGCTCTTCGCGGTAGCGAGCGATGAGCAGCAGGGCATAGTCGGTCGCGGCCCCGAAGACCAGCACGGTCAGGATGAACCCGCTCTGCGCGTTGACGGTGAGCCCTGCGTACTTGGCCAGCAGATAGACGACTCCCTGCGACACGACCAGCGAGACGACGGCGGCAAGGATCGGACGCCACACCAGGACGGGGCTGCGATAGGCGATCAGCAGAACAAGGATCACCACCCCGAAGGTCGCCAGCATCAGGAAATCGCCGCCACTGAAGATCTTGCCGGAGTCGGCGGCGTACCCGCCCTGTCCGGTGACATGGACGTCGAGGCCACCGGCGTTCTTCTTCGCGGCGTCGATCATCTTGTCGACGGCCTTGGTGGCGCCGGCCCAGCCCTCCTTGCCGAGATGGATGCTCACCACGGTCTGGAGGGCCTTGCCGTCCTTGGAGGGGAACGGCCCCTGAACCTGGGGCAGCACGTCCTTGACGGTCTTGAAGATGTCACCGTCGGCCTTGGCCTTGGTGACATCGGCCGGGGTGATACCGCTCGGCCGGTCGTAGATCACGACCGCCGGCATGGTGTCGCTCGGCTGGAACTTCGCGGCCTGCTCCAGCACCTTGGTGGCCTCGGCGTTCTTGGGCAGCCAGGCCGAGACGTCGTTCTTCTGGACGTCGCTCATCTTGCCTGCGAGGGGGGCGAGACCTCCTGCGACGGCGAGCCAGACGATGACCACGATCCATCTGGTGCGCCGACCGCTCAGAAAGTTCGCTACTTTGCGTATCACGAGGGGTTCCTCCGTTAGCGAGCCTTCAGCATGCTGATTATTGGAAGCCTACGGAGTAGGTAGCGAACTTCATTTGGATCCACGTATTTTCCTTGTTAACAATGTCTGACCGTGAGAACTCCCACCCCGTCGCAGGTCTGGAGACCTGGCATACCGGCAAGCTGCTCAGCGCCGCCGCCCGGATGGTCGAGCATGCCTTCGACGCCGGCATCTCCGAGTTGGGCGTGACTCACTCGGGCATCAACGTCCTGGCCGCCCTGTCCGACGGCCCGATCACCCAGCGCGAACTGGCCGTCCGCTGCCAGGTGCAGGACCAGACGGTGAGCCGTGTGATCGACGGCCTGGAGCGCAGCGGCTACGTTGTACGGCGGCGTGACCTGGTCGACCGGCGCCGGGTACTGGTCGAACGCACCGAAGCCGGGGAACAGGCCCGGGACCGGGCCGCGGAGGTGGCCGCCGGGTTCGGCTTCCTGGACGACGGATCCACCGAGAACGCCGCCTGCCGCAGCCTGCTCATCAAGATCATCACTCGCCTGGGCGGGGAGCGAAAGGGCTGCCCCAGATCCCCCTGAGCCCGACGCTTTGGGCGGGATGGAATCGGCGACCGTCTATGTTGAGGCATAACAAGGTTGTATGGGGAACGAGGTGGAGTGACGGTGCTGGGTCCTGAGGATCTGTACGAGCTGGATGCGGAACTGCCGGAGCTGTCCCGGCCGGTGCTGCTGCACAGCCTCGACGGCTTCGTCGACGCCGGATCCACCAGCCGGCTCATTCGCGACCACATTCTGGACACGCTCGACCACCGCGTGGTCGCCCGGTTCGATGTGGACTCCCTGATCGACTACCGGGCCCGGCGGCCCGTGATGACCTACGACCAGGACCACTGGGACGACTACGACGCCCCCGAGCTGGCGGTCCATCTTGTACAGGACGCGACTGGCAGCCCGTTCCTGTTCCTGACCGGCCCCGAGCCGGACCGGCTCTGGGAGGGCTTCACCGCGAATGTTCGTTCCCTGGTCGAGCGCCTCGGCGTCTCGCTGACGGTGGGCTTCCACGGCATCCCGATGGGGGTGCCGCACACCCGCCCGGTGGGGCTGACCCCGCACGGCACCCGGCCGGAACTCATCACCGGACCGCGTCCGTGGTTCGGCCGCGTACAGGTGCCGGGCAGCGCCTCCGCCCTGCTCGAGCTGCGGCTCGGGCAGGCCGGCCACAATGCCATCGGCTTCGCCGTGCACGTCCCGCACTATCTGGCGCAGTCCGACTATCCGGCCGCCGCCGTCACCGCCCTCGACGCCGTCGCCGCCGCCACCGGCCTGGCCCTCCCCTCCGACGAGCTGCGGGCCGCGGCCGTACGCACCAATACGGAGATCGCCGACCAGATCGCCGGCTCCGACGAGGTGGAGAAGGTCGTCCAGGCCCTGGAACAGCAGTACGACGCGTTCGCGGGATCAGCCGACCGGGAAAGCCTGCTCGCGTCCGAACAGAACATGCCCACCGCCGAGGAGCTGGGCGCTGAATTCGAGCGCTTCCTCGCGGAACAGGATCATCCAGACGTCTGACACGGCTCGCACTCACTACATTTCTTCGAGCTCCTTGCCCTTGGTCTCCCGGACGGCCTTGATCACGAAGATCAGCGCAAGCAGCGCGAAGAAGGTGTACACCCCGTACGCCAGGCCCAGCCCGATCTTGGCCAACACGGGGAACGTCGTGGTGATCGCCCAGTTGGCCAGCCATTGCGCGGCGGCGGCCACGGCCAACGCGGATGCGCGGATCCAGTTGTTGAACATCTCTCCGAGCATCACCCACACGACCGGCCCCCAGCTACAGCCGAACGCGAACACATAGACGTTGGCGGCGATCAGCGCAATCGGACCGGCCACCGGGCCCAGCTGTGGCTGCCCGTTGACCACCTGTGCCGTGGCGAAAACAATCGACAGGATACCGAGGGTGACGGTCATGCCGGCGGCCCCGAAGATCAGCAACGGTTTGCGGCCGATCTTGTCGATCAGGGCGATCGCCACCAGCGTCGTCAGCACGTTGGTCACCGAGGTGATGACCGAGGTCAGGGTCGCGTCGCTTTCACTGAAGCCCACAGACCGCCACAGGGTCGACGAGTAGTAGAAGATCACATTGATGCCGACGAACTGCTGGAACACCGACAGCAGAATGCCCACCCACACGATCGGCAGCAGCCCGAAGCGCGGACCCCTCAGCTCACGGAGATGGACCGGCCGGTCCGTTTGGAGGGTTTCATGGATTTCTTGGATCTTCTGGTCGATATCGCCCCGCCCCATGATCCGCTGCAGCACCCGCTTAGCCTCGACGAGCCGGTTCTTCTTCACCAGATAGCGGGGCGACTCGGGGATCATCAGAGATAACGCGCCGTACACCAGCGCGGGGATCGTGGCACTGGCGAACATCCACCGCCATGCCTGGCCATCCCAGGGAACGTCCTTACTCGCTCCCCCGGCGATCCGCACCAGGAGATAGTCCGTGAGCAGCGCGGCGAAGATGCCCAACACGATCGCTAACTGCTGCAGCGAGCCCAGTCTGCCTCTCATCTCAGCGGGCGCGATCTCCGCGATGTACGCGGGCGCGATCACCGACGCCGCTCCGATGGCCAGGCCACCCACGAGCCGCCAGAACGTCAGATCCCAGGCGGTGAAGGCCGCCCCCGAGCCCACCGAACTGATCACGAACAGCATGGCGGCGATGACCATCACCCGGATCCGGCCGAACCGGTCCGCCAACGGCCCTGCGAACCAGGCACCGACCGCGCATCCCAGCAGGGCCGACGAGACCACGAACCCGACCACCCCTGAGCTGAGGTGGAACTGTTGCCTGATCGCGTCGACCGCTCCGTTGATGACCGACGAGTCGAAACCGAACAGGAACCCGCCCAACGCGGCCGCAGCGGCCACCCGCAGGGACACCAGGTTCGCGTGCCGCAACCTCCGAGCGGCGGCGACCTGGCTTCCTGCGGAGTTCATAGGCAAGATCCTCCCCCTGCCTCTCAGCAAATATGCCCAACCGCAGGTCACAGAGGGTTCCGGACAATGGTTTCGCGGTCGGCCCTCCAGACCGGGTACGCTTGCCCGGTCGCCGGGGACGCAAGTCCCCGGACCCCTGGGGCGATTAGCTCAGCGGTAGAGCACTCGCCTTACAAGCGAGGGGCCACTGGTTCGAACCCAGTATCGCCCACTCTCCAGGCGCACGTCAGAGGCCGGTTCCCACGCTTGGGGAACCGGCCTCTTGATCATTCGTCACTCATTTGGCACTGAGACTGAGCGTGATCACAAGTGATCGAGTGACAGACTCGGGCATGCGAAGGCATCCCACCTACGGCTCCAGCGGTCCAGCTCAGATGGCCCACAAGGCGTTTCAGGTTGTCACTGGCACCGAGAGCGGGAGCGACCGGGAGTCCAGCGCCGACGGCCAGGCCCAGCTCACTACAGGGGCCTCGCCGCCACGGCCGCCCTTACGCCGGGGCTGATCGTCGCCGCTCTTTCAAGGCGGTAGCACGG
>JAOPYO010000331.1 GCA_025964575.1 Actinomycetes bacterium
GGCGGCGATGGCGTCGAGTTCGTAGTTGGGGGCATGCGTGCTGGCGCCGGTGTTGGTCTGGGCGGTGGTCATGATCGCCGCGATGCCGCAGCACAGGCCGGACACCACGTAGAGCAGGCAGGTGTGCAGCGGGACGTTGATGCCGGCCAGCCGGGCAGCCTCCGGGTTTCCGCCGACGGCATAGGTGCGCCGCCCGAAGGTGGTGCGGTTGAGGACGACCCACCCGACGGCCACGACGGCCAGGAAGATGTAGACGAGCAGGGGGATCCCGAGCAGCTTGGTCAGGGCGATGTCGAGGAACGAGTTCACCGTGACGATCTGCGACTTGCGGTCGGAGAGCTGCTCGGCGAGACCGCGCCCGGCCACCATCATCGCCAGTGTCACGATGAAGGGCACCAGCCGGCCGTAGGCGATGAGCGCCCCGTTGACGAGGCCGCACACCGTCGCCACCACCAGCGAGCTGAAGATCATCCCGGCGATGCCGTACGACTGGGTCGCGACGGTCGTCGACCATACGGAGGCGAGCGCGACCAGTGCTCCGACGGACAGGTCGATGCCACCGCCGATGATCACGAAGGTCATGCCGACCGTCATGACGCCGATGACCGACGCGAGCGTCAGGATCTGAATGACGTTCTCGGTCGTCGCGAAGGTGTCGGGCTTCATCGCGGCGCCGAGGGCGAACAGGATGGCGAGCGCCACGACGAGCGCCAGATGCCGGAACTCGCTGCGGCCGCCCAGCCCCGCGAACGGGCCGGCCGACGGGCCTGTGGACGCCGCCTCGGCGGCCAGTGCCTCGACCCGCTCGTGCTCGTCGGCGGGCGGTGCCGACGCGTCCTGGATGCGCTCGTTCACAGGGAGCTTCCTTCCATGATCAGGTCCAGGACGCGGTGTTCGTCGAGGTCGGTCGCCGCGGCCTTGTGGACGATCTTGCCTTCGCGGATCACCAGCACCCGGTCGGCGAGGCCAAGGACCTCGGGCACTTCGCTGGAGACGAGGAGGACCGCCACCCCCTGGGCCGCGAGGGCCCGCACCTGGGCGTACAGCTCGGCTCTCGCGCCGACGTCGACGCCGCGGGTCGGCTCGTCGAGCAGCAGGAGCCGGCATCCTTTGAGCAGCCAGCGGGCGAAGACCGTCTTCTGCTGGTTGCCGCCGGACAGCGCGCGGACGGGCCGGTCCGGGTCGGCGGGCCGGATGTCCAACGTCCGCACCATCTCCGCGGCGTCGCGCGCCTCACGACGCCGGTCCAGCCAGCCGAGCCGGGAGTAGCGCCGCATCGAGGCCGCGGTGATGTTGCGTCCGACCGACTCGTACATCAGCAGGCCCTGCGCCTTGCGTTCTTCTGGCGCCAGCCCGATCCCGGCCGTGACCGCCACGCTCGTCGAGCCCGGCCGGAGCGGTCTGCCGTCGATCAGGACCCGCCCGGCGGACGGCCGGCGGGCGCCGTAGACCGTTTCGAGGATCTCCGAGCGGCCGGAGCCGACCAACCCGGCCAGTCCGACGATCTCTCCGGCACGCACGGAGAACGACACGTCGGTGAACCGGCCCGGCAAGGCCAGTCCCTCCACCCGCAGGATCTCGTCGCCCGGCATCCCGGTCCGCTCCGGAAAGGCGTGCTCGGTGCTCCGCCCGGTCATGAGCGCGACGACCTCCGCGGTCGGAGTCGTACGGGCGGGCAGCCCGACGGCGACGGTGCGGCCGTCCTTGAGCACGGTCACCCGGTCACCGATCTCGCGGATCTCCGCCAGGCGATGCGAGATGTAGACGACCGCGACGCCGGAGGCCGTGAGCTCCCGGATGATCCGGAAGAGATTCGCGACCTCGTCATGGGCGAGTGCGGCCGAGGGCTCGTCCATGATGATCAGCCGGGTGTCGTGGGACAGAGCCCGGGCCATGCTCACGATCTGCCGGCCAGCCGCGGGCAACCGCCCCAACGGCAGGGTGGGGGAGATCTCACCGTGCCCGAGCCGGCCGAGCAGCTGATGAGCGGTCTTGTTCATCTCGCCCCGCCGGCTGAAGCCGAGACGGGCGGTCTCATGGCCGAGGAAGATATTCTCGGCGACGGTGAGTCCCTCCACCAGGTCGAGCTCCTGGTAGATGGTGGCGATGCCGAGCCGCATCGCCGCTGTGGGGCCGGCCGGCCGCACGGGCTCGCCGTCCCAGAGCATGTCGCCGGCGTCGGGCGGGTGGGCGCCGGCCAGCACCTTGATCAGGGTGGACTTGCCCGCCCCGTTCTGGCCGAGCAGGCAGTGCACCTCGCCGGCGCGGACCTCCAGGTCCACGCCGTCCAGGGCGCGGACGCCGGGGAACTCCTTGACGATGCCGCTCATGGTGAGCAGGGGGGCGGACTCGGATGTGGTCATGTGACCTCCTGAGCGGCCGTTTGTGGCTAGGCGGCTGCGAAGATGTGATCGCTGATGAGCCGGGTCGCCCCGATGACCCCGGCCGTGTCCCCGAGTTCTGAAAGCACGATCGGCAGGTTGCCCGTCGCCAGCGGGGGTGACCGGCGGTAGACGACGCTGCGCACCTCGGCCAGCAGCGTGTGCCCGAGCTTGGCCACACCGCCCGCGATGATCACCAGGCCCGGGTTGAAGAAGCTGACGAGACCGGCGAGCACCTGGCCGACCCGCCGCCCTCCTTCCCTGATCATCTGCACGGCCGCCGGATCACCGGCCGCCGCGGCCGCCGCGACGTCCTCGGCGGTGACGCGACCCGCTTCCCGCAGCCGCTCGGCGAGGAAGGGCGACCGGCCCGCGCGAGCCGCGGTGAGCGCGTCCCTGGCCAGCGCGGCGCCGCCGAAGTAGGCCTCGAGGCACCCCTCGTTGCCGCAGGCGCACATTGGACCGTCGTCGGTGATCCGGATATGGCCGATGTCGCCGGCGCTGCCGGACATGCCGCGGTAGATGGTGCCGTCCACGACGATCCCGCATCCGATGCCTGTGCCGATCTTGACGAGCAGGAAGTCGTCGACCGACCTGGCCAGCCCGCCGTGCAGTTCACCCAGGGCCATGAGGTTGACGTCGTTGTCGACCAGCACCGGGCAACCCAGCTCCTGGCTGATGACGTCGCGGACCGGAAATCGGTCCCAGCCCGGCATGATCGGGGGCACGACAGGCGTGCCCTCGCGGAAGCTCACCGGGCCGGGCACGCCGATGCCGGTGCCATGGATCTCTGGAATCAGGCCCTCGTCGCGGAGCTTCCCCAGAAGATCCAGCGCGCGATCGAGCACTGCGGTAGGGCCCTGCCGTACGTCGCAGGGTTCCGAGACATGGCCGAGGATCTCCAGTTCGCCGTTGGTCACGGCGACGTCGACAGAGCTGGCACCGATGTCGAAGGCGACGAACCTCAGCCGCGGAGAGAGCCGCATGATCCCGGATCGCCGGCCGCCCCGGGAGGCCGCCAGTCCTGCCGCCTCCACGAGGTCCAACTCGGCCAGGCGGTCCAGTTCAAGGGCGAGCTTGGAGCGGGACAGCTGGACGACATCGCCGAGTTCCGCCCGCGATTGGGGGCCTTCGTCGCGGAGCAGGTGCAACAGCCGCGACTGATGTGCGTTCTCCGGGCGGGCCGTCATCCGCATCACGCCGTCCCCTTCCAAGGCATCTGGCGCGACAGTACCTACTTTCGCCCGACCTGAGAAGACCTTTCTTCAAGATCTCTCGTACTTTCTCTTTTCAGAGAACAAAGTGGAGCGTCAGGCCACCTGCCGGGAACGGTCCGGCTCGAGCGGCGGCGCGCCCACGGCGCAGTGGATCTTGCACTCCGGCTCGGCCGCCACGGGCGCGGTGCGCAGTACGTCGTCGTGGACGGTGAGGTACGTCAGCACGGCTCCCGCGAGCAGCAGAACGGCGCTCACCACCATGGCGGTGCGGAATCCGGCGGAGAAGGCGGAGGGGTTGGTGTAGGCGTCACCGGTCAGCCCGGCCAGCGGCGGGATGGCGGCCACCGCCAGCAGCCCTGCGGCCCGGGCCACCGCGTTGTTGACGCCGCTGGCGATCCCCGCGTGCCGTACATCGGCGGTCGCCAGCACGGTCGCGGTGAGCGGCGCGACGACCCCGGCCAGGCCGAGGGCGAAGACCGTCACGGGAAGCAGCACATCGAGCAGATACGAGGGGTGCCGGCCGATCCGGGTGAGCAGCAGCATCCCGATCGCGGCCACCGTCAGCCCGGCGGTCATGGGCAGCCGGGGCCCGACCCGCTGGGCCAGCGCACCCGCACGGGATGACAGCAGCAACAGCAGGATGGTCACGGGCAGCAGGGCCGTCCCGGAGGCGATCGGGGAGTATCCGGCGACCACCTGCAGATTGAGGACGAACAGGAAGAACATCACGCCCATCCCGCCGTACACCACGAAGGTGACGGCGTTGACGGCGGAGAACTGGCGGGAGGCGAAGACCTCCAGCGGCAGCATGGGCTGCGGTCCCCGGCCCCCCGACCGGCGCCGCTCGACCACGACGAAGGCCGCCCCGGCCGCGATGCCGACCACCGCAGCCACGGCGATGACGGCCGGTGCGGTCTGCCCGCCCGGGGCCTCGGTCAGCGCATAGGTGACCCCGGCCAGGGCCAGTATCGCCAGCACCGCCCCCTGCACGTCGAAGCGGCCGTGCGCGCCCTCGTCGAGGCTCTCTGGAACGTGCCGCAGTGCCACGGGCACGACGATCGCGGCGAGCGGAATGTTGAGCAGGAACACCCAGCGCCAGCCCGCCGACGTCACCAGCCAGCCGCCGAGGAAGGGGCCTACGGCCCCGGCCACCCCGCCCAGGCCCGACCAGGCGCCGACCGCCCGTGGGCGGTCATCGGCCAGGAAGGATGCCTGGATGATCGCCAGCGCGCCGGGGGTGAGCAGTGCGCCGCCCACACCCTGCAGGGCC
Organism: Actinomycetes bacterium; assembly: GCA_025964575.1. Taxonomy (GTDB): domain Bacteria; phylum Actinomycetota; class Actinomycetes; order Streptosporangiales; family Streptosporangiaceae; genus Actinomadura_E. The sequence continues at coordinate 4,869 of JAOPYO010000331.1, forward strand.
CGCGCGGCGATGAGCATCGGGATGTTCTGCGCGGCCCCGCACAGCGCGGAGGCGGCGGCGAACCAGATCACGCCGATCACGAACAGCCGGCGCCGGCCGAAACGGTCCCCCAGCGAACCGCCCAGCAGAATGAACCCGGCGAGGGTCAGTGTGTAGGCGTTGATGGTCCATTGCAGACCCGACATCGAGGCCCCCAGATCCTCGGCGATCCGGGGAAGCGCCACGTTGACGACCGTGGCGTCCAGCATGGCGACGCCGGAGCCGAGGACGGTGGCGAGCAGAATCCAGCGGCCTGTCGCCGAGGACAATCGCACGGTGGCACTCATAGCGGTCATCTTCGCACGGAGCCACCTCACGGAAGGATCACGTCCGACGGAACGTGACTCCGCAGTTCATGTCGCTGTTAAGTGCGAGATCCCGGCTGTGGAGGGCTCACCAGTGATCGGGGCTGAAGGGCTCGTCCTCGGGGCGGTCCGAGCGGGACAGCAACTCAAGATCGGACTCGACCATCATCGAGACGAGCTCCTCGAAACCCACCTTCGGCTCCCAGCCGAGCTGACCGCGCGCCTTCTTCGGATCGGCGCACAGCAGGTCGACCTCGGCCGGGCGGGTGTACTTGGAGTCAAGGACGATGTGCTCCTCCCAGTTCAGCCCTGCGCAGGAGAACGCGTACTCGACCAGCTCACGCACCGAGTGCGTCCGACCGGTGCCGATCACGTAGTCCTCGGGAGTCTCCTGGGTCAGCATCATGTGCATCGCCTGTGTGTAGTCGCCGGCGAAGCCCCAGTCGCGGCGAGCCTCCAGATTGCCCAGGCGCAGTTCACTCGCCAGCCCCAGCTTGATCCGCGCGACGCCCAGGGTGACCTTGCGGGTGACGAACTCCGCGCCGCGCCGCGGCGACTCGTGGTTGAACAGAATGCCGCTCACCGCGAACATCCCGTACGACTCGCGGTAGTTCTGGGTGATGTAGTGCCCGTAGGTCTTCGCGACGCCGTACGGGCTGCGCGGGTGGAAGGGCGTTCGCTCGTTCTGCGGCGTCTCCCGGACCATGCCGAACATCTCCGACGACGACGCCTGGTAGAAGCGGACCTGCCCGCCGGCGGGCGAGCGGGAGGCGCTGATGCCGCTGATCACCCGGATCGCCTCCAGTACCCGCAGCGGGCCCATGCCGGTGATCTCCGCGGTCAGCTCGGCCTGCTGCCACGACATCGGCACGTACGAGATGGCGCCCAGGTTGTAGACCTCGTCCGGCCGGACCCGCTCCATCGCGGAGATGAGGCTGCCGCCATCGAGCAGGTCACCCGTGGTGATCTGGACGTCACCGATATGTTTGCGCAGCCGCGCCACATGCGGGTTGGCCTGGCCTCGGACCAGCCCCCATACCTCGTAACCTTCTGCCAGAAGATGTTCTGCGAGATATGAGCCGTCCTGCCCCGTGATCCCGATGATGAGTGCTCGCCTGGTCAGCGGAACCTCCTGGCTACGGACGGAAGAACGTCGGGTGTCCATCGGGTGGGATTTCACTCGATGCGTGTGAAATATGAGGTTAGCGACCGACTTGGGGTAGTGACGAGCCCAGGGCCAGTTCGACCGAATCGCGTTCGTGATCCAGGTCACGCGAATGGGGGTGGACGGCCACGGAAAGTGTCCGCCATGGCGTGGGCAAGCCGGGATGTGTGACGCTGTGATCACCATGAGGTTCCTCCGGCGCCGCACCCACCTCCCGGGCGACCCGCGATGGGCCGCTGGGTTCGTCCGGGCCTGCGAGTACGGTGAGATCGCCCCAGGCGAGATCCGGCGGGTCGCGGGGCTGCCCGTCGTCCTGTGCCGGGACGGCGACCGGCTCTACGCCGTCGGCTGGATGTGCACGCACGGGGCCGCGCGAATGGCGAAGGGGAGGCTGGTGGACAACTGCCTGGAATGCCCGCTGCACGGCGCTCTGTTCGCGCTGGACGGGGGAGACGTTCGGCGTGGCCCGGCGCGGCGTGGGCTGCCCGCCTATGACGTCGAGATCCGGGCCGGAGTGGTGTACGTCGCCCGCCGCCCCCGCCGCCGGGGTCTGCTGCGGGACCTCCTGCGGGGGGTTCGCGGATGACCGTCCCCCCGCGGCCGCCGCTGCGGCTGGGCACGCGTTCCTTCGACGGTTTCGCGGTGATGGCAGTGGTCAACCGCACACCGGATTCCTTCTTCGACCGTGGCGCGACCTACGGCTTCGACGCCGCCATGGCAGCGGTCGACCGGGCCGTGGCCGAGGGCGCGGACATCGTCGACATCGGCGGGGTGAAGGCCGGCCCCGGCGATGAGGTCGACGTGACCGAGGAACTGAGGCGTGTCGTCGATCTCGTCACCGCTGTGCGGGACCGCCATCCGGCCCTGGTGATCAGCGTCGACACCTGGCGGGCCGAGGTCGGGGAGGCCGTGGCGGTCGCCGGCGCCGACCTGCTCAACGACACCTGGGGAGGCGTCGACCCTCGGCTCGCCGAGGTGGCCGCCGCACACGGCATCGGCCTGGTCTGCGCGCACGCCGGCGGTCAGCGGCCCCGGACACGGCCGCATCGCGTCGCCTATGGCGACGTGGTCGCCGACGTCGTCGCGCACGTGACCGCCGAGGCAGAGCGGGCGGTCGCGCTGGGCGTACGCCGCGATGCGATCCTCATCGACCCGGCGCACGACTTCGGCAAGAACACCAGGCACTCTCTGGAGGCCACCCGGCGGCTCGGCGAGCTCACCGCCACCGGCTTGCCGGTGGTGGTCTCGGTCTCCAACAAGGACTTCATCGGCGAGACCCTCGGCCAGCCGGTGGAGAAGCGCGGGGTCGGCACGATGGCGGTGCTCGGGGTCTCCGCTTGGCTCGGCGCCCAGGTCTTCCGCGTCCACGATGCCGCCGGCGCCCGCCGGGCACTCGCCGCCGTCGCCGCGCTCTCCATCATGAACCCGTCCTGAGCATCCGGGCCCTGTGATCAGGCGATGGCCTCCCGCTGGCGGGCCCGGTAGGCCGCGACGTGCATGCGGTTGCCGCACGTACGGCTGTCGCAGTAGCGGCGGCACCGGTTCCGGGACAGATCGACCAAGACCCGTGAGCAGTCGGGCGCCTCACAGGTCCGCAGCCGGTCCAGCTCCCTGGCCGAGACCACGAAGGCGAGAGCCATTCCGCACTCCGTCGACAGATGCTCGGCGATCCGGGCGCCCGGCCCGAAGAAGTGGACGTGCCAGTCGTGCCCGTCGTGGTCGGTGAGGTGGGGGGTGGTGCGGGCGGCTCCGACGATGCGGTTGATCAGCGACACGGTGGTGGTGATCTCCGCTGCGGCGAACACGTCGTGGAAGGCGGCACGGAGCCGCTGCACCGCGGCCACGTCGGCGAAGGTGAGCTCGGGGACGTCGCTGATGAGGTTGCGGTCGACATACGCCTGCAGTGCCGCCACATCCGGCAGTTGCTCGGCCTCGCCGGCGGTGGGCCCGGTGTTGATCAGGTCCACCACGGCGCCGAGGGCGTGCTCGGTGTCATGCGTGAAGATCACGGTGCTCCCGTCACATTCGGCCTGGTGACCAGTTTAGGAGCAGCACTCGCCTTCCGGCCCTCGATCAGAAGGTCTGGTGCGCCCGTGTCGAGGAGTGTCGCGCCGCGGAGAGGGCGTGGGACGAGCAGTGCTGACGGCTCGCGGTCAGCGGGCGTACAGCGGGTCCGCGACCACTGGGTAGATGGCACCCTGGTGCTGCACGCGCATCACGACCGTCGATCCGTCCAGCCGGTAGTCCGCGTTGATCGGGCGGAACATCGAGTCGCACGCCCAAGGGGTGTAGAAGCGGCCGACAGTGGCGCCGTAGCGCACGTGCACCACGTCGAACCCGCCGGACGGCATGGTCTCCAGGACGAGGCCATCGGAGAGGGTGACGGGGAAGCGGAACTCCGCTGGTGCTTCAGGCCCGTGCAGCACCGTGACCAGGCGTATCCCCGAAGCGGTGGTCTGCGCCACGATGTCGGTGTCGACCTCGATGCCGACGAACACCCGCAGGCTGGGCCGGAGCACCGTAGCCGCCCGGTCGCCCGCAGCGCACTCGATGGCGATGTGGATCCGCTGCCCGTCCTTGGTCGGCGCCCAGACCCCCTCGCGGGCACGTGTGGCCCAGGCGACGTCGGGGTTCTCGAACTCCTGAGGCTCGTTCTTGCCCCGGACGACGAGAACCCGGGACGCGGCGTTCATGGCCGCGGCCGCCCCATCCTGTGCATGCCGCATGGCGGGCCCCCTTCGCCTTCTCATGACCACAAGGGTCGGTTGACGCTGCTTTGGTTTATCACGTGGCTGTCATTGAGGATGAACTTTGGGTCCATCCAACGTCGTTAAGCAATGAGTTGGTCACCATGAGTGGGTACCGAGGTAGGTCGAACGGCCATGAAAGGGATCATCAATATGATGTCTCCATGACCACAGGGCATGATATGCCGCAAGGAACGATCCGGATCGCCGATCTGCCCGAGACGGATCGGGACTTCGTGCGTTCCGCGTTGCAAAGTGACACCCCGCTGCATGAGCTCCTCGATCTGGAGATCGTCGAGATGGGCGAGCGGCACGCGGTCGTGTCCATGCCAGTGCGCGAGCAGGCTTTCAACAGCACCGGGAACCTGCACGGCGGCGCCATCGCGACGCTGATCGACGTGGCCGCGGGCACGGCGGCGGCCCGGGGGAGTGGTTTCGAGCACGGCAAGCAGAGTCTGGTCACCGCCGACCTGCACGTCCGCTATCTGGGCCGTCCGCACGGCGATCTCGTCTTCGCCCGGGCCGAGGTGGTGAAGGCGGGCCGGCAGCTCGTCATCGTCGAATGCCGGGTCACCGACATCGAGGAGCGCATCGTCGCCTCCGCCGATTTCTCGATGATGATCGTACCGCTGCGGCAGTCGATCCGGCCGGTGGCGACGGCGAAGGCCACCGACCCGGATCTGTGAGGGGCGTCAGGCCACCGGCAGGATGATCGCCGACGGATGCTCCGGATCGTGGAGGATCTCCTGTTCGGCGGCGACCAATCGGATCGCGGTCGCGAGGGGCTCCCCGGTGCCGGGGTTGCGGGCGAAGCGCGGGTGCGATCCGCTCGAGACCTGTATCCGGAGGCGATGGCCTGGGCGGAATCGGTAGGCCGTCGGCCATAGCCGCACCTCCACCTGCCGGACGCCGTCGGATCCGGCGGGGAACCGTTCGGGCGTGACCCGCTGGATGCCGTCGCAGACGTTCCACGAACGGCCCCGGGCATCGACGTCACAGAGCCGTACGAACACGTCGGTGTGGTCCAGGCTGGAACGCAGGTGGACGCGTGCGCTCACCGGCCCGATGATCTCGAGCGGCTCGGACAGAGCATCGCCGGTATAGACGAGAACATCCGGCCGGGCCTCCAGCGCGGCGTTGTCCTTGCGGCCCGCGCCCGGTCCCAGCAGTGGCCCGCCGATGCCGGGCGTCGGATCCGAGGGGTCATAGCGAAACCGGTCCGGGTTCGACTCGGCGGGCTCTCCGGCCGTGAGCGCGCCGCCGGGGTGCAGGTACCAGGCGGTCTCGACCGTTCCGGGCGGGGGCCACTCGGGGTAGTCCCGCCACTCCTGCGCGCCCTGCACGAACAGGCGTACGGGTTGTTCACGCAGCCCGCTGGTGTCACCGGAGACCTGCGCCGGAAACCACTCGAGCGCGTCGCGGATCGCCGCTCCGAACGCCTTGGGATCGGTATGGGACCACGGGCCGACGGTGAGATAAGGGTTACGCCCGGCCGCCCGCAGCGCCGTGTAGTCCGCCAGTTGGTCATCCAGGAACAGGTCGTACCAACCGGCGATCATGGTGACCGGCGCGGTCACCTCCGGGACCCGGGCCCGGTGGTCCCGCTCGCTCACCCAATAGGGGTGGTCGGGTTCGGAGCAGCCGAGCCACTGCTGGAACCACTCGACCCGCCTGCCGGTGGCCATCAGGTCGGCCTCGCCGAGCGGCAGATGATCCATGGCGGCCAGCACCCTGCGGTTGCCGACCGCGTCGCGGACCTGTGCCAGCAGGCGATTCTGCTCCTGCCCCACCATCAGGGCACTCCACGACAGCGTGCCACGCAGCGTATAGGTGTCGCCCATGTACGTCTGGTCCCGGAACTGCGACGCCGTCACCATCGCCGACATCGCCGTGATCCGATCACCGGCCTCCGGCGCCATCGCCCACTGCACGTAGCCGAGATAGCTGGGGCCGAAGGTCAGCAGATCGCCGTGGAACCACGCCTGCCTCTCGACCCAGTCCAGCGTGGCCAGACCGTCCGCCCGCTCCTGGCCGAACGGGTCGAGGTCGCCGCCCGAACCCCCGGTGCCCCGGCAGGACTGGACCAGCACCTGATAGCCGCGTTCGGCCAGCGGCCGGGCCGTGAGGAAGCCGACCCAGCCGCGGCGGCCGTACGGAGAGCGGATCAGCACGGTCGGGGCGTTCGGCACATGCCGCGGCTGGTAGAGATCCGCGAGCAATTCGACGCCGTCGTCCAGGGGAGCACGCAGGTCCCGGGTCACCCGGACATCCCGGGTGAGCGCGGGAGGAAGCTCGAGGATCCGTTCAACGATCCGGCTGAGCAACAGCATGAACGCATCCTCCACGTCGGATGCGACACACGATAGGTCAACGCTGGTCACGGCCGCGAGACCGCGGCGGCGGCGGGTGCCGAAAATACATTGCGACCGATCGTGAACCAACGCATCCTTAGACGCATCGAAGAAAGCAGAACCACCCGATGGAGTGAGCCAACGGTTAGGCGGCCGGTCTCCAAAACCGGCGAAAAGCAGGTTCGACTCCTGCCGCTCCAGCGAACGATGGCGAGAACCCTTCGAGGAGAATGTTGGCCCGGGTCAGCGGACGCCTTCGCGGCGCAGCCGGGCGGCAAGCTGTTGCGCCTGGTCGCACAGCACCTCGATCTCCGCGTCCGTGACGGGCTCTGGCGGCCCGGCCTCGGCGATGGCCGCCGCGGACTCCTCGGCGTCATCGACCGGGTCGTATCCGATGGCCTCCCCGGCGGCCAGTGACATCCGGCGTCGCGTTTGCGGGACACCTGGCCTCGCGGAGCAAGCATTCAGCCAATGTGTGTGTCCGCCGGCGGAATCTCAACGTGGACACAGAACCTGCCGTTCGTCTTCGGCCAGACCCGCTTTCTGTACGACGTCACCGACCATGGCCAGTCGAACCAGTCGGCCATCAAGCCCGGAGGAGGCCATCCGGACGCCCTGCTCTATGAGGGCTTCTACGACTCCCTGTGCTGATAGGGCTTGATTGACCGAATCTCCGGCCGGGGGGCATGCCCTTGATCACCCCAAGAATCAGGAAGGTCTGATCCAACCCCGCTGTGGCGCCGAGCGCAATGGGTACGGGATGGCATGGCTGCGGCGCACCGCGGGACACACTCAGGGGATTTTGGTGACGGTATGGCTAACTCTGTGGTGATAGGGGCGTTTTATCTGGTTCGCCTGGGCGTGGACTGGCGGCCTCGGCGGATCCGGCGTAAGGGTGGAGGTATGACGGGGATGGGGCATCGTGAGCTGGCCCAGACGATGCGGCACCTGCCCGGCCGGTACACCGACCGGCTCGGCCCGCGCACGCTGCAA
>JAOPYO010000249.1 GCA_025964575.1 Actinomycetes bacterium
TGGGGTTTGATCAGGGGAAACGAATCCGGTTGGGCTAGCGCCGAGGTCGTCGCGGCGCTGTCCGGCGGCGCGATCGCGCTCGTCGTATTCGTCAGCTGGGAGTTGCGTGCCGACGCCCCGCTGATACCGATGCGTTTCTTCGCAACGCGCGCCTTCTCCGCTGGCAATACCGCCGGGTTCCTCTTGTTCGCATGCACCTTCAGCGGCGCGTTCTTCTTTGCCCAATTTCTGCAGGTCGTACTGCGGCACGGTCCAATCGCCACAGGATTGTTGCTGGCACCGTGGACAGTGGCGCTCTTCGTGGTCGCGCCGGTCGCGGGCAAGCAGGTAAATAGAATCGGCGCGCGGCCGCTGGTGGTGGCCGGGCTGCTGCTGCAGGCGGTCGGATTCGGGTGGATCGCGCTGATCGCCGGGTTTGGGTTGACCTATCCGCCACTGATTCTCCCGTTCGTGATCTCCGGAGTCGGCATCGCGATGGCGATCCCGGCGGCGCAGAGCGCTGTCATCGGGGCGGTACCGATGGCGGCGATCGGTGCTGCTTCGGGTACGTTCAACACGGTCCGCCAACTCGGCGGCGCCTTCGGGATCGCGATCACCACAGCGTTTTCACAACCCGGGGCGGACTCGGCTCCGCGAAGACATTCAGCGACGGCTTCGGGTCTGCCATCGCAACAGCGGCAGCACTGGCCTTCGCCGGAGCGCTCATCGGACTTCTCCTGCCCCGGCGGACGGCGCGAACCACTGGCCACACAGTGGCCGCGCCCCCCGCCCAGCAGGTATCCGCCCGGTAGGCGATGACCACGTGACCATCAGCGCCGATCCAGCAACTCGGACCGCACCGTACCGGTCCGAGTTGCTGGCGCATGCTTGGCTCCCTGCACGATGCCGAGGATCTTGTGCAGGAAACAAAGCTGCGTTGGACATGCTCAATCCTTTCGGAGATAGCCGCTGCGCGACGAGTTGGCAGAGCGGCCACCGCACTCAGGCGTTGCACCAGCGGGCCGCGTAACGAACCCGCCGCACGCCCGCTCCGAATCCCACCCGATCGCGTCACCGGGGCGGGGGCGCGTACCCCAGTCCGGGGCGGTGCCCGGGCGGACCTTGACCGACGGGGCCCGCGATGTTACCCGGCGGGGGCGGGTAACCGCCGGGGCCGGGGAGCTGACTCGGAGGCGGGCCGTAGCAGGGAAGACCTGCTACTGCGGGTGGCCGCACAGCTGGAGCAAGCCGTGCCCTGGAAGGACCGCCAGCCCCCGACATTCACCGACTGAGCCACGAATACCGCACCTCATGAATAACCGCACTGCCCCAGTAAAACGAGCGTCTTGTGGTCGATGTGGACGTCTTCCGGCAACTTCCAGTGCGCAAAAGGCCGCGGCGAGCGAGGGCGTTGACGAGGTAGCGATCACCGGCAGTGCTCGACCTTGCAAAGCTCCGACCAGGGGCGATGCGGCATGTGCGGAAAACGAGACTAGGCGGTGAGGGGGAGGCGGAGGACGAAGCGGGCGCCGGTGGGGTGGTCGGCGGCGCACAGGTGACCGCCGCAGGCCTGGGCGATCTCGCGTGCGATGGGCAGACCGAGCCCAGAGCCACCAGGGTCCAAGCGACGGGCATCGTCCAGGCGGCGGAGGCGTTCGAAGATTCTCTCGCGGTCGGCCGGGGCAATGCCGGGCCCATCGTCGATGACTTCCAGGACCGCATCCGGCGGCTCGGCGGTGACGATGATCTCGATCTTGGTACTGGTGTGCCGTTCGGCGTTGGCCACCAGGTTGCTCAGGAGCCGGGCCAGCCGGATCCGGGAGGCGCACACCACCACCTGCTGATCGAGCCGGGTGCGGACGGCGGCGCTCAGGGTGCGGCATCCCAGTTCGTCCACGACGAGGTGCGCCAGATCGACCAGTTCGGTGGCGGCGGGCGTCGAGTTGTCCAGGCGGGAGAGCTCGAGCAGATCGGCGACAAGGTCGTTGAGCCGCTCGGCGTCTCGCAGCAATCTGCGCAGGAACTGCTGCAGGTCGGTGTCGGGGCCGGCGCCCGGTTCTGAGAGTGCGACCTCCAGTTCGGTCAGCAGCCCGGTGATCGGGTTACGCAGGTCGTGGGAGGCGTCCAAGACGAACCGCCGCTGCCGTTCGATGGCCTCCCGCAGCGCCGACATGCTCTCACTTTGTTGTCTGTACGCCCGCTTGAGCCGTTCGCTGAGGTCCAGGAGCTCGCGGGCGCGAGCGTATACGCGGGTCTCCATCGGCTCCATCTCCGCCCTCGCGCCTGTGACGCCGCGTCCGCGGGACCGCCTTAGCTGCTGGAGGAAGCCGGTGACCTCCTCGGCACGGTGAATGATCAGCTTCACTTCACCGTCGGGGCCGAAAACGGGCGTGTTGACCGAACTCCAGTACCGCTCCTCGAACACCCTCGGCCCGCCGGTCGCCTGGACGTCGTACCTTTGCAGCGCCACGGTGTCCGGCTGGCCGGTGGCCACCACCCGTGCCAGCGAAGCACGCAAGATCTCCGCCCCCTGCGCGTCGGGATCGTTGGGAGCCCCTGGATTGGCGGGAAAAACGGTGAAGATGTGCCGGCCGAGCAGGTCCGCCAGGGTCCGTTCGCTCACCTCCAGATAGGAGTCATTGGCCGCCACGATGACGAACTCCGGCGTCAGCACCAGCAACGGGGTCAGGCTGGCCTTGAACACCGCCTCGTAGTCGACCCCTGATTCCATCACCCGCACCTCACTCGATACCTATATGCCCAGGTTAGGCGGGGAGAACGGGGTCCCAGACCACCAGGACGACCCTTCGCCGCGGGAAGGCCTCACAACACCGTCGGCAGCGCCATCAGTGATCCGTCACGAACCGACGACGGCCCATGTCGGGTCCGCTTGCCTCGCCGACGGCCGAGGCAGTCGGCGGCCCGATTCCGACCACGCTGCAGGACCTGGCCACAGTACTCACGCAGCGCCTCAGCGATCTTGTGCATCACGCAGGTCCGTAGGTAGGCCTCCGGCCACGGGCGGGCGCTCCTTCGACGCGGGCCTGACGGAAAATTTGCGTGCTCCGCAACGTCTACGACATCACCGTTCACGCCGGCGGTTCCGTCGGTGCGGTAAAGCTGATGAGATACGCAGTCGGCGTCGACGCGTTCATGGGCGCTGTTCATCTGAGGAAGTTGCGCAGGCAGTCGCGGATCCGCTGCTCGGTCACCGGCTGCGGGCCCACGTCATCATGTTCCCCAACCACTTGCAGAGCCTCGGGTCCGCCAACACGATCTACGTCGCGAAGAACCCGTGAGCTCGTGCGGCCCCTCCCACCGCAAAAAGCGCTGCCATCACCACCCACGAGATCTCCGGCCGAGGTACCGTCGGAGACAACCCGCCCGACCGAGATCGAAGGCCCCCGATGACCGCCGCCCCGCTCCGCGACCACTCCGCCGAAGACCCCTTCCTCGACGCCCTAGGCTCCCTGGCCAACGCGTTCGTCCCAACCGCTCCGCGCCGTGTCTCCGTCCGGCCTTCGGGGCTCCTCGGAGCACTGGCCTCCCTCCTGACCTCGCCCCCTCCCTCCACCGGCCCGTGCTTCGACAAGCCCAAGGGCACTCGCCGCTGACATCCGTCAGCGGGCGAACTGGAGCACGGCGTTGTTCGCACTAGTGATCACCTGTCGCAAACAGTGGCTGGCCGAAGCCGGAGAAATCCGCGAACAGCAACGTGCATTTGATGATCCGACCCGAGTGTTCAACGAACGGTTCGCCACCGCAGCCGCCCAACTCGGTCACGACGAACCCGCTGTCCGCGTCGCGGGGCGTACGCCATGGGACTGTCAACTTATTTCTACAGTCCCTACGCCATGGCCGGGCTAGCCGACGACTGGGAACAGGGCCGCCAGACCTGCGTCAACGTGCTGTGTGCCTACCTGCGTTTGCCCTACGCGCCCGATCCCGGCCCGGGCGCTGCCGCCGGTTCTTGTGCCGCAACGGCGGGTGCGGACGATCGGGTACCTGGCATTCCCGCCGCCGCATCCGGATCGGGCCGGGCGCGTCAGAGCGGGGTATAGACGGTGAGTTTCAGTGCCGGGTGGTCCAGCAGGTCCCATCGGCGGCCGGTGACATAGGCGGGCCGGTCCAGACTCGTGATCAGGTGCTGGATGGCCTCGGGCACGCTCTCCCGGGCGAAGGGGCGGTGGCGGGTGCTGCGCGCCAAGGCCCGCAAGTGACCCTTCTCGGTGTCGTCCAGGCGCAGAGCGCGCGCCAAGGAGTCGAGGGTGGCGACCGAGGGACTGACGGCTCGTCCCTGCTCGAGCCGGACGTAGCAATTGTCAAGACCTGTGGATCGAGATCTTTCAGGGTGTCTGGGTTGTGGCTTGCGGCCGGTAGTAGAGCAGGACGTTGCCTGACTTGAACGGCCGGGTCTTCAACAGCTCCAGGCGGGTTCTTTCGCCGGTGCTCTTGAACAGGGTTCGGCCGACGCCGAGGGCAATTGGGTTGACCAAGAGCCGCAGTTCATCGACGAGCCCCATCCGCAGCAGGTTTGCCGTCAACGTGGAGCTGCCGAAGATCGCGATGTCCTTGCCGGGCCGCTGTTTGACCGCGGCGAGTTCCTCGTCGATGTTGTCGGTGATGAGCCGGGTGTTGGACCAGTCGGCCTTATCGAGCGTCCGGGAGATGACGATCTTGTGGACGTTGTTCATCCTGGCAGCGATGCCGGTGTCGTAGTCCGTGCCCTGTTGCGTCGGCCAGTAGGCCACCATCACCTCGTAGGTGACCCGGCCGAACAGCAGCGTGTCGACCTCACTGAGCTGCTCCAGCGAAAACGCGTTGAACTCCTCATCGAGGTTCTGCCAGTCGAGTTCCTGGTTCGGGCCTGCGTGGTAGCCATCGACGCTCATTGCCATGAACGAGAAGATCTTCCTCAACGAAGCTCCTTGTGATCGCACCGGGATCGTTCTGAAGTGCGCCCGTTAGGACGAGACAGCGGCCGGAAACTCATCGCCGCCCCACCGACGACGTTCCTTGCCTTCGCGGCTTTCAGCGCGGTGGAGATCGCGGCGTCGATCCCTTCGGACACGAAGCTGATCTCCGGGTCGTCGGGGCCCGGGTCGGGGCGGTGGGTCAGGACGTACACCGGCCCGTCCCAGGCTCCGCCGTAGATCCCTTTCCGGCCGCCGAGGTTGGATGCCGCCTCGTACCAGCCACGGCCCGCCAGGATGGCCCCGGTCGTGTCGATCACCTTCCTCGCGGCCACAGACATCCCAGCCTGCGGCGCAAGCCAGTCGAGACCGAGCCAGTCCATCGACTCGTGCCGGTCGGCGATGAACCCGTCCAGGACATCGTCACATGCCAGACGACCCTTCCGGCCACCCCATCCCGCGCGCCGTGCTCACCAAAGTTCACGGTCGTGCTCCTGTCCTACCGGCTCTCGGCCGGCTGCCTGAGTGCGTTGACACGGGTAGAGACGGCTGGTGTGCCCGAAACTCATCGGTCCGATACCGCACCACCTCGTGTCACAGGCAACTCAAATGTCGTCGGCCCGGGGCCGGGCGGGCTCGGCCGGGCGGGGTTGGGCAGCACCGCGCTGCCAGCTCAATCCGAACGTTGCAAGCTCCGGTGCACCTAAGTGGAAGGTGCTCGCGCAGCGAACCGGGCGAGCCACGGGCGGTGGCCGGTGCAGCCTCTTCTCGAGCTTCCGATCAATCAGAGCCAATGCCAGATGGAACAATCAACACATGGCCCGCTTCGAGCGACTCACCATCGAGGAAGCCCGCACCCTCAGCCGCGAACAGCTCCTCCCCCGGATCGAGGACGAGCAGCAGTACTGGTACCAGCGCATGAACCGTATGGAGATACGCGTCGGCGACGAC
>JAOPYO010000405.1 GCA_025964575.1 Actinomycetes bacterium
CGCGGCGAGCGCCGTCACGTGGCCCCGGGAGGCCAGGTCGATCTCCGCCGAGGCGAGGTCCTGCAGAACCGACTCCACCGTCTGCATCGCGACGCGTACCTGCTCACGCTGCTCACGCAGGCGTGTCAGCAGCACCGCACGCTCGAACATCTGGCCGAACGCCACCGCGAACGCCCACAGGATGTCCCGATCCAGCGCCTCCACCGGCGCAGACTCGTAATCGGCGTGCAGGAATCCGATCACTCGGGCGCCTGAGGTCAGCGGCGCCGCGACGTAGGAGCTGTGCCCGGAGGCGGCCAACAGCGGCCGGTAGACCCGGGGGTCGTTGGCCGGATCGGTGACCATCGCCGGCTCATGCCGCCGGACCATCTCGGTTTCGAGCACCATGTGGTCCAGGTGGATCTCCGGGATGGCCTTGATCCACTGCCGGAAGGTGCGTTCGGCCTCCCCTTCGCGCACGGCGTAGCTCTTCCACGGCCGCCAGGTGGAGCCCTCCACCCGGGACAGCATCACGCGTTCCAGCCCGCAGCCCTCGACCACGGCCTGACACACGCGATGCAGCAACGTGTCCGGATCATGCACCTTGCGCAGACCGACCAGCCCCGCTTCGAGCGCCTCCAGCCGACGCAGCCGTTCATGTGCGAGAAAATCATGCACCTCGTAGCGGACCTCGTAGACCTCCGCCAGCGCAGCGCCCACCGCCGCGGGTTCCGGGCCGGCGACGACCGCGGTGGCAAGCCGGTCCCCGAGCAGCCGGGCCAGCTCGGCGAGCCGTACGTCGAGTTCGCTGAGATCACGCGGCGTATCCGCTCGCGCCCCGGCGCCCAGGAGATCCCCGGCCCGCCGCGACAGGGTCCGGCCCCGGTCCAGCAACTGGGCACGCCGCCGAGACCCGCTCGCCGACCTGGCGGCGGGCCCGGCTCCATTCGCCGAGGGGCTCACGGCCCCGGCTCCACGGCACGGCTGCGCACCACGTCGTGCCCTTCCGATCGAGCGTTCATGCCTTTCACCGCGAGTGTAAGGCGCCCCTGGCACTCCGCTACCAACGGTCACCCGCTGCTTCCCGGATGCCGGGAAGACCCCCTCAGGCCTGGCATCTCCCCCCTTTGGGGTGTTCTCTCCCCCCTTTGGGAGCATCTTCGGTATGTGACCGTTGTGTTAACCCCGTGCAGGGCGACAATTCGTCCATAGGTAGAGGACAGCAGCTTCACACGACTCAGCCGGCGTGTACGGACCCGATGAGGAGATGGCTGTGGACAACGACGTTCAGTCCTACCGGACGGATGACCGCGAAACCGGGCCGTTGTATTGCGAACTGGAAACCACGGGACACGTCCTCCGGAGATCGCGCGAAGTCCTCGAGCTCGTATCCACGATCGCGAAGGCGCCGTACATCGCGCCGGCCGACGGAACGCTCGACCTCCACTCCGCGGACAGCGCCCTACGCGCCGCCGAACAGCTTGTCGTCCGCAGGCTCACCGAGCATGAGAACAGTTTCGCCGGCACGCTGGGAACTCAGCTCACCGGAGTTCTGAGGCAGCTCGGGTCTGTACGTCTGTCGATCAGAGACGTCGAACTCGCCGATCGTTCTGCCGCCATCACCGGTGTCCACAAGGCACTGCAACGGTTGCGATCAGTGAGTTCGATCGGGGAACTCGTCGAGCAGGCACCGATCGAGATCTGCCGGCTTGGCTACAACCGCGCTCTCCTCTCTCGCCTTTGCGGATCCACGTGGATCGCCAGGTCTGCGTTCGTGCGGGGAGACGCGCGGCTGGCCGACGCCATGGTGCAGGTCGGCGGCGCCGCGCCAGGACGGCTCGATCGAGAACATCCCGAGACAGACCTGGTTCGCCGTCGCGCGCCGATCCTCGTGCACGGCGCGCAGGACAATCCACACGTGCATCACGAGCTCAAGACCCTGATGAACACGCAGGACTACGTCGCGGCTCCATTGATCGCGCGGGGAGACGTCGTCGGCGTGCTTCACGCCGACGAGAACTCAAAAACGGGAACGATGGGCGATTTCGACCGCGACCTGATCGGGCTCTTCGCCGAAGGCCTGGGATTCGTCTTCGAGCGCATCGTGCTGCACGAGCAGCTGACCTCGCTCAAGAGCCGGCTCCAGGATGACGCCAGATCGGTGAGCGAACTCATCGACGGCTTCGTCGATTCCGACGTTCTCACCCCGGCGGTGCCCCCCGAGGCCTCGGACACCATCTGGGTTCTCCCACCGCCCTCCGTGCCCCTCTACCCCCTTAAGGGGCCGCTGGCAGACCTGACACGGCGTGAGCTGGAAGTGCTACGACACCTTGCGAACGGCGAGTCGAACACCGAGATCGCGGCGAACCTCTTCATCGCCGCCGGAACGGTCAAGACTCATGTCAAGAATCTGCTTCGCAAGCTCGGCGCCGCGAACCGCGCCGAGGCCGTTTCGCGCTACCACGGCCTGATCACGCAGACCCCGCACCGCTGACCGTTCAACGGTCCGACCCGCCGGCCCATGGCGTCATGCCATGACGAGGGCAGGGGGTAGACGGGGGTGAGAAATCTCTTCCCACGGAGTGATGCGCGCCACAGTCTTTGGACTAACCATTGAACCACTGCACGCGATGGCGCCACCCTCAGGAGCGGCGACAGCGCACCGGAACCTTCTCACTGGAGGAATCATGACTGCCGAGACCGTGAAAGCCTCCGACATGCTGGACCGTGTCGGTCGCCAAGTCGTTCTTCCCCAGGGTCACCGTGATGACGCCCCGCTGTTCGAGGCCTATCGCTGGCTGCGTGAGAACAACCCGCTCGGTCAGGCCAGGGTCGAGGGCTATGACCCGGTGTGGCTGGTCAGCAAGCACGCCGACATCATGGAGATCGAGCGCCAGCCCGACATCTTCACCAGCGGCGGCGGGCAAGAGCCCGGCTCGCACAATCCGATCCTGCAGAACCAGGCGGGCGATGAGTTCACCAAGAGCCTGACCGGGGGCAGCCTGCGTGTCCTGGAGACCCTCACCTACCTGGACCCGCCCGAGCACACGGCGGTCAAGGACATCGCCGCCGACTGGTTCCGGCCCGCGAACCTGAAGAAGTGGGAGGACACCATCCGGGGCCTGGCCCGGGAGGCGATCGCCAAGTACCTGCGCAGTGGCGAGAACACCATCGACTTCGTCCAGGACTTCGCACTCTTCTACCCCCTGCACGTCATCATGAGCCTCTTCGGGGTGCCTGAAGAGGACGAGTCGCGGATGATGACCCTCACCCAGGAGTTCTTCGGCGCCGCCGACCCGGACGCTCAACGGGCCGATGTCGAGCCGCTCACCCCCGAGGCCGCCGCCCAGCAGTGGTCGGCCGCCATCAACGACTTCTACGCCTACTTCGACAAGCTCGTAGAAGACCGCAGGAAGGCTCCCCAGGAGGATCTCGCGACCATCATCGCGTCCGCCAGGAACGAGAACGGTGAGTATTTCGCCAAGGCCTTCGCCTACGGCTGGTTCGTCGCCATCGCCACCGCGGGCCATGACACGACGTCCAGCACGCTGGCCGGCACCATCGAACAGCTGGCGCTGCACCCCGACCAGCTGGCGATGGTTCAGCAGAACCCGAAGCTGGTCCCCGATCTGGTCAACGAAGGTCTGCGGTGGGTGTCCCCGGTCAAGCACTTCACCCGGCAGGCCACCCGGGACTACACGTTGCGCGGACGTGCGATCAGCAAGGGTGACCGCTTCATGCTGCTCTACCAGTCCGCCAACCGGGACGCCGACGTGTTCGAGAACCCGGATTCGTTCCAGATCGAACGCCGGCCGAACAGGCACATCGCCTTCGGCTACGGGCCGCACATGTGCATCGGCCAGCATCTGGCCAAGCTCGAGATGCGCATCATGTTCGAGGAGCTGCTGCCGCGGATCAAGAGCGTCCAGCTGACCGGTGACCGGAAGGTCGTCCAGACCAACTTCGTCGGCGGCCTGAAGAACCTGCCGGTTCGCCTGGAACTGGCATGAACCAGTCGCCGGCCCTCGCGGACCACCGTGTCGCGGTCGTCGGCGGCGGCCACGCCGGCGGCACCCTCGTTGGCCTGCTACGGCAGTCCGGGCACCGCGGTGAGATCATGCTGTTCGGCGACGAGACGGACTATCCGTACCAGCGCCCCCCGCTCTCCAAGAAGTTGGCCGACGGTGAGATCGAGCAGCTGCTGCGGCCACCGGAGTTCTACCGTGAACAGAACATCACGGTACGGCTCGGCGAGCGGATCACGTCCATCGACCGACGCGGTCGCCGCGTGTACTCGGCCGACGGGACCGGCTGGGACTACGACGTTCTCGTCCTGGCGACCGGAGCCCGGCCCAGGCCGTTGCCGGTGCCCGGCGCCGACCTCGGCGGTGTGGTCACGCTGCGCACGCTCACCGACGCCCGCGTCCTCCGCAAGCACTTCGGCGAGAAGCGGAGGATCGCGATCATCGGGGGCGGCTACATCGGCCTGGAGGTGGCCGCAGTCGCGCGGGCCAACGGCGTCGACGTCACCATCATCGAGCGCGAACAGCGTGTGCTGGCCCGGGTCGCGAGTACTCGGCTGTCGGACATCCTTGCGAGGTACCACCGGGACCGGAGCACGACGATCGTCACTGGTGCGCAGGTCACCCACGTGTCGGGTCGTTCTGGGCACGTCTGCGGTGTCGTTCTGGACGATGGCGCCGAGATCGCGTGTGATGCCGCCCTGATCGGGGTCGGGGCGGCCCCGCGGGACGAACTCGCCGCCGCGGCGGGGCTTGTCTGCGATCACGGCATCGTGGTGGACGGCCTGGCGCGTACCAGCGACCCGGCGGTGCTCGCGATCGGAGACGTGACGCGGCGCCCCGTCGCCGGCGTGGACGGGCTGCTGCGCCTGGAAAGCATTCCCAGCGCGACCGAACAGGCGAAGCAGGCGTGTGCCGCGATCCTGGGAACCGCGCCCCCGTCCGCCGAGGTTCCCTGGTTCTGGTCGGACCAATTCGACCTCAAGCTGAAGATCGCCGGCGTGGTATCGGGTGCCCGCGACATCGTGCTCCGCGGAGATCCGTCGGCGGGACGCTTCGCCTTGTTCCACCACGAGAACGCGGTGGTCACCGCAGTGGAGTCGGCGAACTCACCGGCCGATTTCATGGCGGGTAGGAAGCTCATCGCATCGCGTCGGCGGATCGACCCACGACGCCTGGCCGACCTCGGCATACCGCTTCTCGACACCGTCATCGCATAAGTACGGAGAACGTCATGCCCAAGGTCACCTATGCGCTGCCCGACGGATCCGTTCACGAGATCAACATTCCGTGTGGACAGAGCGTGATGGATGGATCAGTCCGCAACAACCTCCTGGGAATCGTCGCGGAGTGCGGCGGAAGTTGTTCCTGCGCCACGTGCCACGTGTACGTGAGCGAAGGGTCACAAGCGCTGTTCGACGAGGCGTCCGACGAGGAGCGTGAACTACTCGAATTCACCGAAGGGGTCCAGCCGAATTCGCGGCTGTCGTGCCAGCTGATCATCACCGACGACTGCGACGGCGTACGGGTCACAGTGCCCGGCACCAATGGCTGAACCAATCTCCCCAATCGAAGGAGTACCCATGGACATCACCGCGGCAGTGGTCAAGGAGATCGGTGGCCCGTTCTCACTCGAGACGGTTTCGCTCGACGCTCTGGCGGCCGACGAGATCCTCATCGAGATCGCGGGGGTCGGGCTCTGCCACACCGACCTCGCCGCCAAGGACGGTCACCTGCCCTTCCCCCTTCCCGGAGTGTTCGGGCACGAAGGCAGCGGCGTGGTGGCCGGCGTGGGCAGCGCCGTCACCAAGGTGACCACCGGCGACAAGGTGGTCCTGAGCTTCAACAGCTGCGGTCAATGCACGCAGTGCCGCAAAGGCGCGCCCGCGTACTGCCATGAGTTCATGGCGTTCAACTTCGGCGGAGTCCGGCAGGACGGGAGCAGCACACTCCACATCGGCGACACCGCACTGGGCTCGGAGTTCTTCGGCCAGTCGTCGTTCGCGACGCACGCCATCGCGCACGAACGCAACGTCGTGAAGGTCGACGACGACGCTCCCCTGAGCGTGCTGTGGCCGTTGGGCTGCGGGATACAGACCGGTGCGGGTGCCGTACTGAACTCTCTGGACTGCGAGCCG
>JAOPYO010000408.1 GCA_025964575.1 Actinomycetes bacterium
GGAGGTCGCCTTCGAGCTGGTCGGCGTCGACCCGGGCGACGTCGTCGTGGTCGCGCTCAGCCACCTCCACAATGACCACGCCGGAGGGCTGCGTTGGTTCGCCGACCGGGTGCCGGTCCACCTGCAGAAGCGGGAGCTGGACTACGGGCTGACCGGGGGGCGCCCCGGAGACGGACCCGAGCAGCACGGCTTCTTCCGCATCGACTTCGACGATCCCGTCATCGACTGGCGACTGGCCGACGGCGAGGCCGAGCTCGCGCCCGGTGTTCTCGCCGTCCCCACCTACGGTCACACCCCCGGCCACCAGAGCTTCGTGGTCACATTGGAAGAACGAGCGGCAGAGGAGTATGGCGTGCCCGGGTTCGTGCTCGCATTCGATGCCGCGGACCTGCAACGCAACATCGACGAGGAACTCGCGGTGGGCGGGTTCATCGACTGCCCGCCTGAGCAGACCGTCGAGGCCATACACCGGCTCAAGGCGATCGCTCGCGAGCGAGGTTTTCGCCTGGTGCCCGGCCACGACCCCGAGGTCTGGCCCGCCTTCACCCGGCAGCTGGGGGTCCCCGGCCCGTGACCCTCGCCTGATCAGGTAGCGGGAGCTCACTGACAACCGCTGCCGAGGAAGGCATTTCTACCTGGCGCAAGACGAAACGTCCCGCTCTCCGGTCCGGGAGGAGAGCGGGGCATCCGACGTTCGATCAGTTGATGCCGAGCTTGGCGAGTGCTGTGGTCCGTCCTCGTCGGATCAGTACCGTGGCATCGACCAAGACCACGTGACGGGGATTTGCGCATGTAACAGGCCGATCGCCGGTCACATCCGATCCAAGCACGCGGTCAGGCCCGGTGACACAATTTCGGGCGCCCACAAGGTCGAGGAACTGCACCAATACACCGCTGCGCTTGACGAAAATGTCATCCGGGCAGGTGAGGTCTGGGGTCGGTTTGCCGGGTCCACGGGCGTGGTGGCTGGGGCTGATCATGTAGGCGAGTCTTAGTGGTCTGCGCTGGAAGTTCTTCGGGGGTTATCAGGCGGCCGCCGGCACGGCAGGCTGATGGTCGTGTTCGTGCTGCTGGGTTCGCTCTTTCTGATCGTGCCGCTCGATCCGGGCCATCAGGTCCTCGAGGTCGGCTGGGGTGAACTTCCACGTGAAGGGCCGGGCGGTCGCGTTGTATCGCTGCTCGAAGGCGGTGAGGCGGTCTTCGACTTGGTCAAGGCTGGTGAAGTCGTTGGGTGAGACGACCTTGCGTTGGATGATCGAGAAGTAGATCTCGAGACTTGGTTCAGCCACGAGGCGTGTTTCGGGGTGTGATGGACGTGGAACCGGCGGTGCGCGGCCAGCCAGGCTCTGGTCTTACGCGACGTGTGCGAGGACCCGTTGTCCATGACCAGATGGATGTCCAGACCTGCAGGCATGCTGGAGTCGAGCAGTCGCAGGAACCTGAGGAATGTGTCGGAGTCGTTGCGGGCGATGACGTGGGTGAGAACCTGGCCAGTGTGCGCATCGAGTGTGGCGATGATCGATACGGTGCCGTCGCGGACCTACTCGAACTCCCGGCGGGTCGGCTGCTTGGGGGTGTCGGGGTGTTTCCGGACCCGCGCGGTGATCCCGGTCTTCTCGTCCACCGAGAGCACCACTGCGTTCGGCGGGCAGATGCGGTACACGGCGCAGATGTCGGCGGCCTTGTCGAAGAACTGCGGGTCGGCCGGACGGGTCAGCCAGCCGCCCACCAGATGGGGCTTGAGATCGACGGTCGCCAGGATCCGTCCGATCTGCGAGGCGGAGATCCCCAGCTCCGAGAGGTGTTCGGCGAGCAGGCGGTGGGACCAAGTGGTATCCGCGTCCGGCGGGACTGCGGTCGCCGCCGCGATCACCTTCACCCGCTCTTCAGGCGCGCACCGGGGTCGGCCCAGCGGTCGGGGCCGGTCGGTCAGCGCCGCCATGCCCTCGGCGGCGAACCGTTTGCGCCAGCGGCGCACGGTGTCCACATGCCGGCCCAGGCGTCGGGCGATTGCGGCGTTCGGGCAGCCGTTCGCGGCCTCCAGTACCGCCTGGGCTCGTTGGACCCGACCGTAGGCGGCGGTGCGGGAGTTCGCCACCTGCTCCAACTCCTCTCGCTGCGCGGACGCCAACTCGATCACGAACGGACTCGATACTGCCATCGGCCCCCCACCGTCATCGTGACTCAGACTCGCCGGGCTGCTCCTCAGGTACGTCGACACAACCGCAAAGCGCGCAACGGTGGCGCGGCGTTCGGATCAGTGCAGGATGGCGGCCTCGGTGTGCGCTGCGTTCTTGCCTCGCGGCGCGACTGATCCGTTGGAGGCGAGGGCGATGAGGGTGTCGAGCGCGGTTTCCAGGGCGCGGGGGTCGCGTTGGACCTGTGCGAGGAGCAGGCCGCCTTGGAGCGCGGCGAGGAGGGTGACGGCGAGGTCGTCCGGGTTGATCTCGCTCGCGAGATGCCCGGCGGCGTGAAGGTTGCGCAGGCCGTCGCCGATGGCGGTTGACCACCGGTCGAATCCGGCGGCGATCAGGACGCGGGCCTCGGGGTCGACCTCGGCGAGTTGGCCGCCGAGCGATCCGAGTGGGCAGCCTCCCTTGGCTTCGGTGCCCCTCACCTGGGTGATCACCATGTCCCGCCAGGCCCTGAGCCCTTCGATGCTGCTGAGGTCGGCCTGCCGCTGGTTGCCCAGGATGGCCTCGGCCTGGTGGTCGATGACCGCCTGGACGAGTTCGTCCTTATCGGCGAAGTAGTGGTAGAGCTGCGATCCGCTGACCTCCGCCGCCGCCCGCACGTCATCGAGGGTGCTGCTCGCGACGCCCCGTTCGTAGACCAGCTGGGCGGCCGCGTCCACGATCCGGGCCCTGGTGCGCGCCCCCTTGGCGGTCAGCTTCGTCCGGTCCCGCGCATCGGTGCTCATGAAGGCCATCATAGCACTTTCTGGGTTTGACAACCCAGTCTGAATGTCGAAGAGTGGGTTCTTTAACCCAGTAAGGCGAGTGAAAAGAGGCTCCTCATGATCCTTGTCACCACGGCCGGGAAGGTCGGCGCCGAAGCGGTGCGCCTGCTCACCCAGCAGCAACTGCCAGTCCGGGTGCTGGTCCGGGACCCGGCGAAGGCGAAGGCGCTGGCGGATGCGGGCGCGCACGTCGTGGTCGGCGACCTGGAGGCGTCGGCGAGCATCGATGCGGCGATGGCGGGCGTGACCGCGGTGGTGCTGGTCAGCCCCGCCGTGACCGCGCAGGAAATGAACGTCGTCGCCAGCGCCGCGCGGGCCGGGGTCGGGCACATCGTCAAGGCCACCAGCAAGGCATCGCCCGATTCGCCGATCGCCCGGCGGCGCGGGCAGAGCGAGATCGAGGCCGGGCTGGCCGCCAGCGGGGTGCCGTACACCCTGCTGCGTTCGAACGCCTACATGCAGAACGTCCTTGCGTTGGCGCCCCAGATCGCCAAGACCAGCGGCTTCGGCTCTGCGGCTGGCAAGGGGCGGACCGGCATGGTCGACGCCCGGGACGTGGCGGCGGTGGCCGCCGAGATCGCCGCCAAGCCCGCCGCGCACGTCGGCAAGACCTACTGGCTCTCCGGCCCGCAGTCGATCTCCAACGATGACGTGGCCGCCGTGCTCTCCGGCCTGCTGGGCCGGACCATCACCTACCGGGAACTCAGCTTCGAGGAGACCAAGGACGCGATGATCCGCGCCGGGGTCCCCGAGCCGATCGCCCACATGAACGCTCAGGCGTTCAGCCTGACCGCCGAGGGCGACGCTGAGTGGGTCACCGAGGACATGCCGACCCTGCTGGGCCGCCCGGCGCGCTCGTTCGAGCAGTTCGCCGCCGACTACGCCGCCTCGTTCGCGTAGACGGCACACACCGAGAGAAGAAGGAACCAGGACCATGACACTTCAGGGAAAGACCGCGCTCGTAACGGGCGGCACCTCAGGTATAGGCCGCGCCGTGGCGCAGCGCCTGGCGCGCCACGGCGCACAGGTGATCGTGACCGGTCGCGACAAGCAGCGCGGTGACGAGGTCATCGCCGAGATCGAGGCCGAGGGAGGCAAGGCCCGGTTCATCACCGCCGATCTCGCGAACTTCGACGACGTGCGGCGCCTCGCGGAGGCCGCAGCCGATGTCGACGTGCTTGTGAACAACGCCGGTATCTTCCCCGGCGGCCCGACCGAGCAGACCACGCCGGAGGACCTCGACCTCGTCTTCGCCGTCAACGTCAAGGCACCGTTCTACCTGACCGCGGCAATCGCGCCTCGGATGGCCGCTCAGGGCGGCGGGGCGATCATCAACATCTCGACGATGGCGGCGACTATCGGCATGAACGGCCTGGCCGCCTACGGAGCCTCCAAAGCGGCGATCGAGGCCCTGACCAGGTCCTGGACTGCCGAGTACGGCCCGCAGGGCGTACGGGTCAACGTCGTGGCCCCGGGACCGACCCACACACCGGCGAGCGTCGCGATGGGCGAGATGTTCGACGCCCTGACCGCGTCCCTGCCCGCAGGGCGAGGGGCGGATCCCGACGAGATCGCCGCAGCCGTCAGCTTCCTCGCCTCCGACGAGGCCAGCTTCATCTACGGGGCGGTCCTGCCCGCCGACGGAGGCCGCGTCGCGGTCTGACCGCCGCTAGCGCGCGAACGTGGTGAAAGGCAGAGGCCGTTGGCGGTGGAGTCCGTTCCGATCCCGCTGACGCGATCGACGAGTTCGTCACGGCCTACGACGAGTACGACGCCAAGCCCTACCGATGGACCTATGCCGACACCCCGCTCAAAGCCACGACCCCCGCAGGATCAACGCGGCGCTGCACTAGTGGTCAATCCCGATGATCTCGCGGACGGTGCGGTAACCAGTACAGGCTGGGACTTCGGATGCTGCGGATCGGCCGGCGTCGACGGCCCCAACCGTGGCTGCCGCTGCGTGTGCCGCTCGAAAACTCGGCCGGGGCTTTTGACCTGGAGATTCGCCTGCCGGCGGCTGCCATAGTTGAGACCCTCGCGAAGTGCCTCTCACGCTGGCTTGCATGACCATCAGGTTGGTTCTGGCTGCGATGACGGTGCTGGTTCGCGGTGATGTGTCCAAGGACGCGGAGCTGCTCGTTCTTCGCCATGAGAACGCGGTGCTGTGC
>JAOPYO010000411.1 GCA_025964575.1 Actinomycetes bacterium
TGGACTTCTAATCCGCTGGCACGACGCTGCAGGTGGCTACGACATCGCCAACTCTCATATTGGAGAACCGCAACTCAAGGCAGCTCTCCCGCTTACATGCCTGCGCTGTTCCCTCTCGGCGCGACAAACAGTTGCGTGACGCGTCGCCGTTGGGCGTCAAAAAAACGCGTCACCCATTCCGAGTTGGCCCGATACCACATTAACGGATCTTGGGCAGGTCACGGCCATGGCAGCGTCCGGCCACAATCGACACCCATCCGGCCCCGTGACCGATGCCGCGTACGGCACATCCAGCGCGGTGTGCGGGGTTCCATGGCTGCTCGGTGGTTGCTCGTATGCCCTGGAACGGTTCATCAGAGCGCGACATAACCCGGCACTGAAATTGGATGAAGCGCGCACGAAACGGCATGGAATAAAACTGAGAAACAGGCGCTGACATGCAAGCACTCTTAATCTGCGGGTTCGGGGTTCAAGTCCCTGACGGCGCACCAGCGGTGACCAGCGGCGATGCCCACACGAGGCGTCGCCGCTTTTCGCCTATGGGGCCGCACTGAGGCCGACCTGGGCCCGGGAATTCACCCACATCGGCAACCGATTCCAGACATCTGGCAGGTCAGCGTTGTGCGGCCTGGCCGGGCAGCGCTGACCCGGCGTCGGACCGGTGGTCCGGCGCGGGGACCGCTCTTCATTTGTCGCCTTTCCTATCGGCGGAGGGCGGTCGGGGTGCTCGCGAGGAGCACAAGGTGATGATCCGGGCGCCGACGCGGAACTGGGTCAGGTTCGCCGGTGCGGACGGTGACCGATCTGACGGCCGGGATGCGCCCGCTGACGGCCAACCCCCACGCGAGGAGTAGGACCGCGCCGCTTCCGCCGGGATTTACGGGTGTGCATACGTCGCCGGGTCCGCGTGGTGCCGGGCACCAGGCGGCCGGCCTTGATGATGAGCGTGGCGACCTTCTCGGCTGCGGTGTGGGCGACCTCGGGCAGGACAGAGGTGTAGGTGTCTGCGGTCAGCACGATGCTGGAGTGGCCGAGCATGTCCTGCACCACCTTCAACTCCACCCCCGCCGCCAACGCCAACGTCGCCGCCCCATGCCGCAGATCATGCAACCGGATCGGCGGCAGCCCCGCAGCGGCCGTCAGCTTACGGAAGGTCCGGGTCAGCCGATCGAGGGCCATCGGGTCACCGTTGAAGTTGGTGAACAGGTACCCGCTGAGGTGGTACCCGTCCCCGTACTCGCGCTGCTCGGCTTTCTGCCGTTGTCGGTGGGCGCGCAGGGCCGCCACCGTAGTCCGGTCCAGGGCGATGACGCGGGCGCTGCGGGCCGTCTTGGGCCGGCACACGGTCAGGTGCCCGTCGTACTGCTGCAACTGCTGGGAGATCACCGCGACACCATTGTCGAGATCGACGTCGCACCACCGCAACCCAGCCGCCTCACCCCGCCGCAAACCTCGCAGGGCGATGAGGTGGTAGGCGGCGTACAGCCGGTGATCTTCTATGGCGTTCAGGAACTGCGCGGTCAGCGCGGCCGTCCACACCGCCACCGCAGGCCGCTCCCCCGTGACCTGCCAGTGCTCGATCCGGCTCGTCGTCCACACCACCGCCCGGGGCTTACGCGCACACGGCAACTCCACCCGGGACGCGGGATTGCCGGCGATCAGCCCCTGCCGGATCGCGGCGTTCAACGCAGCCCGCAGGGTGGCCCGGATCCGGTTCAGCGTCGCCGCCGTCATCGGCTGACCGAGAGCGGCGTGCTGGCGGGCGATCGCGGCGAACATCGCCTGCACCTGCCCCACCGTCAGATCCGCCAGCAGGATGTTCCCCAGATACGGGGTCAGGTACAGCCGGACGTGGCCGGTGTAGCAGCGCATCGTCGATGTCGCCGCCGATGTCCTGGCTGTCAGCCAGTGCGCGAGCCAGTCCCCCACCGTCAACACCCCACCGGTGGTGTCGCCGGGCTGTGGAGCCCGCAGCCGGGACAGCACTTCCACCGCGGCCTTGCGCGTGGCGAACCCGCCACGCCGGATACGGCGCCGACGACCATCGAGACCCGCCGGCAGTTCAAGGCGCACATACCAACTGCCATGCCCACGCCTGCCCAACTGTGGGCACTCGCCGCCGAGAACCTTCCCTGTGTCCGGGGCGGTGCAACCACACCGCCGATAAACCTGGCCCGTCGACCTCATGGCCCTCACCATCTCTTTCTTGCCGCACGGATCTCTCCAGCGTGCATCCCTGACGCGACACGGGCGAGAACGCTCGGAAGGAAGTAATCGGTTCCGTCTCCACCAGAGCCAGGGCAGCTCACCGAAGCCAACGACCAGTCGCTGTCCAGACAACTCTCACCCAGCCAGCCCCTGACCCCACCGACACACGTCAGATTCGAAGACGACACGCATGAACACGTCTCACCGCCGGCCGTTGGGGTGGGCGGTCAAGGGCGCGGGTCGACCGTGCGGAGCAGTTCCAGGAGTCCTTCTACCGCTGCGTATTGCTTCGATGAGAGGGGATCCGGGGTGAAATGCATCAGCTCGTTACGGATCTTGCGCA
>JAOPYO010000433.1 GCA_025964575.1 Actinomycetes bacterium
GGATTGTCAAGATCAGCGGCAAGTTCGCAACCTGGGGCAAGGGGCTGGGCGGCTCGAATCAGGTCTCGAAGTTCATGGACTACGTCCGCACGAACGGCCCCAAGATCTGGGAGACCGTCCAGAACATCGCCAAGGCCGCCGTGCACCTGGTCACCGCGTTGTCAGGCTCCGGCGGCGACACCCTCAGCGGGATCGTGGGCATCTCAAAGGCTCTGGCGGGCCTTTCGCCGGGGCAGATTCAGGCGCTCGCCGCTGCGTTTGTGACCTTCAAGGCCGCGCAGGCCGGGGTCGAGGGCGCCAAGAGCCTCGGCGCGATCCCTGACCAGATCAAGGAAGCCAAGGACCAGATCACCGGCTTCGCCTCTGGCGCCAAGTCCGCCTGGAATGCGGTTTCCTCCGGAGCAACCAAGTCGGCGCAGATGCTCGGCCGGGTCCGCGACGGCTTCCGGTCGACGCAGGCCGCCGAGTCTGCGTTCTCCGGCCGGGCCGGTTCGCTCGGCGGGGTGCTCCGCAAGAGCCTGAACGCGGCAGGGTCGGGCTGGGGGAAGCTGGTCGACGGGGCCAAGGGCGCTGGGACCGCCGTCGCGGGCGCCAGCACGAAGATCCTCGCAGCCGGGAAGGCCGCCGCGTCGGCCGCGCTGGACTTGGGGAAGATGGCCGCCGGGTATGTGCTGACCGGGCTGAAGGCCGCCTGGTCGGCGATCCAGTTGGTCGCGGTGAAGGTCGCACAACTGGCGGTGAAGGCGGCGACAGCGGCGTGGGCGGCGATCCAGTGGGTGCTCGATGCCGCGTTGAGCGCGAACCCGATCGGCTTGGTGGTGATCGCGATCGTCGCGCTGGTCGCCGCGGTGGTGTACGCCTACACCCATTTCACGTGGTTCAAGAATGCCGTCGATGCCGCCTGGAAGGGCATCGTCGCGGTCTTCATGTGGGCGTGGGACACCGTCATCAAGCCGATCTTCAACATTTACAAGTGGTACATCCTCAACATCATGGTCCCGTACTTCAAGCTGTTGTGGGCCACGGCAAAGCTGATCTGGGCTGGCATAGCGGAAGTCATCCACCTGTACTGGACCTACTACATCAAGCCAGTGTTCAACCTGATCAAATGGTTCATCATCAACGTCGTCATCGCTTACTTCAAAATGCTTTGGTCGGCCGCAAAAACCATTTGGAATGGTATTTCTTCGGCAATATCATTTGTGTGGAACAACGGGATCAAGCCCGTCTTCAACGCGATCAAGTCGGCTGTGGGCGTCGTCCAGACCGCCTTCCGTACCGCCGTCGACGGCATCCGCAGGATCTGGGACGGGCTCAAGGGCATCGCCCGCACCCCGGTGAACTTCGTGATCGGGATCTTCAACGCCGGGATCGTCAACCTCGTCAACAGGATCGCCAGCTTCGCGGGCATCAAGGCGCACCTGAACGCGATTCCCAAGCTCGCCGCCGGTGGCACCCTGGACAACCCGGCACGGGTCGGCCCGATGAAGACCCGCGGTCCGATGGCCATCGTCGGGGAAGGCCGCCGCCAGTACCCCGAGTACGTCATCCCCACCGACCCCAAGTTCCGTGGCCGCGCCCAAGGGCTGTGGGCCGCAGCCGGCCGGGACCTGTCCGGCGGTGGCCGTGGCCGCAAGTGGCTGTCCGGCCCGGACGCGCTCGGCGGCGAGGGAATGGGATTCGCCCACGGAGGGACCATCCCCCAACTGGCCGGGGGCGGCATCATCGGCGGGTTCATCAAGGGGCTGAAGAACTTCGCGTTCGGCAACGTCGAGAAGGCCGCCAAGGCTGTGCTCGACCAGGTCACCGGCGGGAGCATCCCCGGGTCCGGCATGTTCCGGGACGCGATCGCCGCGGTCCCCGGATGGATCAAGGACAAGGTGCTGGGCTGGGTCAAGGCCAAGGTCGGCATGGGCGCGGGCGGCCCCGGCATGGCCGGCGCACTGAACTGGGCCAAGAGCCAGTCCGGGAAGCCCTACTCCTGGGGCGGTGTCGGCCCCGCAGGCTACGACTGCTCCGGGTTCATGTCAGCGATCACCAACGTGATCCACGGGAAGAGCCCGTACTCCCGGATGTTCTCGACGCATTCGTTCGGCTCGACCGGCGGACCCGGCGGGTTCGTCCGCAACCAGCGGTCGGGGTTCATGGTCGGCGTCACCAACGCCGGCGTCGGCCACATGGCGGGCACCCTGCTCGGCACGAACGTCGAGTCGAACGGCTCGCAGGGCGTCCACTACGGGCCCGGCGCCCGCGGGTTCAACGACCCGCTGTTCGGCTACCAGTACGGACTGAAGGCCGACACGGGAGCGCTGACGCTGCGGCCCGGGTGGAACCCGCCGACCTACAACGGCACCGGCAAACCCGAGCTACTGACCGCAGCGCCGCCCACCGCCGCCCCCATCGTGCTGGAGATCACTCCCAGCGGGTCGAGGGGATTGGACGCCCTGTTCCTCGAGTGGCTGCGCAACGCGATCCGCATCAAGGGCGGCGACGTTCAGACCGTCCTTGGCCAATAAGGAGAACAGAACGTGCCTGTCTACACGGTTTACAACGCACCGATGGCCACCACGGCCGCCACGGCCAAGGTGTCCACCGGCACTGTCGTCAAGACGATGCTCCAGGTGGCGACACCGGCCACGAGGTATATCGAGCTCATCTCCTGGGGCTACTCCCTCGACATCGCCCCCGGTGCGGCCAGCGTCGTTGAGTTGATCCAGACGGATGTAGCGGCCACCGTGACCGCTCACGTCGCCGCCGGGGTCCAGCCGATCGACGCGAACGCGCCGGCGTCCCTGCTGACGTTGGGTGTCAACGCGACCGGCTACACCGCCACCGTGGAAGGCACCACGACCGCATCGCGGATCTTCAGGGCGGTGCAGGTTCCCTCGACGGCCGGGGTGACGGATCTGACGTACGAGTGGCAGTGGATGCCGGACGAGCGCCCGATCGTGGCTGTCTCCAAGTTCCTGCGGGTGAGGACCACCTTCGCCGCCGGCTCATCGAACATGTCGTGCTGGGTCACGTTCCGCGAATAACCACAGGTCAAAGCTAGAGGGAGGTGAGATAGGTGGGTGTCGCAGCGAGAGTGGCCGGTTGGCAGCGCCGCATGTCCGGCCTGCCCGCACCCACAGCCCCCGCCGGGCAGGTCACCAGGACCGAGACGATCGAGCTGCTGCTGGGCGGCCAGTGGGTCGACATCACCACCTACGTCTACACCCGCGACAAGATCACCATCACTCGGGGCCGCGCCGACGAAGCCCGCCAGACCGACCCTTCCACCTGCCACCTGACCATCAACAACATCAGCGGACGCTTCAGCCCGCGCAACCCGGTCGGCCCCTACTACGGGCTGATCGGCCGTAACACCCCCATCCGCGTCTCGGTCGACCAGGACGGCACCAAGCGTTACCGCTTCCACGGTGAGGTGTCGTCGTGGCCGCAGAAATGGAACCTGGCCGCCACCGACGCCTACGTGCCGGTGGAGGCGTCCGGGATCCTGCGCCGCCTCAACCAGGGCTCGACGCCGCTGAACTCGACGATGTACCGGGGAGTGACCTCGGCCCTGGCCGCCGCCAACCTGGTCGCCTACTGGCCGTGCGAGGACTTGGCCGGGTCCGCTTCCATCTCAGCCGCCACCGCGGCCACCAGGCCAATGACCGTCACTGGCACCCCGACGTTCGCGTCATCGACCACCTTCGACGCCTCAACAGCCCTACCCGACATCGGGACCAGCAAATGGACCGGCACCGTACCGGGCTACACCAACGCCACCACCGACCCCACCAACATCCTCGACGGCAACTCCTCGCAAGAGGTCAAATTCCTGCTGTCAGTACCGACCGCCGGTACCACCGCCAACGCCGTGCTGATGAGTGTGCTGTCCACCGGATCGTTGCGCCGATACGACATCGTCTACACCTCGACCGGCGTGCACATCAAGACCTACGACTCCGACGACACCCTCATCAGCGACACCGTACAAAATGACGTCGACGGCACACCCGGATACGCCGGGGTACAGCTGATCCAGGGCCCCTTTGGGCAGCCCAGCACCACCGTCAACGGGTCCTTCGCCTGGTACGGGATCGGGGCATCTTCCTCTAGTACGGGCGGGTTCAACGCAGCAACGCAGACGTGCGGGCGGATCACCACGGTCATCGTCAACCCGAACCGCAGCGACCTCACGGGTGTGGTGATCGGGCATATCACCGTCCACAACATCATCCAAGACGCGTTCGTGCTGTCGGACCAGTTGCAGGCGTTCGTCGGGGAGACGGCCGGTGACCGCAT
>JAOPYO010000024.1 GCA_025964575.1 Actinomycetes bacterium
TGAACGAGGGCGAGGTCGTCCTCGACATCATCCACCGGCTGCAGGCCACCCAGACGCCCGACCTCGCGGTGCGGTGGAACTGCAAGGCGGGTAAGTGCGGATCCTGCTCCGCCGAGATCAACGGCAAGCCGCGGCTGCTTTGCATGACCCGGATGTCGACGTTCGCCGAGGATGAGACCGTCACCGTGACCCCGGTCCGGACCTTCCCGGTGATCCGCGACCTGGTGACCGATGTGTCCTTCAATTATCAGAAGGCTCGGGAAGTCCCCAGCTTCACCCCGTCGCCGGACGTCAAGCCCGGCGAGTTCCGGATGAAGCAGATCGACGTGGAGCGCTCGCAGGAGTTCCGCAAGTGCATCGAGTGCTTCCTGTGCAACAACGTCTGCCACGTCATCCGTGACCATGAGGAGAACAAGCAGTCCTTCGCCGGGCCGCGCTTTCTCATGCGCGTGGCCGAACTGGAGATGCACCCGGCCGACACCGCCGACCGCCGCGAGATCGCCAAGAACGACTTCGGATTGGGTCTCTGCAACATCACCAAGTGCTGCACCGAAGTCTGCCCCGAGCACATCAAGATCACAGACAACGCTCTGATCCCCATGAAGGAGCGTGTCGCCGGCAAGCGGTACGACCCGCTGGTCTGGCTGGGTTCCAAGCTCGGCATCGTCAAAAAGGGCGAGGACACGCCGACAGCCTGAACCCCCACCCCGTGATCTTCGCGTCGTGGCCGAGTCACGACGCAAAGATCACGGGGGAGGGGTTACTTGTTCGCGCCTCCGGCGGTCGCCTTGAGGTAGTCGCGGTTGAGGCGGCCGATGGTGTCGAGCGGGATGCCCTTGGGGCAGGCCACCGTGCACTCACCGGTGTTGGTGCAGCCGCCGAAGCCCAGCTCGTCGTGGGCGTCGACCATCTCGACGACCCGCGAGTAGCGCTCGGGCTGGCCCTGTGGCAGAAGCCCCAGGTGGGTGACCTTCGCTGCGGTGAACAGCATGCCGGAGCCGTTCGGGCTGGCGGCGACGCAGGCGCCGCAGCCGATGCACTCGGCGGCGACGAAGGCCTCATCCGCGTCGGGCTTGGGAACGGGCACCGCGTGGGCGTCGGGGGCCGAGCCGGTCGGTGCGGAGATGTAGCCGCCCGCCTCGATGATCCGGTCGAACGCCGAACGGTCCACCACCAGATCCTTGACCACCGGGAACGGCTTCGCCCGCCATGGCTCGATGTCGATGGTCTCGCCGTCGGAGAACTTCCGCATGTGGAGCTGGCACGTGGTCGTGGCCTTCTCCGGGCCGTGCGGCTGGCCATTGATGACCAGCGAGCACATGCCGCAGATGCCCTCACGGCAGTCGTGGTCGAACGCGATCGGCTCTTCGCCCTCCAGGATGAGTCGCTCGTTGAGGACGTCGAGCATCTCCAGAAATGACATGTCCGGCGACACGTCGTCCAGGGAGTAGGGGACCATCTTGCCCTTGTCGGCAGGGCCCGTCTGGCGCCAGATGCGCAGGGTGAGCTTCATTACTTGTACGACCTCGTGCTCGGCTTGACGTATGCGAACTCGAGAGCTTCCTTGTGGAGGATGGGCTGCTCGCCCTCCCCCGCCCACTCCCAGGCGCCCACGTAGGAGAAGTTGACATCGTCACGGAGGGCCTCACCGTCCGCGTCCTGCGACTCGGCCCGGAAGTGGCCGCCGCACGACTCCGTACGGTGCAGCGCGTCGACGACCATCAGTTCGGCCAGTTCGAAGAAGTCGGCCACCCGGCCGGCCTTCTCCAGCGACTGGTTCAGGTCGTCACCGGAGCCCGGCACCTTGACCCGCTGCCAGAACTCCTCGCGCAGTGCGGGGATGAGCTCGAGAGCCTTGCGCAGGCCCTCTTCCGTACGCTCCATCCCGCAGTACTCCCACATGATCTGACCCAGTTCGCGGTGGAACGAGTCGACCGTACGGTCACCATCGATCGACAGCAGCTTCTCGACCTGCTCGCAAACCCGGGTCTCGGCCTCGTCGATCGCCTCCTGGGGCACGGCACCCGCCGGGCCGCGCGCCAGGTAGTCACCGATCGTCGAAGGCAGCACGAAGTAGCCGTCGGCCAGCCCCTGCATCAGCGCCGAGGCGCCGAGGCGGTTCGCGCCGTGGTCGGAGAAGTTGGCCTCACCGACCACGAACATGCCGGGGATGGTGGACTCGAGGTCGTAGTCGACCCAGAGCCCGCCCATGGTGTAGTGGACGGCAGGGTAGATGCGCATCGGCGTCGCGTAGGGGTTCTCACCCGTGATCCGCTCGTACATCTGGAAGAGGTTGTCGTACTTGGCCTTGACCGAGTCCAGCCCGAGCCGCTCGATGGCGTCGGTGAAGTCCAGGTAGACGCCCAGCCCTCCCGGGCCGACGCCGCGGCCTTCGTCGCAGACGTTCTTGGCGGCCCGGGAGGCGATGTCGCGGGGCACCAGGTTGCCGAACGCCGGGTAGATCCGCTCGAGGTAGTAGTCGCGCTCGTCCTCGGGGATGTCCGCGGCCTTGCGGGTGTCGCCGCGCTCCATCGGCACCCAGACTCGGCCGTCGTTGCGGAGCGACTCCGACATCAGGGTCAGCTTGGACTGGTGGTCGCCGCTGACCGGGATACAGGTCGGATGGATCTGGGTGTAGCAGGGGTTGGCGAACAGCGCGCCATGCTTGTGCGCCCGCCAGGCCGCGGTGACATTGGAGCCCATGGCGTTGGTCGACAGGAAGTAGACGTTGCCGTAGCCGCCGGTGGCCAGCACGACCGCGTCCGCCGTGTACGACTTGATCTCGCCGGAGATCAGGTCCCGGACGACCACGCCGCGGGCCTTTCCGTCGACCATGATCAGGTCGAGCATCTCGTGCCGGGCGTGCAGCTCGATGTTGCCCACGTCCACCTGGCGCATCAGCGCCTGGTAGGCGCCGAGCAGCAGCTGCTGGCCGGTCTGGCCACGCGCGTAGAACGTACGGGAGACCTGGGCGCCGCCGAAGGACCGGTTGTCCAGCAGACCTCCGTACTCACGGGCGAACGGAACGCCCTGCGCGACGCACTGGTCGATGATCTGGTTGCTGATCTCGGCCAACCGGTGCACGTTCGACTCGCGGGCGCGGAAGTCGCCGCCCTTGACCGTGTCGTAGAACAGCCGATGGACGCTGTCGCCGTCGTTGCGATAGTTCTTCGCGGCGTTGATGCCACCCTGCGCGGCGATCGAGTGCGCGCGCCGCGGGCTGTCCTGGTAGCAGAAGCAGTCGACGTCGTAGCCGAGCTCGGCCATCGAGGCCGCGGCCGAGGCGCCGGCGAGCCCCGAGCCCACGACGATCACCTTGTATTTACGCTTGTTCGCCGGGTTGACGAGCTTCATCTCGAAGCGGCGCGTGTCCCACTTCTTCTCGATGGGGCCTTCCGGCACGTGTGCGTTGGGGGTCATGTCGGGGTCCTATTTCACGATCG
The DNA here is from genome assembly GCA_025964575.1 of Actinomycetes bacterium. Taxonomy (GTDB): domain Bacteria; phylum Actinomycetota; class Actinomycetes; order Streptosporangiales; family Streptosporangiaceae; genus Actinomadura_E. The sequence goes on from JAOPYO010000024.1 coordinate 3,444, forward strand.
CGGCGAGGACCGCGATCGGGACGGCGGCGAAGCCGAGGGCAATGATGACGGCGAGGACCCGGGCCACGAGCTTCGCGGCGGCCGAGTAGCGCGGGTGGCTGAGGCCCAGCGACTGCGTGAGGCTGAAGATGCCGTGCGAGACGTGCATGAACAGGAAGCCCATGCTCACCAGGTAGAGCCCGGCGATGAGCGGGTTCTTGAAGGCGCTGGTGACGTTGTGGAAGACGTCGCCCTCGACGAAGTCGGTGTGG
>JAOPYO010000031.1 GCA_025964575.1 Actinomycetes bacterium
GGACACGCTGGGCGCGCCCGGCGCCTTACCCCACGGTGATCTCGATCTTCGGTACTCCGTGCGGGGAGAAGCCGAGGGTCTGGCCGTAGAACGAGAGCTCGGACTCCAGGCAGGTGATGGTGGTCTCGGCCCGGCGGAATCCGTGCGACTCGCCCTCGAAGGTCAGATAGGCGTACGGCATCTTCTGCTCGGCCAGCGCGGCGGCGAACTTCTCGGACTGGGCGGGCGGCACGATCGGGTCGTCCAGGCCCTGCAGCAGCAACACGGGGCACGAGGTGTGCTCGGCCCGGTTCAGCGGCGACCGTTCCTCATAGGCGCGCTCGTACCCGGGTAGCGGCCCGATGAGGCCGAACACGTACTGCGATTCGAAGTCGTGGGTCTCATCGATGAAGCCGCGCAGGTCGCTGATGCCGAAGTAGGAGGTCGCGGCGTGGAAGACGTCGGTCCGGGTGACAGCGGCCAAGGTGGTCCAGCCACCGGCGCTGCCGCCGCGGATGGCCAGCCGGGCCGGGTCCGCGGCGCCCGCCCTCACGAGGGCCTCAGCGGCGGCGACGGCGTCCTCGACGTCGACGACGCCCCACTGCCGGCGCAACCGCTCGCGGTATGCCCGGCCGTATCCGGTGGAGCCGCCGTAGTTGACATCGACGACGCCGATGCCGCGGCTGGTGAAGTAGGCGCGTTCGAGGCTGAGCACGCTGGAGGCGCGTCCGGTGGGCCCGCCGTGCACGAAGACCACATACGGAGGCAGCTCACCCAGCGGGGCCTGCGCCTGCGGGTTGGCGGGCGGGTAGACGTAGGCGTACACCGGCCGGCCGAACGGCCCCTCGAGCCGTTCCTCGCGCGGGGTCGGCAGGTAGGCGGCGTCCGGCAGCATGGCGAGCTCGCGGCGGAGCTCACGGTGCCGCCCGGTGGCGATGTCGACCCGAACGACGGTCGGTGAGGTGGCCGGGCCGCCTGCGATGCCGACCACGGTGGTCCCGTCGGTCGACAGCGACATCTGCCAGTCGGCGTACGGCAGGTTCAGCTCGGTGAGTTCCAGCGTCTCGGGGTCGTACACGCTGAGCCGCTGATCGCCCTGGCCGTGCAGCACAGCGAGGCGGCCGTCGGAGAGCAGGGTGTACGGCATGCCGCCGAGCTGCCAGAGCGGCCCGGCGAACTCCTCTTCGGCGGGGTAGAGCGCCTGCGGGGACTCGCCGTACAGGCCGACCTGATAGATGTTCCACCAGCCGGGCCAGTCAGAGACGACGTACAGGCTCTTGTCATCGCGCCAGGTCGGTGCCAGCGCGGACTCGGTCAGCCCGCCCTTGACCGTCCGGGGTGCGGTGACCTTGCCGTTCTCGATGACGCCGACCCGCAGCTCGGTGCCGTCCCACGGCATCCGCGGATGACTCCACTGCACCCAGGCGAGGTGACCGCCGCTCGGGGAAGGAGTGGGGGAGGCGTAGAAGTGGGCGCCGGTGACCAGCTCGCGGATCGCCGCGGGGTCGTCGGCGGCGCTCCCGTCGAGAGGGATGCCGACGATGGCGCGCCGTACCCCGTCAGGGGTGTGGCCTTCGCAGACACACCAGACCTCGTCGCCTTCCGGGGCCAGCACGAAATCGGCGTAACGCAAGCCGGCCGCGACGGCGGGCTCGGGCGTCAACGGTCTCGGCTTGGCATCGCCGGGGTCCAGCCGGTGCAGCCGCTGATCCTCGTAGTTGGCAAAGATGATCGAATAGCCGTTTCCTACAGGGATCGGCAGGTATGACCGCCCGCCGTACTCGTGGACCCGAGTGCGGGCGTCCCAAGGAGCGGGGAGCAAGTCCACCGCGTTGTTGCCGTGCAACTGGATGATCGTGGTTCGTCCGCCCTCCTCGGGGCGCGTCTCCTGCCACCACACATCGTCGCCATGGACGGTGGGGAAACTGAGGCGCAGTCGCGCCTTGGCGACGTCTGCCGCGGAGATCGGGGAGGGCCAGGAACCATAGGGGGCGGTCACGCGAGCGGTCATACCCGAATCGTCCCGCAAACGGGTGAGCTTTGGCGCCATGACAGTCCAGTTGAGCTCGGAAAGATACCAATGACCTGGTGGGTCTGCATGTGATCGATCGTATGTTGAGCGGCGAACGACAGGAGCGGATCGCGTTCGAACCCACGATCGAACCACCCTGATGGAGGTGGCCGGGAGCCGCGCGGCTCCCGGCCCACGGGTGCTTCGCTCCAACTCGACGAGGCGTGTAGGCGCGGCAGCCTCTCCCACATGCTTTCGCGCTGCTCGAGGTCGGTCAGGCGGTACCCGCCTCCTGAACGCCCATGCCGGGTGCGGGGAGCACTCCGACCTCGGTTCCGAGGGTGGCGGCCGAACTCCTGGTCGTGCGTCTGCTTCGCCGTTCCAGCCAGGTGGCGACGTAACCCAGCGCCAGATTGATCGCAATGTAGATGGCGGCGACCACGATGGCCGCGGGGATCGTGTTGTTGTACCGGGCCGGGATGAACCGGAAGCCCGCGTTCAGCAGGTCCTCGTTGGAGATGATGTATCCAAGCGCCGTGTCCTTGAGGAGCACGACCAACTGGCTGACGATCGCGGGCATCATCGCCGTGGTGGCCTGCGGGACCAGGATGAGCCGCATGACACCGCCTTTGCGCAGTCCCAGCGCGTAGGCGGCCTCCGACTGGCCCCTGGGCACCGCCAGGATGCCGGCCCGGAAGATCTCGGCCAGCACCGATCCGTTGTAGAGCATCAGCCCCAGGACCACGGCCGTCATCGGGGTGATCTGCGGGGCCACGTAGCCGAGTGAATCGACGATCTTGCTTGGTACGAGGAAGATGAAGAAGATCAGCAGGAGCAGCGGGATGGCCCGGAAGAACTCGACGACCATGGTCGAGACGGCCCGGATCGTGCGGTGTTCGGAGAGTCGGCCGAGTCCGAACAGCACGCCGAAGGAGAGCGCGAGGACGCCGCCGATCACGGCGCCCGTGAGAGTGACCTTGAGCCCGGGGAGCAGGTAGGCGGTCCAGGTCTCAGCCCTGGTGAAGGGGCTCCAGAGGGCGCCCGCGAACTGGCCCTTCTCATCGAGTCTGGCGTAGATCGCGTAACCGATGGCCAGCAGTACCAGGGTGGAGATCAGGGTGAGGATGTTGTAGCGAAGCCTCGCCCGCGGCCCAGGGGCGTCGAAGAGCAGCGATGCCTGTGCCTTCCGGGGCCGGCGGGCGGGCTTTGCGAGCTCGGTCACCGGACCACCGCCAGCCTCTTGGCCAGGCGGCCGAACAGGAATCCGGTGGGCAGGGTCAGCACCATGAATCCCACGGCGAACCCGATGAAGATCGGGAGTGTCGCTCCGTAGTCGTTGAACATCTGCTTCATCTCTGCCGCAGCCTCGGCGTATCCGACCACCAGCGCCACCGTCGAGTTCTTGATCATGGCGATCATGACGCTGCCGAGAGGCGCGATGATCGAGCGGAAGGCCTGCGGAAGGATCACCAGCCGCAGCGACTGCGTGAAGGTCAGGCCGATGGCCCTGGCCGCCTCGGCCTGGCCCAGCGGGACGGTGTTGATCCCCGACCGGAGCACTTCACAGACGAAGGCCGCCGTGTAGGCGGAGAGGCCGAATACCGAGAGCCAGTAGACGTTGACACCGTTGTCGTGCGACACCTTGATCCCCAGGGTGTCGCTGAGGCCCAGGCCGATGAGGGCCAGCACCAGCGTGAGCGGCGTGTTCCGGAAGACGTTGACATAGAAGGTGCCGGCCGCCCGCAGCACCGGAACGGGGCCCACCCGCATCGCGGCCAGCACCGTGCCGAGCACGGTGCACAGCAGTGCCGTCACCGCCGACAGCCGGATGGTCGCCCAGAAGGCGGCCAGCACGGCGCCAGCCTCCTTGGCGAATGGACTGAAGTCCAGCAGCGAGTTCACTATCCTCCTCGTCTAACTGCCAGGGCCATCCGTGGTCGGGTGGCGGATGAGTCAGCCGCCACCCGACCACCGGCAGGTCAGGCGCAGCCCTGAGCCGGGGGGACCGCGGCGTCGAACGGCAGTCCTGCCTTGGCGAACCACTTGGTCCAGAGCTGCTTGGCGGTACCGTCGCCGTACATGGCGGTGACCGCGTCGTTGACCGCCTTACAGCCGGCGAGGTCGCCCTTCTTCAAGCCGATGCCGTACTTCTCGTCGGTGAACGGCGCGTTGACGACCTTCAGCGCCCGGTCCTGGCTGGCGAAACCGGCCAGGATCGTGGCGTCGGTGGAGACCGCGTCGAGCGTGCCGCCCTTGAGCTTGGTGATGCAGTCCTTGTAGCCCAGTGCGTCCACCGTCTTGGCGGCGACCTTCACATTCAGCTTGTTGGTGCCGTCGGTGATGTTCTTCCAGGAGTTGGAGCCCTTCACCGCACAGATGTTCTTACCCTTGAGGCTCGCCAGGTCCTTGATCGAGCTGTCGTTGGCCCGGACCATGATGTCCTGGTGGGTGATGATGTACGGACCTCCGTAGGTCACCTTCGGCAGCCGCGCGGCGGTGATCGAGTACGTCGCGATCACCATGTCCACGGTGCCGTTGTCCAGGAAGCTCTCCCGATTGGCCGACACCGCTTCCTTGAACTCGATGTTCTTCTCATCGGTGACGCCGAGCTTCTTGGCGATGTACTTCGCCACGTCCACGTCGAAGCCCTCGGGGCCGTTCGGGCCCTTGAGGCCGAGGCTGGGCTGGTCGTATTTGACGCCGATGACCAACTTGCCGCTCTTGGCCTTCGCAGCCACACCGCCTCCGGAGGCGCCCGGACTCGAACCGGATTTGCTGTCGGGCTTCTTGGCGCAGCCGGTGATGGCCAGGCTGGCGGTCGCCACTGCGGCGAGTGCCAGACCGTAACGACGTATTTTCATGGGGCACCTCAGATTTCGTTCCGGAGCCAGGTTCGGCTGGTGGTGTTCGATCAGTGCTTGAGGATCTTGGAGAGGAAATCCTTGGCGCGATCGGTGCGCGGGTTGGTGAAGAACTCCTGCGGAGTGCTCTCCTCGGCGATCCGGCCCTCCGCCATGAAGACCACCCGCTGGGCGGCGCTGCGAGCGAAACCCATCTCATGGGTGACGACGATCATGGTCATGCCTTCGCGGGCGAGACTCGTCATGACGTCGAGAACCTCTTTGACCATCTCCGGGTCGAGTGCCGAGGTGGCCTCGTCGAAGAGCATCACCTTGGGCTTCATGGCCAGGGCCCGGGCGATGGCCGCGCGCTGCTGCTGCCCACCGGAGAGCTGGGCGGGGTATTTATCCGCCTGGTTGGCGATGCCCACCCGCTCCAGCAGGGCGAGCGCCTCTTTCTCCGCCTCGGACTTGCTCAGCTTGCGGACTTTGATCGGCCCGAGGGTGACGTTCTGCAGGATCGTCTTGTGCGCGAAGAGATTGAACGACTGGAACACCATGCCCACGTCGGAGCGGAGCCGGGCCAGCGCTTTGCCTTCGTTCGGGAGCGGCACACCGTCCAAGGTGATCGTGCCCTCGTCGATCGTCTCCAGCCGGTTGATCGTGCGGCAGAGCGTGGACTTGCCTCCGCCGGAGGGGCCGATGACGACCACGACCTCACCCTGGTGAAGAATCAGGTTGATGTCCTTGAGGACATGTAGGTCGCCGAAGTGTTTGTTGACATTCTCGAGCACCACGAGAGGTCTGCCGCCGGGCACCGGGGGCTCTATGCCGCTGTCCGTCATGGGCCAGAACATTACGTCGTCAACACCGAAAGATCATGAATATAAGCGGTACCGATCCGGTCACAGATCTCATTTTCCCTGGTGAGAAGCCATCCGAAGGTCGCCCTTATTTTACATTTTCTTGATTTTTCTAGTGGGGTTCCCCGCATGCCGGCATGGCGCGACGGTCTGGGGACGGGTCCCGGTCAGGGGGCCGGTCGCGAGCAGGTGGCCTCCGCCGACGCGTACCCTTGGTGATTGTCATGAGCGCACCCACGATTACGCACCCGCGTACCTACGACATTCGTACGTACGGCTGCCAGATGAACGTCCACGACTCCGAGCGGCTGGCAGGCCTGCTGGAGGCTGCCGGTTATGTGAAGGACGATGCCGGTGACCCGGACGTCGTCGTCTTCAACACCTGCGCGGTACGAGAGAACGCAGACAACCGGCTCTACGGCAACCTCGGCCATCTCCGTCCGGTCAAGGATGCCCTCCCGGTGATGCAGATCGCGGTCGGCGGCTGCCTCGCGCAGAAGGACCGTGACGTGATCGTCCGGCGGGCGCCCTGGGTCGACGTGGTCTTCGGCACGCACAACATCGGCTCGCTGCCGGTGCTGCTGGAGCGCGCGCGGGTCGCCCAGGAGGCGCAGGTCGAGATCCGCGAGTCGCTGGAGACCTTCCCGTCGACGTTGCCGACCCGCCGCGAGTCTCCGTACGCCGCCTGGGTGTCGATCTCGGTGGGCTGCAACAACACGTGCACGTTCTGTATCGTGCCCGCGTTGCGCGGTACGGAGAAGGACCGTCGGCCGGGTGAGATCCTGCAGGAGATCGAGGCGCTGGTCGCCGAGGGCGTGCTGGAGATCACCCTGCTCGGCCAGAACGTGAACGCCTACGGGTCGGGTTTCGGCGGTCTCGGGGCCGCCCCCGCTGAGGACATCGTCGGTGACCGGCAGGCGTTCGCCAAGCTGCTGCGCGCCTGCGGAAAGATCGAGGGGCTGGAGCGGGTGCGCTTCACCAGCCCGCATCCGCGCGACTTCACCGACGACGTGATCGCGGCGATGGCCGAGACGCCGAACGTCATGCCGTCGCTGCACATGCCGCTGCAGTCGGGTTCCGACGCCGTGCTGAAGGCGATGCGGAGGTCGTATCGCCAGGAGCGCTACCTCGGGATCATCGACCGGGTCCGCGCGGCGATCCCGGACGCAGCCATCACCACCGACATCATCGTCGGATTCCCCGGCGAGACCGAGGCCGACTTCGAGCAGACCATGCATGTGGTGCGGGAGGCCCGGTTCTCCGGCGCGTTCACCTTCCAATACTCCAAGCGGCCGGGTACGCCCGCCGCGACGATGGACGGCCAGGTGCCCAAGGCGGTCGTGCAGGAGCGGTACGAGCGGCTCGTCGCCCTGCAGGAGGAGATCTCCTGGGAAGAGAACAAGAAGCAGGTCGGCCGTACCCTCGAGGTGCTGGTCGCCGAGGGTGAGGGCCGCAAGGATCAGGCCACCCACCGGCTGTCCGGCCGGGCTCCCGACAATCGCCTCGTCCACTTCGCGCCGGGTGCGGAACTGCCGCGTCCTGGCGACATGGTGACAGTGGACGTGACGTATGCGGCGCCGCACCATCTGGTCGCCGACGGCGCGGCCACCACCGTCCGCCGGACCCGCGCCGGGGACGCGTGGGAAGCCCGCCAGGGCCAGACCGCCGCCCCCAAGGGAGTCTCCCTGGGCATGCCCGCGGTCGGCCCGCCCACGAAGGCGCCGGTGGCCTCTGGCTGCTCTACATGCCCCTGATCGCGGCTGCGGTCTGCCCGCACCCGCCTCTGCTCGTGCCGGAGGTCGCCGGAGCCGCGGCCTCGGAGCTGGACGCCCTGCGCGCCGCCTGCGACGAGGCCGTACACCGCCTCTTCGGTGAGGGTGGGGTCGAGTCGCTGGTCGTGGTGGGTGCGGATGTCGCGACGCGGGCGTACGGAGCGGATGCTGCGGGGAGTTTCGAGCCGTACGGGCTCGAGTTGGCCCTCGGTGAGGGCGAACCGGTGTTACCACTCTCGCTGACGATCGGACGCTGGCTGCTGACCCGCGGAGCGGATGCGGGAACGCCTCATTTGGCCGGCGAAGCGTCCGTGGACGTACGGTTTCAGGGGGTGGCCGAGGACGCCTCGACGGTGGAGTGCCTCGCGCTCGGCGCGGAACTCGCGGGTTCGGCCGAAAGGGTCGCGCTGCTGGTCCTGGGAGACGGGTCGGCCTGCCGGGGAGAGAAGTCCCCCGGCTATCTGGACGATCGCGCCGAGCCGTATGACGCCGTGGTCGCCAAGGCCCTGGAACAGGCCGACACCGCCACGCTGGCCGGGCTGGACCCCGCGTTGTCGCGGGAACTGCTGGCGGCCGGGCGGGCGGCGTGGCAGGTCCTCGCCGGGGCCACCGGCGAAACGCGCTTCACGGGCACGCTGCTCGCCGACGAAGCGCCCTATGGTGTCGGCTACCTCGTGGCGAGCTGGACCAGGTGACCTGCGAACTGAGGGTGATCAGGCAGGCGGCTGGTTGCTGTCCTTACGCTGCTCATCGACGAACTTCTTGGCCTGTTCCTGTGCCTTGTCGACCTTATCCGCGTATTTGCCGCCGGTCTTCTCATCAATCATGTCGCCGGCCTTGTCGACGGCACCCTTCGCCTTGTCGACGTTCTGACCCAACATTTCCTTGACCTTGTCAACAATCGACATGTGGTCCCCCGATGTCTGGTCCGGAGGCGCCGACCCGGATTCTGTGTGACGCCCGTACAGGACCATCCATACCCACCGTATTGCCACACTTAAGCGCGTGACCCGTAGCAACGTCATCGACCCAGGAGCCGGCCCCGTGATGGACCGTGTGATCGCCGTGGTCGGCCCGACCGCCGCAGGTAAGTCCGATCTGGCCGTGGAACTGGCTCTACGGTTGGGCGGCGAGGCGATCAACGCCGATTCGATGCAGCTGTATCGAGGCATGGACATCGGCACCGCCAAGCTCACCGTGGCCGAGCGGCGGGACGTCCCGCACCATCTGCTCGACATCTGGGAGGTGACCCGGACGGCGAGCGTCGCGGAGTATCAGGAACTGTCCCGGAAGATCATCGACGAGGTACGCGGGCGGGGCCGGGTGCCGCTGCTGGTCGGCGGTTCCGGGCTGTACATCAGGGCGGCCCTGGACGATCTGGAGTTCCCCGGTACTGATCCGGAGGTGCGGGCCCGACTCGAGGCGGAACTGGCCGAGCTCGGGCCCGGACCGCTGCACGAGCGGCTGCGCGCCCAGGACCCACCGGCCGCGGAGGCGATCCTGGCGACCAACGGGCGCCGGATCGTACGTGCCCTCGAGGTGATCGAGATCTCCGGACGCCCGTTCACCGCCACCCTGCCCGACCATCGGTATCTCTACGATGCCGTGCAGATCGGGCTGACCGTGCCCCGTGCCGAGCTGGACGAGCGCATCACGCTCCGCGTACGGAGGATGTGGGACGCCGGTCTGGTCGAGGAGGTGCGAGCCCTGGAGGGAGCGGGGCTGCGCGACGGACTGACGGCCGGCCGCGCCCTCGGCTACGCGCAGGTGCTCCGCTTCCTGGCCGGGGAGTGGACCGAGGAGCAGGCCATCGCGGAGACGGTCCGGGCCACCCGGAGGTTCGCCCGCCGCCAGGAGTCGTGGTTCCGCCGTGACCCCCGGGTCCACTGGCTCCCCTACGACGCCCCCGACCTGCTTGACCGGGCCCTCGTTCGCACGGCTCCGGAGCCGTGAGGACGCAGCCGGTGTCGACCTGAACCGCACGCCCACGGGGGTATCGCCGTTCCCCATGGTGGCGTACGGCTCGTACGATCGGTGCATGCGTTTCATCAAAGGGCACGGCACCGAGAACGACTTCGTCCTCCTGCCGGACCTCGACGGATCCCTGGACCTCACGCCCGAGATGGTCGCCGCGCTGTGTGACCGGCGGGCCGGGATCGGTGCGGACGGCGTGTTGCGCGTCGTGCCCAGCAAGATCTCGGGAGACCCGGTGGCAGAGGCGCTGGCCGGCGAGGCCGAGTGGTTCATGGACTACCGCAACGCAGACGGCAACATCGCCGAGATGTGCGGCAACGGGGTCCGGGTCTTCGCCCGTTACCTTGTCGACGCGGGCCTGGCCGCGCCGGGGGAGTGGCCGCTGGCCACCCGTGCGGGTCTGCGCCGGGTCGCGCTGGGCTCATCGGGCGATGTCAGCGTCGACATGGGCCCGCCCGAGGTACGGGGTTCCGGCAGCGCCGTGGTGGCCGGGCGGTCCTATGACGGGCTGCGCATCTCCATGGGCAACCCGCATCTGGCCTGCCTGATCGAGGAACCGGTGCGAGGGCTCGACTTGACCCGCCCGCCGTCCTTCGACCCCGCGGTCTTCCCCGACGGGGTCAACGTCGAGCTGTTCCGGCAGGTCGCCGACCGGCATGTGGAGATGCGGGTGTACGAGCGCGGTTCCGGGGAGACCCGCTCCTGCGGCACCGGCGCCGTCGCGACCGCAGCCGCCGCGGCGATCGCCGCGGCGGCGGCCCCTGAGACCGGTGCCCTGCCGGCGGGCGATTGGCTGGTGGACGTGCCCGGCGGCCGGGTCACCGTGACCTTCGACGGTACGACCAGCCATCTGAGGGGCCCAGCGATTCTGGTGGCCCAGGGCGAGACACGTGCTGGGTGGCCAGCCTGATGAGCCCCGGAAGGACGGTAGCCGGGGATGGCACCGTTGGTGTCACCCCGGCAGGGAGTCGGGCCGCACGTCCTACCAGGTCTTTCATGTCGGATTATTCTGGCTCGGTCGCGCAGGCCGATAGAGTCACCGGACCCAATTCAACGGGCCGCGGAAGAGGGATTTGGTGCCCAGGACCCAGTCAGTTCAGGATCCGAGGCGACGGTCTTCGGTGAGGGATGCGTCCCGCCCACGACGGGACTCACGTCCCTTACGGCCGGGATGGGCGAGCTCGTAATGTCTTAACCGCACCCCCTGTGAGGGTCCGCGCGGAGCGAGGGAACGGGGAGCCCTGTGACTCACGCGGCTGCAGAGGAGCCGGTGGTCACCGTCTTGGCGGGGGGCGGCCACCGGCCCTTTGGGCGTCAGCTGGAGTTCAGCCGACCGCGACGTTGATGGGGAGGCGGGCCAGGACACGGGTGCCGCCTTCCGGGCCTGGGCCGATCTGACAGGAGCCGCCCAGCTCGGCCGCGCGTTCGCGCATCGATGACAGGCCCACCCCGGCGCGGCTCCGCCGGGACACACCCACGCCGTCGTCGGTGATGCTCACCTGCAGCGCGGTGCCGCGTTCGAGGCGTACGACCACAACGTCCGCCCCGGCATGCCGCCGGATGTTGGTGATCGCCTCCTGAATGATGCGGTAGGCCGCCACTTCGACAGCCGCCGGCAGGTCGTCCAGTTCCCCGTCGACCTCCACGTCTATGCGCGGCCCGGCGATCTCGGTGACGTTGTCCGCCAACCCCGTGATCGCTCCCAGCAGGCCCAAGTCATCGAGGGCAGGAGGGCGCAGGCCGTAGACGAGGTCGCGGATGTCGCCGATGGCCCGGCCCATGGTGGCGCGCAGCGCCTCCAGCAAGGGGTCCACCGCCGAGGGGTCCTTCGGCAGGGTGATGCGCGCCGCGTCGACCGTCATGGCGAGGCTGGCCAGGGTCGGGCCCAAGCCGTCGTGCAGGTCGCGGCGGAGCCGGCGCCTCTCCTCTTCCCGGGTGCTGAGGATGCGTTCCCGGGAGCGCTGCACGTCGGCGGCGAGCCGCACGGCGTTGGCGACCGTGGCCAGATTGCGGGCGAGTACGGAGGCCAGCCGGATATCCGGGGGGTCCGAGTGGGAGAAGAGCAGCCGGCCGACGGGTTCACCGGCCCAGATCAGCGGGATGACCTGGGGGCGTGCCCCGAGATCGCCGTCGTCGGCCCGGGCGGCCCGGCCGCCCCGGTCGAGGACCTCGATCACCACGCCCGACGCACCCAGCGCCTCGCGCACGGTCTGGGCCGCGGTGGCCAGGGCGTCGGCGGGGTCGGAGGCGGTCTGCAGCCGGCGGTTGAGCAGGTCGGCGAGTCGGTAGGGGTCCCGCTCACCGTGCATCAGCCGGTCGACGGTCCGATGCAGGCGCCGCCGGGCCGGTTCGAAGACGGCGCCGGCCGCGATCGCCCCAAGCAGCCCGGCGAGCTGGCCCTGATCGGCGACGAACAGGCTGGCCGCGCTGACGAGCGCGAAGTACACCAGGGTGATCACGGCCACCAGTCCGGCATAGACGAGCGTGCGGTTGACGACGATGTCGATGTCATAGAGCCGGTAGCGGGTGATGGCGATCGCTACGCAGAGGGGGACCAGGGCCACGGTCGCGTTGCGGATCACGTCCGGGATGGGGGTCACCTCACCGGTGAAGACGACCATCTGGGTGATCACTCCGGGATAGATGATCCAGATGATCTGGCGACGCACGTCGGAGGGGGAATGCCAGAACCGGATCGCCACCGACACCAGGCCGAGCACCAGCGTGGCCAGGATGGTGCCGCTGATGATCAGCGGCACGTCCTGCAGCGGATACGAGGAGACGCCGTTGTCGAAGCGGCGGATGTCGGGCTCGTACGTCAGGTGGACGCAGATCATGACCGGGACCGCCAGGGCGGCCACCAGCACCGGGCGGAACCAGCGCGAGATCAGCCGCCCGTCCGGGAAGATCAGTGGCATCACCAGGATGAGCCCGTAGGTGTCGATCGACCACAGCCAGTAGGTCAGCCACAGGAAGAAATCGCCGCCCGGCCAGTGGTTGAGGATGAGCCAAGGGGCGAGATTGAGCGACAGCACGTACAGCGCCGCGCTCAGTCCCGCCCCGACCATCAGCCAGGCGACCTTGAGACCGGGCCGGTGCCGCAGCAGCAGGGATGCGACGGGCGTGTAGGTCAGCGCGACGACGATCTCCGGATGCCAGAGCGGCATGCGCAGCGGTCCGGGTACGTCAGCGCCGATCAGCAGCGACGCCCCGACCATCAGGACGGCCGCCAGGGTCAGCAGCAGCGCCGCCCGGACGGCCCAGCGCTCGCGGCCGGCCGTCATCGTGGTGTCCCTCCGCCGTCGCGCATGACAAGTCGTGAGAAAGCATGCCTTATCTCTATGGCCTGCGGAGACGCGATTCAGACTCGTTCCGGCGGCCTGCCGAGACTGGCCACCCGGTCCGCACGTTTCGTGATATTCCAATGGCGTACAGTCACGGTCGCGCGTGCGGGGAGGGGGGCGGGTGACGAGGTTCCTGCTGCGCAGGCTGGTCAACTACACCGTGCTGGTGACGCTGGCGGCCAGCCTGGCCTACCTGCTCGCCGCCGCGAGCCTCGATCCCCGGGCCAACTTCGACGACCGCGCGCAGCGCCCTCCGGAACGGGTCATCGACGCCCAGCTCACCGAGCTCAACCTCAACGACAAGACGCCTCTGCTGGAGCGCTACACCACCTGGGCGTCCGGAGTCCTGCACGGCGATCTCGGCCGAACCTGGGAGGGCGACGCGGTCGGTGCGGAGATGGGACGCCGGATCTGGGTGAGCCTGCGGCTGCTGCTGATCGGCACAGTGCTGGGGTGCGTGCTGGGGGTGCTGATCGGCGCCTATGGCGCGGTCCGGCAATACCGCCTCGGCGATCGCTTGAGCACCCTGGGCTCCTTCGTGATCCTGGCCGTGCCCGTGTTCGTGCTGGCCGTGCTGCTGCAGATCGGTGGCCAGTGGATCAACGACGCCACCGGCATCCGCATTTTCGAATGGATGGGGGAGGCAGAACCCGGCGGCGGTCTCGGCAGCCGGCTGCAGCATCTCGTGCTGCCCACGCTGACCATCGTGCTCGCGCAGGTCGCCGTCTACAGCCGCTACCAGCGCAGCATGATGCTGGACGTGCTGTCCGCGGACTTCGTCCGGACCGCGCTGGCCAAGGGGCTGCGTCGCCGGACCGCTCTGCGCAGGCACGCGCTGCGCACCGCCCTCATCCCGGTGACGACCTATTTCGCCTACAACTTCGGTCTGCTGCTGCTCGGCGCGACCTTCACCGAGAAGATCTTCGGCTGGCACGGCATGGGCGAATGGCTGATCGACTCGATCTCCCGTGGTGACGTCAACGTGGTGGCCGCCTTCGACTGCTTCGCGGCCGGGCTGGTGCTGCTCGCCGGGCTGCTGTCCGATGTGGCGCAGGGCGTGCTGGATCCACGGATCCGGGTGGCCGCATGATGGCGGTGCTCGACGAGCCCGCGGTGCTCGTGAGGCCCCGGGTTCCGCGGCGTGCTCCCGCGGTGTTGCGGCGGTTAGTGCGCAGCTCCGGCGCCGTGGTCGGCCTGGTCCTGCTGGCGCTGCTGTTCCTGCTCGCGTTCGCGGGGCCGTTTCTGTCCAGGTGGTCGTGGGAGACCACTGACTTCACCGCCTTCCGTGAGCCGCCGTCCGCAACCCACTGGTTCGGCACCACGCAGAGCGGCCGGGACGTCTTCGCCGTCACACTGCGCGGGATGCAGAAGTCGCTGCTCATCGGCCTGTTCGTCGCGGTCATCTCGACCGGGCTGGCGGCCCTGGTGGGATCCTTCGCGGGCTATCTGGGCGGCTGGGCGGACCGGATCCTGATGTGGTGTGTCGACCTGCTGCTGGTCCTGCCGTCATTCCTGGTCATCGCTGTCGTGAGCCCGTCCCTCGCGCAGGGAGGCTGGCCGGTCTTCATCGGACTGCTGGCCGCGTTCATGTGGATGGTCACCGCCCGGGTCGTCCGGGGGATGACGCTCTCGCTGAAGGACCAGGAGTACGTCCTGGCGGCTCGTTACATGGGCGTCACCACGCCGCGGATCATCCTCCGGCACATCCTTCCCAACCTCGCGTCCCTGCTGATCATCGACGCGACCCTCAACGTCAGCATTGCGATCATCGCGGAGAGCGCACTGTCCTACTTCGGCTTCGGAGTGCAGCCCCCAGACAGTTCACTCGGCACGGTGATCGCCGATGGGGCCGGCGCCGCGACCACCTATCCGTGGTTGTTCGTGCCCGCGGCGGTGCTGCTGGTCCTGATCGTGCTCAGTGTCAACCTCGTCGGTGACGGCCTGCGCGATGCCCTTGATCCCACCACGATCACGTGAGCGCCCCAGTGCTGGAGGTCGATGACCTGCAGGTCGTCTTTCAACCCAAGCGGGGGGCCGGCCCCCCGGGGGAACAGGGCGTACGAGTCGTCCGGGGGATGAGTTTCGCCCTCGCTCCCGGAGAGGTGCTCGGCATCGTCGGAGAGTCCGGCTCCGGCAAGTCGGTCACCTCGCTCGCCGTCATGGGTCTCCTGCCGCCGTCCGCCCACGTCACCGGATCCGTACGGTTGCACGGCAGGGAACTCCTTGGCCGCTCCGACAGGGACCTCGCCCAGGTACGGGGCAAGGACCTGGCGATGGTGTTCCAGGACCCGCAGTCGGCGTTCACCCCGGTCTATTCGATCGGCGACCAGATCGCCGAGGCCGTCCGGATCCACACCGGCGCCACCAGGCAGGTGGCCCGCCGCAGGGCGGTCGAGCTGCTCGACCTGGTAGGCATTCCCGACCCGGCCGTGCGGGCGCGGGCGTTCCCGCACGAGTTCTCCGGCGGCATGCGCCAGCGGGCGATGATCGCCATGGCCATCGCCAACGATCCGGCAGTGCTCATCGCCGACGAGCCCACCAGCGCGCTGGACGTGACGATCCAGGCACAGATCCTCGAGGTGCTCGCGGCCGCCAAGGAGGCGACGGGCGCCGCCATCGTCCTGGTCACCCACGATCTCGGCGTGGTCGCCGGCCTCGCCGACCGGATCCTGGTGATGTACGCCGGACGGGTCGTCGAGACCGGGAGCGTCGACGACGTCTATCGCCGGCCACGGATGCCGTACACCATCGGTCTGCTCGGGTGCAGGCCGCGGCTCGACGGGGACGGTGTGGCCCCGCTGGTGCCGATCGAGGGCAGCCCGCCGTCCCCGCCGGAGCTGCCGCCCGGCTGCTCGTTCGAGCCGCGCTGTCCTGTCGCCACGGCCGAGTGCCGCACGGCGGAGCCCGTGCTGGCCCCTACCGGCCGGCCAGCCCATCTGGCCGCCTGCATCAAGGAGATCACCGAGCCGGAGGAGGTCTTCCCGAAGCGGCGGATCCCGCCTGTGGGGGCTCGTCCGCCGCGCACCGAGCGGCCCGCCGTCCTCGAAGTGACGGATCTGGCCCGGCACTATCCCCTGCTGAGGGGGGCGGTGTTCAAACGGCGCACCGGCACCGTCCACGCCGTCGACGGGGTCGGCTTCGACATCCGCGAGGGGGAGACGCTCGGCCTGGTCGGTGAGTCGGGGTGCGGCAAGACCACGGTACTGCTGGAGATCCTGCGGCTGGCCGCCCCACAGCAGGGCCGGATCACCGTGCTCGGCCGTGACGTGAACGGGCTACGCAGGAGCGAGCGGAGGGAACTCCGGCGGGACCTGCAGGTCGTCTTCCAGGATCCGCTCTCCTCGCTGGACCCGCGGATGCCGGTCGCCGACATCCTCGCCGAGCCACTGCGCGCCCATGGCTGGCGGGAGCCCGCCGTCTCCGCCCGCGTCGGGGAGCTGCTCGCCCTGGTGGGGCTGGAACCCGCCCACGCGGCCCGCTATCCGGGCGGCTTCTCCGGCGGGCAGCGCCAGCGGATCGGTATCGCCCGGGCACTCGCGCTGAAGCCCCGGCTGATCGTCCTCGACGAGCCGGTATCGGCCCTGGACGTCTCCGTCCAGGCAGGGGTGATCAATCTGCTCGAGGAGCTGAAGGCCCGGTTGAACCTGTCCTACCTGTTCGTGGCGCACGACCTCGCCGTCGTACGGCACATCGCCGACCGGGTCGCCGTCATGTATCTCGGCCGGATCGCCGAGCTGGGCGAGGCCTCTCGCGTCTTCCGGGCACCCGCGCATCCGTACACCCGAGCGCTCCTGTCCGCGATCCCGCTGCCCGACCCGCACCGGGAGCGGGCCCGCCACCGGGTGCTGCTGCAGGGCGAGCCGCAGGACGCCGCCGACGGACCACCCCAGGGCTGCCGGTTCCGGCCCCGCTGCCCGATGTACGCGGAACTGGACCTCGAGCGGCGCCGGCGTTGCGAGCGGGACGAACCCGGGCTGCGCGCGCTGCCCGCCGACCAGCAGGTGGCGTGCCACCACACCGAGGAGAGAACGTGAAACTGCCCATGCCGATGGTCTTGGTGGGGATATTGGTGGGGGCGGTCCCCGCGCTGATGGTGAGCGCCTGCGGAGCTCCCGAGTCATCCGGCCAGGCCAAGGTCGCCAGGCTCGCGGCCTATGACGTCAACCCGGTGCCGCGCGAGCAGGTCCGGACCGGTGGCAGTCTGCGCTGGCCGCTGCCCGAGTTCCCGGCCCAGTGGAACGCCCACCAGGCCAATGGCGCGAAGGGCGTGGTGCTCGACGTCATCCGCGGGGTCCTGCCCGTGCTCATGCCGACCGACGAGAAGGGCATCCCGCACCCGGACCCCGACTACGTCCTCAGCGCCGGGGTGACCCGGAACGCGCCGCAGCAGGTCGTCACCTACACGTTGAATCCCAAGGCCGTCTGGTCAGACGGTACGCCCATTACCTACCGGGACTTCGCCGCGCAGGGAACGGCCATGTCCGGACGGGACAAGCGGTTCCAGATCATCTCCAGCACCGGCTACGACCAGATCGCCCGGATCGAACGCGGCCGGGACGACCACCAGGTCGTGGTGACGTTCGACCGGCCGTTCGCGGACTGGACGGGCCTGTTCAGCCCGCTCTACCCGGCCGCGACCGGAGCCGACCCGGGCGTCTTCAACCGAGGCTGGCTGAACCGGATGCCGGTGACCGCGGGTCCATTCAGGCTGAGGAGCATCGACAGGACCGCCAAGACCGTCACCATCGTCCGTGACCCCCATTGGTGGGGGCGGCCGGCCAAGCTCGACTCGATCGTCTACCGGGCGATGGACTCCGGCGCGATCCCCGGGGCCTTCGCCAACGGCGAGGTCGACGTGCTCGACATCGGTGGCGACGCCAGCGCCTACGTCCGGGTCAAGGAGGTCAAGGGCGCAGCCGTCCGCCGGGCGGGCGGCCCCGATTGGCGGCAGCTCACGCTCAACGCCGTACGCCCGCCGCTGTCCGACCTCAGGGTCCGGCAAGCACTCGCGCTCGGCATCGACCGCAAGGCGATCGCCGAGTCCGACCTCAAGGGGCTGAACTGGCCCATCCAGACCCTCGGGAACCATTTCTTCGTGAACACCCAGGAGGGTTACCACGACAACGCGGGGAATCTCGGCGGCTACGACCCGGTCCGGGCCGGGCGGCTGCTCGACGCGGCGGGGTGGGCGCGAAACGGAGACCATCGGACCAAGGAGGGCAGGGCCCTGGTGCTGCGGATGGTCGTGCCCTCCGGGATGCCGGGCAGCAAACAGGAGGCCGAGCTCATCCAGGCGATGCTCGAGGAGATCGGCGTCAAGGTCGACATCCGGTCGGTGCCGACCGACGACCTGTTCGACAAGTACGTCTCGCCCGGCAACTTCGACATCGTGCCGTTCTCCTGGCTGGGGACGCCGTTCCCGGTCTCCTCCAACCGGTCGGTGTTCGCCCAGCCGCGAGGTGATCGGATCCAGCAGAACTACGCTCGCATCGGCACGACGAAGATCGACGATTCGATGGATCAGGCGATCCGGGAACTCGACCCGGCCAAGGCGCGGCAGCTCACCAACGAGGTCGACCGGATGGTCTGGCAGCAGGTCAGCGTGCTTCCGCTCTACCAGCGGCCGCAACTGGTCGGCACTCGCAAGAACCTGGCCAACTTCGGTGCGTGCGGCTTCTACGACCTGGCCTATGAGGACATCGGCTTCACCTCGTGATCCGGGGAGCTAGCTGCCGGGCCACGGGACACTGATCAGGGGAAGGCGACCAGCACGGCCTTCCGGTCGCTGACGTAGCGGGCGTCCCAGATGTAGAGATTCATGTTGATCTGCTGGAGTTCTGTGCTCACCGGGAGGTCGGTCGCGACCCGCACGAGGTACGACGCGCCGGGCGGCATGTACTGGTCGCCGTCCTGACTGACCGGGGCCCCGGATCCGTTCAGATAGCCGATGACCGCACTGTGGTTGGGCAGGGTGCACATATCGTCGGGCGCGCCGGCCTGAGGCATGCAGCGAGCTCGGGCCTCCGTGGACACCAGGGACTTCTTCACGAACAGATCGGCGGGAAAGTCCAGCAGGGCCGGCCTCTGCCCGGTGTTGGTGAGCACATAGTCGGCGTAGGCGTAGGTGGACCCGTTCGGCGGGGCGCTGGTCTTGGGCAGCGGGCTGTTGTTGGTGCCGCCGCGGGCCGCGCCGATGCCGTAGGCGTAGCCGTCGGTGTTCGCGATGCTGAGCGTCGCGCCCGTCTTGGGCGTGCTGACCGCCTTTGCCTCGCCCGAGAGTGAGGGGGCGTCCTGCCCGATACCCGCGCGCACCGGAGCAGGCGCGTGGTGGCTGCTGGAGCGCAGCATGACGATGATGATGGCGATCGCGGCGATGCCGAGCACGCCCGCGAGAGCTCCGGCGATGCCGATCCGCCCGGCATTGCTCTTCTTGCGGCGCCGCCGGTGCGAGCCGGAGCTTTGACTGTTCTCCATCATCTGGCCGGGCCCCTCAGCACGTCCGGTCACTCACCGTGACGTCTCGTGAGATTCTGGTTTCCGCAGGCTGTGCTGGAAGCAGGTAAGCACATTCCGACGCGGCATAGGCAGACAAACTACCGGAAGAGGCTGGCTGCTCCGACGTGCAGGCTTCGCGGATACCGATCGGCACCCAGAAGAAAGATCAACCGCCGTTTGAGTGGTGGGCCGCTCATCGATTCCGTAGGAACGTCTCCCGGCCGACCCCCCGCAGGGAGGCGTCCAGCACCTCCGCCGGGTGCGCCACCGCGATGTCCTGACCCTGCCTGCGCAGGGCCGTGGCGATCTGCATCGAGCAACCCGGGTTGGCCGCGACCAGCAGCTCGGCCCCCGTCTCGTGGACGTGGCCCGCCTTGCGGTCGCCCAGTTCGGAGGCCGCCACGGGTTGCAGCAGGTTGTAGGTGCCGGCCGAGCCGCAGCAGATCTCACCCTCGGTGATCTCCCTGAGC
Organism: Actinomycetes bacterium; assembly: GCA_025964575.1. Lineage (GTDB taxonomy): Bacteria > Actinomycetota > Actinomycetes > Streptosporangiales > Streptosporangiaceae > Actinomadura_E. The sequence continues at coordinate 19,749 of JAOPYO010000031.1, forward strand.
TCGAGGCCGGGAATGCCGCGCAGCAGGTCGCGTGGCTGGTTCCTGATGCCCTGAGCGTGCGACAGGTGGCAGGCATCGTGGTAGGCGACCGTGATCGGCAGGGGGTGCCGTACGGCCCGCGGCCCCAGCTCGGCGAGGAACTCGGTCAGGTCACGGGTCTTGGCACTGAGGGCGGCGGCCCGCCGGGCCCAGGCCGGGTCGTCGGCGAGCAGGTCCGTGTAGTCCTTCATGGCCGATCCGCAACCGGCCGAGTTGACCACGATGGCGTCGGAATGTTCGAACGCCTCGATGGTGCTCCTCGCGAACTGCTTGGCCTCGTTCTTGCGGCCCGAGTGCAGGGACAGGGCACCGCAGCAGCCTTGGCTCTTGGGGATGACGACCTCGCAGCCCTCCATCGCCAGCACCCGGGCCGTCGCCGCGTTGACCTGCGGGAAGAATTCCCGTTGCACGCAGCCGGTCAGCATGCCGACGGTGGCCCGCCGCTCGCCTCGGGCCTGGACACGCTGGGGCAGCCGAAGCGGGGCACCCAGGCGAGGGGTCAGCCGTTCCATCGCGGCCAGCGTCGGTGGCAACCGCATGAGCAGCCCGCTGCGCCTGATCAGCTTCTCCAGCCCGGACCTCTGGTAGGCCCGGAGCGGTCCGCGCAGGGCCCGCAATCTCTTCGGATAGGGGAACAGCGCGAAGATCATCTCGCGGATGGCCCGCTCCCCGAGGGTCCGCGGATACTCCTGCTCGATCTCGGCGCGGGTGGTTTCGATGAGCGTGTCGTACTGCACGCCGGACGGGCAGGATGTCACGCACGCCATGCATCCGAGACAGGCGTCGAAGTGCCCCACCATCGGCTCGGAGAGCGGAGCGCCCTCCGCGTGCTGCTTCATCAGATGGATGCGGCCGCGCGGAGAGTCCATCTCCTCGCCCCACAGCAGATAGGTAGGGCAGGTCGGCAGGCAGAACCCGCAGTGGACACAGTCATCGATCAGTTTTCCAAGCTCTTCGTCCATTAGATGCCTCCAACGAAGCGGCCTGGTGACAGGCGGTGCTCGGGGTCGAACTGGTCCTTGACCCGTCGCATCAGGGACAGCGCGGGTACGGGTCCCCAAAGGTCGATCTCATCGCGTACGGCCTCGGGGGCGTAGCGCACGACGGCGCTGCCCCGGTGCGGTGCCAACGCCGTGCGCAGTCCGTCCACCAGGGCGGCGACCTTGGCGGGCGGTGTCTCGGCGGGCACTCCCACTTGCCAGTGCCCGCTCCCGGCGGATCCCCGGATCGACACGTGGGAATCGGCGTGGGAGAGGACCTCGGCGAGAGCGGCGGGCGGGGCTGCGACCTCGATCAGGGTGCTTCCTTCAGGATAACGACTCCACCACGGTGGGGGGTCATCGCTGATCCGTGCGTCCTCCGTCAGGAGACGGGCGACCTCCGCACCGCGAGAGGGAATGCTCTCGGCCACGCCCTCGACCAGCACGGCGACGGTGATCGGGCCGTCCGCCGGGGCGTCCACCTCGATCGCGCTCGGCACGACCGCGGAGTGCAGCACGGCCTGCACGGCCTGGTGCGCGCCGGCCGGATCGGGGACCGTGCGGGTGATGTACGCCTGCGCCGCGGGCACCGGATGCAGCCGGAAGGCCGCCTCCACGATCAACCCCAGGGTGCCGTACGACCCGGTGAGCAGCTTGCCGAGGTCATAGCCGGCGACGTTCTTGACGACCTTGCCGCCGGCCTTGGCGATGGTGCCGTCGGCCCGCACGATCGTGACGCCGATCAGCAGATCGCGCGCGGAGCCGTACAGCAGCCTTCGCGGCCCCGCCGCCGCCGTGGCGAGGGTGCCACCGACCGTGGAGCCCGGCAACGGGATGTCCAGGGCGAGTTGCTGGCCCTGCGCGGCGAGCAGTTCCGCGAGCCGTTCCATCGTCAGCCCGGCCTCGACCTTGATGACCAGGTCCCCGGCGGCGTGCTCGACGACCCGGTCGAGCCGTACGGTGTCAACGAGCAGGTCGCAGCCGGCCGGTGGCCGGCCCCAGTCCAGCCGGGTCTCGCCGCCGCGGGGGACCACGGTCAGTCCCCGCTCGGCGGCGACCCGCATGACCTCGCCCGCCTCGGCAACGGTCGCCGGTGCCGCGACGTACTTCGGCGCGACGCCGAGGACGCCTTCCGCGGCGGTCCCATCCCGAACGTCCGCGCATGCCTTCAGCAGCGCCGTCGCCGTTCTGGTCACCATCAGAACTGTTCCGCCTTTCCCTGCTCCACGAGAGGGTGGACGCCCTTGTGAACGCCGGGCACCTCTCCGCACAGGCGCGGAGTGGGGAACACCTTGCCCGGATTGCAGAGCCCGGCCGCGTCGAACGCGCACCGCACCATCTGCATGGTGTCGAGGTCGGCGTCGGTGAACATGCGCGGCATGTAGCGTGCCTTGTCGACCCCGACCCCGTGCTCGCCGGTGATCGATCCGCCGTGCTCGATGCACAAGTCGAGGATCTTGCCGGAGACCTCCTCGGCCCGCTCGCCGGCGCCGGGCTCGGCGTCGTCGAAGAGCACCAGCGGGTGCAGATTGCCGTCGCCCGCGTGGAAGACGTTGGCCACCCGTACGCCCGACTCGCGGGACAGCTCGTCGATGCGGGAGAGCACCTCGGGCAGTGCCGTACGCGGGATCACCCCATCCTGTACGAGGTAGGCGGGGCTGATCCGGCCGACGGCCGCGAACGCGGATTTGCGGCCCTTCCAGATCAAGGCGCGCTCCTCGTCATCGGCGGCGATCCGCACCTCGAACGCGCCAGCGTCCTGACAGAGCCGCTGCACCTGCGTGAACTGGTGCTCGACCTCCGCGACGGGCCCGTCCAGCTCGACGATGAGGACGGCGCCGGCGCCGGCCGGATATTCGCAGCGCACGGCGGCCTCGGCCGCCTCGATGGCCAGGGCGTCCATCATCTCGATCGCGGCAGGCACGACACCGGAACCGATGATCGCCGAGACCGCTTCCCCGCCGGCCTCGATCGAGGTGAACGCCGCGAGCAGGGTCTGCACCGTCTCGGGCAGCCTTGTCAGCCTTACGGTGATCTTGGTGGTGATGCCGAGGGTGCCTTCCGAGCCGACGAAGACGCCCAGCAGGTCGTATCCCGGTCCGTCCCTGGAGATCTCGACGATGTCTCCCGAGGGAGTGACGATCTCGCAGGCCAGCACGTGGTTGGCGGTGAAGCCGTACTTCAGGCAGTGCGCGCCGCCGGAGTTCTCCGCCACGTTGCCGCCGATCGAGCAGATCTGCTGGCTGGACGGGTCGGGCGCGAAGTAGTAGCCGTGCGGGCGTGCGGCCTTGCTGACGTCCAGGTTGATCACACCGGGCTCGACGACCGCTCGCTGGTTCGCCGTGTCGATGGAGAGGATGCGGCGCATCCGGGAGGTCACGATCAGCACGCCGTCGGTGCGGGGGAGGGCGCCCCCGGACAACCCCGTGCCCGATCCGCGGGCGACGTAGGGGATCCCGGCCGCCACGCACTCCCGGACGATCGCCGCGATCTGCTCGGCGGTGCGGGGCAGCACCACGATGCCGGGCGTCGACTTGTAGAAGGTCAGGCCGTCACATTCATATGTCCGCAGCCGTACTGGATCGGTGATGACCCCGTCCGCCCCGGTGATCTCGGTGAACCGGCCCGCCAGCGCGTCAACGTCCATGGTCCTCACCTCATCCTGCATCCATACCTCCGTGATCATGCAATCAGATCGATTGCATGATCACGGAGGACGGTAGATTTTACGGCATGCGCTCGTAGGCAGGGAGGGTCAGGAAGTCGGCGTAATCTCCGGCCAGCGTGACCTCCTTGAACAGCGTCACGGCCTGAGCGTAACGCGGCTCGTTGAAGGCGCCGCCGAGTTCTTCACGGATCTTTGCCAGCTCCTCCGCGAGGATCTGCTCGACGAGCTCCTTGGTGACCTTCGGACCGTCCGCGAGTTGGATGTCATTGTAGATCCACTGCCACACCTGGGAACGGGAGATCTCCGCGGTCGCGGCGTCCTCCATCAGGTTGTGGATCGCGACCGCCCCGCCGCCGCCCAGCCAGGTGGCCAGGTAGCGCAGTGCCACGTCGATGTTGTTGCGCAGTCCCGCCTCGGTGATCTCACCGGGGGTCTGGGAGATCGCCAGCAGGTCGGCGGCCGACACCGTGACCTCCTCGCGGAGCCGGTCGCGCTGGTTGGGCTTGTCGCCGAGCACCCCGTCGAAGACCTCACGGCACAGGTCCACCATGCCGGGGTGGGCGACCCAGGAGCCGTCGAAGCCGTCGCCGGACTCGCGGGTCTTGTCGGCCCGCACCTTCTCGAAGGCGACCTTGTTGATCTCTTCGTCGCGGGAGGGGATGAAGGCGGCCATGCCGCCGATCGCGTGGGCGCCGCGCTTGTGGCAGGTGCGGACCAGCAGCTCGGTGTAGGCGCGCATGAACGGGGCGGTCATCGTGATCGCGTTGCGTTCGGGCAGCACGAAGTCGCGACCCCGGTCGCGGAACTTCTTGATCACAGAGAAGAGGTAGTCCCAGCGGCCGGCGTTGAGCCCCGCGGAGTGGTCGCGCAGCTCGTAGAGGATCTCTTCCATCTCGAACGCGGCCGGGATCGTCTCGATCAGCACCGTGGCGCGGATGGTCCCGCGGGGGACCTTCAGTTCGTCCTGGGCCAGGTTGAAGACGTCGTTCCACAGCCGGGCCTCGAGGTGGCTCTCCATCTTGGGCAGATAGAAGTACGGACCCTTGCCCTTGGCCAGCTGCCGCCGCACGGAATGGAAGAAGTAGAGGCCGAAGTCGAACAGCGAGCCCGACATGGTCAGCCCGTCCACCAGGACGTGCTTCTCCTCCAGATGCCAGCCGCGGGGGCGCACCACGATGGTGGCGAGGTCCTCGTCGGCCTTGAGCGCGTAGGACTTGCCGCTCTTGGGGTCGGTGAAGTCGATCGTGCGGTCGAGAGCGTCACGCAGGTTGAGCTGGCCCTCGACCATGTTCTCCCAGAGCGGGGTGTTGGCGTCCTCGAAATCGGCCAGCCATACCTTCGCGCCGGAGTTGAGCGCGTTGATCGTCATCTTGCGGTCGGTCGGACCGGTGATCTCGACCCGGCGGTCGACCAGCCCCGGAGCGGGATCGGCCACCCGCCACGTGTCGTCGTCGCGCACCGGCGCGGTCTCGGGGAGGAAGTCCAGGGTGCCGCCCTTGGACAGCGCCTCCTGCCGCTCCACCCGCTTGGCCAGCAATTCTTTGCGGCGTGCGCCGAACTCCCTCTGCAGGGTCGCGAGAAAGCCGACCGCCTCGGGCGTGAGGATCTCGTCATAACGATCGTGGAGAGGTCCGGTGACTTCCACGCCTTCGGGACCAGCCATCTGCCTACCCTTTCGCCTAGCGAAAATCGTCTTCTGCTAAGTGGAACGCTAGTCGGTTCTGTGGATGTCGGTCAAAGTGGCCTCCCCCACGAGTCCAGACCTGCGTCACGCAGCCGTCATACCCGTGAAGCCGGAGGAGACTCCGACTCTGGTCCGGGCATGCGGTGTCTCCACCCGGGAAATAAACACGTGACCCCACCGGCGGGGCGTGGGACGATCCTCGGGAAGATCCGGCCAGGCCACAGCGTTATGTCTGGTGAGTTCACATGAGTCTGGAGGACCATGACTACTGCCCCTTATGAAAGCCACGAGGAAGACCTGCTGTTGAAGGGAGACCTCGATCTCGCCGACCGGCAGGCTCTTCGTCGCGTCGGGGGCCTGTCGACCGAGCTTGCCGATGTCACCGAGGTCGAATACCGGGCGCTGCGCCTGGAGCGCGTCGTGCTCATCGGCGTATGGACCGAGGGCACGGCAGCGCAGGCGGAATATTCCATGCGGGAGCTCGCACTGCTCGCCGAGACCGCCGGCTCGGAGGTCCTGGAGGGACTGATCCAGCGCCGGAGCAAGCCCGATCCGGGCACCTATGTCGGCTCAGGCAAGGCGGAGGAACTGAGCGAGGTCGTCATCGCGACCGGCGCCGACACCGTCATCTGTGACGGTGAACTCGCACCCGGTCAGCTCCGTCAGCTCGAAGAGATCGTCAAAGTCAAGGTCATCGACCGCACCGCGCTCATCCTCGACATCTTCGCCCAGCACGCACGCAGCCGTGAGGGCAAGGCGCAGGTGGAGCTGGCACAGCTCAACTACCTGCTGCCGCGCCTGCGGGGCTGGGGTGGCAATCTCTCCCGGCAGGTGGGTGGCCGGGCTGCCGGCGGTGTCGGTATCGGTGGCCGTGGCCCCGGTGAGACCAAGATCGAGCTGGACCGGCGGCGGATTCGCACCCGGATCGCCAAGCTGCGCAGGCAGCTCACCGAGATGAGCACGGCCCGCGACACCAAGCGGGCGGAACGGCGGCGTCGCGAGGTGCCGTCAGTGGCGATCGCCGGCTACACCAACGCCGGCAAGTCCTCGCTGCTGAACCGGCTGACCGGCGCGGGGGTGCTGGTGGACAACGCCTTGTTCGCCACCCTCGACCCGACCGTGCGCAAGGGCCAGTCCCCTTCCGGCCGCGCGTTCACCCTGGCCGACACGGTGGGCTTCGTGCGGCATCTGCCGCACCAGCTCGTCGAGGCGTTCCGGTCCACCCTGGAGGAGGTCGGAGACGCCGACCTGATCCTGCACGTCGTGGACGGTTCGGACGACGACCCGGAGGCGCAGCTCGACGCGGTCCGCGAGGTGCTCCGGGAGATCGACGCCGGATCGGTGAAAGAGCTGGTCGTCATCAACAAGGCCGACGCCGCCGACCCTCTCGCGCTGGCCCGGCTGCAGCGACGCGAACCGCACAGCGTGGTGGTGTCGGCCCGCACAGGCGCCGGCCTCGACGAGCTTCTCGCCGCGATCGAGCGGGAGCTGCCCGTCCTCGACCGTGAGGTCCACGTACTGCTTCCGTATGGGCGGGGTGACCTGGTGACCCGCATGCACGTTCAGGGCGAGGTCTACACGCAGGACCACACCGGGGACGGCACCGCGCTGCACGCCCGGGTGCCGCTGGGTCTCTACTCCGAACTGGAGCGCTTCACCGTGGCCCCGACCCCCGCCTGACCCCGTTCCGTCGACTGGTCTCATCACAAGTGGCCTGACCGTAAGCCCCGGGTGGCCTATCCGCCCGGGGCTTACGGTAGGCATTGTCGGTAATGGTGGTCGCCCGACGGTGACATCTCGTGAATTCCTCTTGACGGGCCCGCATAATTCCGTACGGTCTGTTGGTCGAGGGCGATGATGGATCCGGCGGTCGGCAACCAGGTATTGCATGCATTATTTCCTTTTGTGGGAGTTTTGTCGGTTTCGGTAACCGGCTTCGTTTACCGGCAGGACCTGGAAGACTATGGGCGGGCCGGGGCGTTCGTCCGCGGCAGCTCCGACCGGAACTTTCCCCGGGGATCCCTGCGTTTGGTGGCAAGAGGTTGTATGCCGGGCCTTCAGTGCACTACCGTGACGAAACCGATATCTCCGGGGTCGTTGCTCATGGTGGTCATCCGATCACCAACAACTCCACGATGGTTCGCCGGCACCCAGTCGGCCATGGCGATCGAGAGCAGGTGACCGTCTGGTGTGGGATCGAGAGCAGGTGAGACCCGCCACCATGTGCGATGGGGAGACAGGTGACGCTCAGCACCATGTGCCTGATGTCCGGGCTGTCCGCCTCTGCGCATTGTTGCGAATCTGGCCGGTGAAACTATGACGGTACGGTTGCTGACCAACATCGGCAGGCTCTGGACGGGCACCGATGTCTGTAGCAATGCCGCCATTCTCATCCACGACGATCGCATCGTCTGGGCCGGTCCCGCTTCGGATCTTCCGCAGAGCGTGCCCGGTGTCATCGACGACATCGTCGACGTGGACCATGTCGAGAACCTCGGTGGCGGGCTCGTCACCCCCGGGTTGATCGACGCACACTCCCACCCCGTCTATGCCGGCAACCGCTGGGCCGAGCTCGCGATGCTCTCAAGCGGGTCCACCGAGCGCGAGATCATGGCCGCGGGCGGCGGTGTCTACTCGACGGTGACCGTGACCCGCGGGACCGATCCATGGACGCTGTGTAACGCCGTGCGGGAGCGGCTGCGCCACTGGATCCACAGCGGCACCACCACGGTCGAGGCCAAGACCGGCTATCACCTCACCCGTGACGGTGAGCTCGCCGACATCCGGCTGCTGCGCGGCCTGGAGAGCGAGCCCGCCATGCCCCGCATTCACGCCACCTTCCTGGCGGCGCACGTGCTGCCGCCGGAGTTCTTCGGCCGGCGCAGGGACTACATCGAGGCCGTCCGGCTGTGGGCCGGCGACGCGGCCGCGGCCGGCGCCGACAGCATCGATGTCTACTGCGACGAGGGCAACTTCACCGCCGACGAGGCGCGGGCCCTGCTGCTCACCGGCAAGAGGGTCGGGTTGAAGCCGAGAATCCACGCCTGCGGCAAGGACCGGATGGGCGCGGCGCATGTCGCCGCCGAGGTCGGCTGCGCCTCCGCGGATCTGCTCAACGAGGCCAACGAAGACGACATCAAGGCTCTCGCGCACGCCGGGGTCACCGCGACGGTCTGCCCGGGGAGCTCGCTCGCCAGCGGACGGCGCAAGGCACCGGTCCGGGCCATGCTCGACCGCGGGGTGACGATCGCCCTCGGCACCGACCACAACCCAGGGCAGTGCGGCATCACCTCGATGCCGCTCATCATCGGCCTCGCGGTGGCGGAGTACGGGCTGAGCGTCACCGAGGCGCTGCGGGCCGCCACGCTGGGCGGTGCGGCCGCTCTCCGGGTCGGCGACCGGGGCTCGCTGGCACCGGGCATGATGGCCGACATCGTGCTGTGGGACGCCGACCACGAGGGCGCCTTCGCCTGGTCCTTCGGCCTGCGGGCCGTACGCGTCTGGCGCGGTGGTGTCGCCATCCAGTAGTCACCCTGGGATGCGCACCGTGAAATCGGTCGATTCCAGGTAGTCTCCGCACATGGGTGCTGCGGTCGCGATTGTCACGGATTCCACCGCATACCTTCCACCGGGGCTCGCCGAGCGGCATGACGTCGCGGTGGTTCCGCTGCAGATCACGGTGGGCGGCACCGTACGCGAAGAGGGCGTGGACATCACCGGCGTCGAAGCGGCGCGGGCGCTGCGTGATTGGAATCCCGTCACGACCTCCCGGCCATCGCCCAAGCGGTTCTCCGACGCCTACAAGGCGGCCGCCGGCGCCGGCGCGAGCGCCATCGTCTCCGTTCACCTGTCCGGTGCCATGTCCGGAACAGTGGAGGCCGCCCGGCTGGCCGCCGAGGCCGCGCCGGTTCCGGTCCGGGTCGTCGATACCAGGACCATCGGGATGGGGCTGGGCTTCGCCGCCCTCTCCGCGGCGGCGACAGCGCTGGCCGGGGGCTCTCTCGACGAGGTCGCGGCGGCGGCGACGGAGCGGGCGAAGATCTGCCGGTCCCTCTTTTATGTCGCCACCCTGGAGCACCTGCGCCGCGGTGGCCGGATCGGTGCCGCGGCGAGCCTGCTCGGCTCGGCGCTCATGGTCAAGCCGCTGTTGCGCATCGAGGATGGCCGGATTTCCCCGTTGGAGAAGGTCCGGACGGCCTCGCGGGCGTTGGCCCGGCTGGAGGAGCTCGCCGTCGAGGCGGCGGGAACGCGACCCGTCGACATTGCGGTGCAGCACCTGGCCGCGGCGGCCAGGGCCGAGGCACTCGCGGCCCGGCTGCGCGAGAAGATCCCACACCTCGTCGATGTGTACGTCGGCGAGGTCGGCCCGGTGATCGGCGCGCACGTGGGCCCCGGGATGCTCGGCGTCGTCGTGGCTCCGCAGCTGCCCATCTCCTGACCGAACAGGGTCAGCGGCCCGAGGCGCGTGCCGCCGATAAGTTGGTTAGATCGTGTGGTCCGGTCGCAGGTGGCCGGGCGACCGCGGCCCGGGGGTGGTGTGTGAAGGTTTATGTCTCGGTGGACATGGAGGGCGTGTCCGGACTGACCGATCCGGACGACATGCGGCCGGGCGGAGGCGGTTATGCGCTTGGCCAGGAGCTCATGACGGGTGACGCCAACGCCGCGGTCGGTGGGGCGTTCGAGGCCGGCGCGGCTGAGGTGCTGGTCAACGACTCGCATTACAAGGCGCGCAATCTCCGGCTGGATCTGATCGACCCGCGGTGCCGGGTGATCCGGGGCCGGAACCGGCCGCTGCGGATGGGGCAGGGCTTGGACGGCTCGTTCGCGGCGGCGCTGCTGGTCGGTTATCACTCGCGGGCGGGCGCGGACACGTGCGGGGTGTTGTCTCACACGTGGATGGGCCGTGAGGTCGAGAACATCTGGTTGAACGGCCGGCTGGTCGGGGAGATAGGGATCGTCGCGGCGCTGGCGGGGTCGCTGGAGGTGCCGGTGGCGTTGGTGACCGGCGACGAGGCCGTGTGCGAGGAGGCCCGCCTGCTGCTGAAGGATGCGGAGACGGTCGCGGTCAAGCGCGGACTGGACCGTTTTTCCGCTGAGCTGGTGCCCCCGGAGGCTGCGCAGGGGCAGATCCATGCGGGGTCGGTGCGGGCGCTCAAGAGCCTGGACCGGATGGAACCATGGACGGTCGGTGAGCCGGTCACTTTGGGTGTCGAGTGGAACTCCACCACGCTGGCGTCGACGTGCGCGTTGATGCCGCGGATCGAGCAGGCGGGGCCGCGTCATGTGGAGTATGTGGCCGAGACCATGACGGATGCGGTGCAGGTGCTCGGGGTGATGTCGCTCCTGGCTGCTCAGCTGGCCGCGGATTCGGGTCCTTATGGGTGAATGAGGAGGCCGCGTCCGGCGTAGAACCGGTCGAGGTCGTCCAGAGTGACGTGGGCGTGCTGCTGGCCGTGGCCGGGCAGGCCGGTGGCACGTTCGCCGAGAGTGGTTATCCACAATTCGCGGAGGGACTGTCGGGCTGGGCATCAGGCTGCCTAGCGTCGGGCGGTATGAGGTTCCTTGATTCGGGCCGGATGGTCGCGACCGCCCCGGAACGGCTCGCCACGATGCTGGGTCCCGTAGCGATGCGTCCTCCCGAGTCCTTGCCGTACTCATTCGGTAACGGAGCCACCAGCACCGCCGGCCATACCCCGCCCGCGGCCTCGTTACGGTCGTCGCCACGACCGCCCGACGGCGACCCCCCGCCCGGGCACCTGCGATCCGAGCGTCTCGGCGAGCCGGGTGGGTCGGACGGCCCGCCGGAGCGCTGGGGGGCGCTTCGGCGGATGCTGGAGAACAGGCGGGTCGATCCGGGGCTGCCCGGGGCACGTGCGCTCGCCCTGGCCGGGATCGGGGCGGCACTGGTCGCCGGCGGCTACCTGTGGCTGTCGCTACCGCGACCCCAGCCCGTTCCCGCTCCCGCCGGGGCCGCCTCGCTCGCCGTCCCGGCAGGGGCCGGGAGTCGAAGCCCGAGTGCCGGGCCGGCGGTGGCAGCGTCCCCGCCGGTCGTCGTGCACGTCGCCGGACGAGTCCGCAGGCCAGGCATCGTCACGCTGCCTGCCGGGGCGCGGGTGACCGATGCGATCAAGGCCGCCGGCGGGGTACGCCCGGGCACGAGCACGGATGCGCTCAATCTGGCCCGCAAGGTCGCCGATGGGGAGCAGATCCTGGTCGGGACCCCCGGCTCGGCGGCGGCTCAGGGAGTGCAGGCCGCCCCGGGCTCTACCGGATCGGCGGGCGGCGCTCCGGCGACCCCGCTGGACCTCAACGTGGCGAGCTCCGAGCAGATGCAGCAGCTCCCCGGGGTGGGCCCGGTGCTCGCTCAGCGCATCATCGACTACCGGACACAGCACGGCGGGTTCCGCACGGTCGAAGAACTGCGCCAGGTGACCGGGATCGGCGCGCGGCGGTTCGCCGAACTCAAGGACCTTGTCCGGATCTGAGCCGCCGGGCACGATCGGGGGCCACGATCTCCGGCTCGTGGCACCGGCGCTGGCGGTGTGGCTGACCGCGCTCGTGCTGATCGGCTGCCCGGCATGGGCGGCCTATACGACCGCCGGGGTCTGTGGAGCGGCCGCGGTCGGGCTGCTGGCGTCGCGTGTCCTCGCCGGACCGCCGGCGAGGCCCGGCGGTGCCCGCTGGGTGCTGGTAGGAGCCGCGCTGGCGTGTACGGCGGCCTCGGCGGCGGGGGTGGGGCTACGGCTGTCCGCGGTCGGCTCAGGTCCGGTACACGCCCTCGCCGTCGCGCAGGCGCAGGCCACACTCGAGGGGGTCGTCACCGAGGACCCCCGGGTGAGCACCGTGCGCGGACACGAGATGGTGATGGTACGGGTCCGGGCCGAGAACGTGCGGATCCGCGGGCGGGACCTCGCCGTCCGCGTCCCGGTGCTGGTGCTGGCTCATACTCCGCAGTGGCGGGAGCTGCTGCCGAGCCGCCGGGTGCGGTTCGACGCGCGGCTTGTAGTGCCGCGTGGGGGTGAGTTGCTCGCCGCGGTGGCGCTGGTCCGCGGGCCACCGATCGAGACGGGTCCCCCGTCCGCGGTGCAGCGGGCGGCCGAAGGCGTGCGGGCCAGGCTGCGCGAGGCGGTCGGCGGGCTGCCCGAAGCACCGCGCGGGGTGCTGCCCGGCATGATCGTCGGTGACACCTCCCGCCTCGACCCGCAGATCGCCGACGACTTCAAGGCCGCCGGGCTCACCCACATCCTGGTCGTCTCCGGAGCGAACATCGCCATCCTCACCGGGGCGATCCTCGCCCTCGCCCGGTGGGCGGGGATGGGACGGCGCAGTGCGCCCGTGCTGGCCGGGGCCGCCGTGCTCGCTTTCGTGGTCGTCGCCCGGCCGGAGCCGAGCGTGCTGCGTGCCACGGTCATGGGAATGATCGGGCTGATCGCGCTGGCCACCGGGCGGGAGCGGCGCGGCGTGCCGGCCCTGTCGGCCGCAGTGCTGATCCTGGTGCTCGCAGACCCGGCGCTGGGGCGTTCCTACGGCTTCGCGCTGTCCGTGCTGGCGACGGCGGGCCTGCTGGTCCTGGCCCCGCCCTGGCGGGAACGGCTGGCGAGGCGGCTGCCGCGCAGGCTCGCCGAGGTGCTCGCGGTCGCAGCGGCGGCCCAGGTCGCCTGCACCCCTGTCCTGGTGATGCTCTCCGGCGAGATCAGCCTGGTCGCGGTCGCGGCGAACCTGCTGGCCGAGCCGGCAGTGGTGCCGGCCACCCTGCTCGGCGCGCTCGCCACCGTCGTCGCGCCCGTCGCCATGCCGGTGGCCCGGCTGCTGGTCTGGCCGGCCGGGCTCGCCGCGAGCTGGATCGTCGGGGTGGCCCGCACCGCGGCCGCCGTTCCGCATGCGAACCTCGGCTGGCCGGATGGCTTGCTGGGGGCGGTGCTGCTGCTCGGTGCGGGGGCGGTCGCGATCCTGGTGGTCAGGCACCGGCGGCTGCGGCGGCTGGTGGCCGCCGCCATGGCGGGCACGGTGGCCGTGGTGATCGTGGCAGCGATCGCGGCACCCGGCTGGCCGCCCCGTGGCTGGTTGTTCGTCGCCTGCGACATCGGGCAGGGAGACGGACTGGTACTCCACACGGGGGAGACGAGCGCCGTCGTGGTCGATGCCGGGCCCGACCCGGATCTCATGGACCGCTGTCTCGCGCGGCTGGGCGTACGGGCCGTACCGCTGCTGGTCCTCACCCATCCGCACGCCGACCACGTCAACGGGGTGCCCGGGGTGCGGCGTGGCCGGGGTGTCGGGGCGGTGCTGCCCAGTCCGCTGAGTGCGGGCGAGGAATCGCGGTTCCTGGGCGGCCTGGGGATCCGGCCCGCCGAGCCCGGCCAGGACTGGCAGGTGGGACTGTTGAGCCTGTCGGTGCTGGCTCCCGGGGACGCCGGGCCCAAGGTCTCCACCAGGGATGGCGGCACCACCGTGAACAACGCCAGTGTCGTCCTGGTCGCCCGCTGGACAGGTCCCACCGGCCTGCCGGGCCTGAGCGTGCTGCTCCCCGGTGATGTCGAGACCGAGGCGCAGCATGCCCTGGCCGCGAGCGTGCCGCCCGTCGATGTCCTCAAGGTCCCGCACCACGGATCGCGCCGGCAGGACCCGGGGTTTCTGACGGCCGCGCACGCGCGGGTCGCGATCGTCTCGGTCGGCGCGGACAACGACTATGGCCATCCGGCTCCGGCGACGCTGGCGTTGCTGGGCCGGCTGGGGACGCGGGTCTACCGGACCGATCGTGACGGTGATGTCGCGGTCGTGCGTGCCGGAGGCGGTATCGCGGTGGTGGCCAGGGGCACGCCCGGCTGAGCGCTCATATTTGGTCGTAGGCCTGGGCGACGAGTTCGTACGACCGGATGCGCGCCTTCGGCTCGCTCACGTTCGTGGCGATCATCAGCTCGTCGGCCCCGGTGCGCGAGAGCAGGTCACTCAGCCCCGCACGGACGACCTCGGGGTCACCCACCACATGCGACCCGGTGAACATCTCGATCGCCTGACGATCTTGGGGCGTGTAGGGATAGGCGAGGGCCTCCTCCGGCGTCGGCAGCAGACCGGGGTTGCCCGAGCGCAGCCGGAGCACCGAGAGCCCCATGGGCGCGGCCAGCCGACGGGCCTCCTCGTCGGTGTCCGCGCACACCACTCCCGCCGTGACGATGGCGTAGGGCTGGTCCAGCACCTCCGAAGCGCGGAACGATGATCGGTAGAGCTCCATGGCCGGCACGGTGTGCTGGGCGCTGAAGTGGTGGGCGAACGCGAACGGCAGGCCGAGCATCCCGGCGAGCTGCGCGCTGTAGCCGCTGGAGCCGAGCAGCCAGATCGCCGGACTGCCGTCACCGGCGGGGACGGCGCGGACCCGACGGAACGGGTGGTCATCGGGGAACGAGCCGCCCAGGAACGCCATGAGCTCGCCGAGTTCCTGCGGGAAGTCGTCGACGGTGGTGGGACGGCGCAGCGCATGCGCTGTCAGCGGGTCGGTGCCCGGCGCCCGGCCGATACCCAGGTCGATCCGGCCCGGGTGCAGGGCCTCCAGCATGCCGAACTGCTCGGCTATGACGAGAGGCGCGTGGTTGGGCAACATGACGCCGCCGGACCCGAGCCGCAGAGTGCTGGTCGCCTGGGCGAGATGGGCGATCAGCACCGCCGGGGCCGAACTGGCGATGCCGGGCATACCGTGGTGCTCGGCCACCCAGTACCGGTGGTAGCCGAGACGTTCCGCGGCCTGGGCGAGGTCGGTGCTGCCCCGCAGGGCCTCCGTCGCGGTGGTGTCGCTGCTCACCGGCGCGACGTCTAGCACGGACAGCGGGGGACGGCGCGCATCAAGGTCTGTCACCTCAATCGCAACCAGCGGCAGGGCCCGGAGATTCCGGCGCGAGCGCTCCGGGTGTCGTGACATGCTGCTGGTGTGTCTTCGGAAGCCGTCACCCTGGTCGTCGGGGATGAGGAACTGCTCGCCGAGCGGGCGATCAGCGAGGTCGTCGCCGCGGTCCGCGCCCGCGATCCCGAGGTCGAAGTGGTGGATCTCACCCCGGGGACATTGGAGATCGGCAAGCTGGTCGAGCTGACCTCGCCGTCGCTCTTCGGCGGGGGTCGTGTCCTCGTGCTGCGGTCGGCGCAGGACCTCGGCAAGGACCTCGCCGCCGAGATCACTGCATACGCCAAGAACCCGGCCGACGACATCGCCCTGGTGGTCGTCCATCAGGGTGGCGCCAAGGGCAAGGCGCTGCTGGACGCCCTGGGTAAGGCGGGCGCGCACAAGGTCGCCTGTCCGAAGATCAAGCCGGGGGAGCGGGCCGCCTTCGTCCGCGCCGAGGTGCGCCGCGCGGGAGGTTCCATCAGCGTGGATGCCGCCCAGACCCTGCTCGACGCGGTCGGCTCGGACCTGCGCGAGGTGGCCGCGGCCTGCAGCCAGCTGATGGCCGATACCGGCGGCAAGATCGATGACACCTCGGTCGCCCGGTACTACCGGGGCAGAGCCGAGGTCAGCGGGTTCAACGTGGCGGACAGCGCCATCGAGGGAAAGCTGGCCGAAGCCCTCGAACAACTGCGCTGGGCGCTCGGCACCGGGGTGGCGCCGGTGCTCATCGCCAGCGCCCTCGCCCAGGGCCTGCGGTCGCTGGCCAAGGTCGGCGGCGCGCCCAGAGGCGCACGCGGACCCGCGCTGGCCAAGGAGCTCGGCATGCCGCCGTGGAAGATCGACCGGGTTCAGAGACAGCTGCGCGGCTGGACAGGGCAGGGGGTGGCGCACGCGCTTGGCGTGATCGCGGAGACCGACGCCCAGGTCAAGGGCGGTGCCGCCGATACCGCGTACGCTTTGGAGAAGGCCGTCAGCGAGATCGTTCGAGCCCGTTCACTGCGCTGAGAGACGGATCTGGATCGCGCTGAGGAGCCCGGCGACGCGCGGGTCACCATCGCGTCCGGGCAGGTGCACGGCGTGGTAAGGCACGGGTGGCAGGTCGATGATCTCTCGCTGGATCAGCCCGGCCGGCGGGCGTACACATCCGTTGACCACGGCCAGTCCGACGCCGAGAGCCACGAAGTGCAGCATCACCGGCCAGCCTCCGGCCTCGACCGCGACCGACCACTCGACCCCAGCCGCGCGCAACGCCCGTTCCAGAGCGATCCGGTGCGGCCGCTGCGGCGGAGGTACGACCAGGGGCGTTCCGGCGAGATCGGCCAGGGTCAGGGTGGATCGGGACGCCAGGGCGTGCCCGTCGGGCAGCACCAGCGTCTGCGGATAGGACGCCAGCGGGACCGTGCCGAGGTCGTCGGGCAGCACATCGAGGACGCCGACGCCGAGATCCGCCCGGCCGGTGCGCACCGCCGTGAGCATCTGGGTGTGGTCGCCATTGATCAGGCGGAGCCGGGTCGTGGCGTCCCGTACGACATCGCCGAGCAGATAGAGGTAGGCGCCCTCACCGGCGGCCAGCACCACCGGGCGGTCCGGGACCGTACCCCGCAGCTCGGCCAGGAAAGATCCCACTCGGGCGTCGAGCTCACGGGCGAACCGGGCCACCGCCTCGCCCTCCAAGGTCAGCGTCAGGCGCCGTCCCTCCCTGCGATACAGCGGCCGGCCCAGCGTCTCGGCGAGCTTCTGCACCTTGACATGCAGTGCTGGCTGCGAGAGGTGGAGTTCCTCGGCAGCCCGGGTGAAGTTCAGATGATCGGCGAAGACGGCGAACGACGCCAGGGCATCGGTGGAGAGCCTGGCTAGGTCCATAGTGCAGAACTATAATCAACTGCTCAATTAATAGTTCTGTTTTAGTCTCGTAGTCGCCAGCCTTGACTCATGAACACCATCACACGACCAGGCCTCGGAGTCGATTTCGGCCGGGTGATCCAAGGTGCACCCGGGCCGGACGGGGCGGAGGACACCGCTTTCCTGAGCGGCGGAAGGGACATGGCTCTCCGGTCGCCGGCGACAGAGGGGACCTTCGAGGTGCTGCCCCGGCTGGTCGAGCGGTTCGAAGGACGGGTATGGATCATCTCCAAATGCGGTGAGCGCATTCAGCGACGCACTCTGGAATGGCTGGATTTCCACGACTTCTACGAACGCACCGGTCTGCCGCGCGCCAACGTACGGTTCTGCCGGAAACGGGCGCAGAAGGCGATCCACTGCGCGGAGTTCGGGATCACCCACATGATCGACGACCGCATCGAGGTGCACCGAGCGATTCGCGAGCTCGTCCCTTACCGCTATCTCTTCGGACCGCAGCGGGAATCTGCGCCGGATTGGGTCAGGCCCACTCTCACCTGGGCCGATGTAGAGGCGGCCATCACCGCAGATACCGTGGCGGTACGTCACTGACGAGCCACACCCCGTTGGCGCTCATCCGGAACTCGAAACCGTCGGCGACCATCGCGGCGGCGTCGACAGTGAGCACCGAAGGCCGCCCCCGGCGAGCGCCCACCCGGCGGGCGGTCTCGGGTTCGGGGGACAGATGGACGTCGTGACGGTCCATGGGCCGTAGCCCCTCAGTCCGGATGGCGGGCACTGACCGCTCCACCGTCCCATGGAAGAGGATCTCCGGTGGCGACGCCACCGGAAGGTCGAGCTCGACCGGCACCGTGTGCCCCTGATTGGCCCGGATCCGACTGCCCGACGCGTCGAAGGCGTACCGCTGCTTGTCGTTGACCGAGACGACGTGATCGAGTTCGGCACGGGTGAGTGCGAAGCCGTGCCGGGCGCAGGCGGCGAGGAGCTCGCCGACATCGGCCCAGCCCCCGACGTCGAGTTCCAGCCCGATGCGCTCCGGCCTGTGGCGCAGAGCCCGGGAGAGGTATTTGGAGACCTTCACCACCCGCCGCTCATCCACACCCCTCATTCTCCATCGTGATCATGCAATCAATCGACGAACGATTGCATGATCACGTAGGCGGGCAGCACGACGAGGCCGCTTCCCCCATGGGGATGCGGCCTCGTGTCGCGAAAAGCGGGTCTTACTTGGCCTGGGTCGCGGCCAGCTTGGCGATCGCCGACTTGCGGTTCGCCGCCTGGTTCTTGTGGATGACGCCCTTGCTGGCGGCCTTGTCCAGCTTGCGGGTGGCGTTCTGCAGCGCAGCGGTCGTCGCCGTGGCGTCGCCGGCTTCGGCGGCCTCACGGAACTTGCGGATCGCCGTCTTCAGCTCGGACTTGACTGCCTTGTTGCGCAGCCGAGCCTTTTCGTTCTGCTTGTTGCGCTTGATCTGGGACTTGATGTTCGCCACGAAGGAAGCCTCGGAGTTCAGAAGGTGATCGGATGGGGCGCGCGATCCGCCTGGTCGGCGAACCTCCGGCACGACACACGCGCCACACGCAGTCAGTCAGACTACCAATGAGGCGGCCCAACCCTCAAACCAGCGAGAAAATCGCCGGTCGGCCGTACGTTGAGCATATGCGTAGGCGGCGGTGTCCATTGACCTGATCTTGCGACCTGATCTTGCACGACACCGCCGCCCACGACTCGCCCCACACCTCAGGCGGCGTTCCGAGGCGCGGTGCATGCGCAGAACATTAGGAAGCGGATATCCCGGCCACATGGGGCGTGAGTCCCGGCGGCCATGGGAACCGCACGCGGCCTTGGCGCAGACCATGCAGTGGAGCGTGGGACGATGGAAGACGCAGATCTCTGCCTGCTGACCCGTCAAGCCCCATCATCTTCAAGGACATGCGTGGCCGCGCCCGTACCGAATCAGACCGACCCCGCGATCATCCGCAACTTCTGCATCATCGCGCATATCGACCACGGCAAATCAACGCTGGCCGACCGGATGCTGCAGCTCACCGGCGTGGTGGATGCGCGGTCGATGCGAGCGCAATATCTCGACCGTATGGACATCGAGCGTGAGCGCGGCATCACGATCAAGAGCCAGGCCGTACGGCTGCCGTGGACCGGCCCCGACGGAACCGCCTTCGTGCTCAACATGATCGACACCCCTGGTCACGTGGACTTCTCCTACGAGGTCTCCCGGTCGCTGGCCGCCTGTGAGGGCGCGATCCTGCTGGTCGACGCGGCCCAGGGGATCGAGGCACAGACGCTCGCCAACCTCTATATGGCGATCGAGGCGGACCTGCACATCATCCCGGTCCTCAACAAGATCGACCTTCCGGCCGCGCAGCCGGAGAAGTACGCCGGGGAGATCGCGAACATCATCGGCTGCGAGCCGGA
Source organism: Actinomycetes bacterium (assembly GCA_025964575.1). Lineage (GTDB taxonomy): Bacteria > Actinomycetota > Actinomycetes > Streptosporangiales > Streptosporangiaceae > Actinomadura_E. Next base: position 39,285 of record JAOPYO010000031.1, read on the forward strand.
CGAGGTGCTGCGCGTCTCCGGCAAGACCGGCGAGGGCGTGGCCGAGCTGCTCAACCGGATCGTCGAGGTGGTTCCGGCGCCGGTCGGTGACCCCGACGGTCCCGTCAGGGCGCTGATCTTCGACTCGATGTACGACACCTACCGCGGCGTCGTGACCTACGTCCGGGTCATCGACGGGCAGCTGTCCCGGCGCGAGAAGAGCCTGATGATGTCGACCGGCTCCGCGCACGAGACCCTCGAGGTCGGCGTGATCTCGCCGGAGCCCAACCCCGTCGCCGGGCTCGGCGTCGGCGAGGTCGGCTACCTGATCACGGGCGTGAAGGATGTACGCCAGTCGCGCGTCGGCGACACCGTGACCAGCGCGTCCAAGCCGGCCAAGGAGTCGCTCGGCGGCTACGAGCATCCCAAGCCCATGGTCTACTCCGGGCTCTATCCGCTCGACGGCGACGAGTATCCGGAGCTGCGGGACGCCCTGGACAAGCTGCAGCTCAACGACGCCGCGCTGGTGTACGAGCCGGAGACCTCCCTGGCCCTCGGCTTCGGGTTCCGTTGTGGCTTCCTCGGCCTGTTGCACATGGAGATCGTCCGGGAACGGCTGGAGCGCGAGTTCAACCTCTCGCTGATTTCCACCGCGCCTAACGTCATCTACCGGGTGGTGGTGGACTCCGGCCAGGAGTACACCGTCACCAACCCCAGCGAGTTCCCCGAGGGCAAGATCGCCCAGATCTTCGAGCCGATCGTGAAGGCCACGGTCCTGTCGCCGAGCGAGCACATCGGTGTGATCATGGAGCTCTGCCAGGGTCGGCGCGGCGTCCTGCTCGGCATGGACTATCTGTCCGCGGACCGGGTCGAGATCCGCTACACGATGCCCCTCGGCGAGATCATCTTCGACTTCTTCGACCAGCTGAAGTCGCGTACGCGTGGATACGCCTCGCTGGACTACGAGCCCAGCGGTGAGCAGGAGTCCGACCTGGTCAAGGTGGACATCCTGCTGCAGGGCGAGTCGGTCGACGCGTTCAGCCAGATCGTCCACACGGACAAGGCCCGCGAGTACGGCCTGATGATGACCTCCAAGCTCAAGGAGCTCATCCCCCGGCAGCAGTACGAGGTACCGATCCAGGCCGCCATCGGTGCCCGGATCATCGCCCGTGAGAACATCCGCGCCATCCGCAAGGACGTCCTCGCCAAGTGCTACGGCGGCGACATCTCCCGGAAGCGCAAGCTGCTGGAGAAGCAGAAGGAGGGCAAGAAGCGAATGAAGACGATCGGAAGGGTCGAAGTCCCGCAGGAGGCCTTCGTGGCTGCTTTGTCGTCGGGTGCGGTGGGGGAGAAGAGCAAGAAGTAGGCGGCCTTCGGCCGCCGGCAAGAAGCGAATCCGTGGTGACCTTGGGAAGGGTCGAAGTCCCGCAGGAGGCCTTCGTGGCTGCTTTGTCGTCGGGTGCGGTGGGGGAGAAGAGCAAGAAATAATCAGCTTTGGTTAAAGCGGTGGTGACGAGACGCTTATGTCGGAACACTGAGCGTCGTGGGTAACATGCTGCTGCATCAGGTTCTCGTCTCCGATCTGGTCGTGCCGATCATGCTCGCCGAGGCACCAGAACATCGGTCGCTGACACACTTCGGCGTCCGCCCGGCCGAGAACACCTGGCTGCGCCCCGATCTGGTGGTGGCGCTGAGGGAGCGGCTCCGGGGCGACCTTCCGTACGTCACGGGCGTTCCGCTGCTGGTCGTCGAGGTGGCGTCGGACGCGTCACTGGCGCGTGACCTCGGAGCCAAGAAGGACCTGTGGGCGCGCATCGGTGTTCCGTCGTACTGGGTCGTACATCTGCGTGGTGAGGAACCTGAGGTGTACGTCTTCGAGCTCGCCGACGGTTATTACGCCGAACAGGCCCGGCTGGGCTGGGGCGAGTCCCTGTGGGTGACGGAGCCCTTCAAGATCGAGCTCTCGCCGGACCGGATGTTCCGGCAGCTCCCGCGCAAGCTCGCCGCGAAGTGGAGAGGGAACATGGCCAAGAACTCAATACCGGGACTGCCGTCGGCGGACGAGGAGATCCCCGCCGACGTGTTCGGAGCCCGCTGGCCGACCGGGGCCGAGAAGGTCGAGCTCGAGGATGGTTGTCCCGTCTTTTATGGCACGTGGGATGAGCGCGACGTCGAGATCGCGCAGCGCACCTATCCCGGCCGGGTCGTACGGCTCGATCAGGCTCCAGGTGAGCCCGGCACCCTTCGGGTGCTCCCGTCGGGCGAGCCGTCGATCGAGGCGTTCGCGACTCCGGCCGCCGCCGACCCCATAGAAGCTTTTGATGCCACCGATGCCAGTGGAGGGGAGAAGCTGATCCCGGTCGCGCGCGAGTAGGTCTTACTTCACCAACGGCCAGGCCATGAACGTCGGCATTCGGTACCAGTCGCCCTGGTTGGCGGCCATCGCCGCCTTGATCAGGAACGCCAGGCTGACCAGGGAGAAGATCGCCGGGATCCACAGCAGCTTGAGCGCGATCAAGGAGAGCAGGCCGCCGACCAGCCAGGCTCCGATCGCGGTGAGGCCGAGGTTGAGCCCTTGGGCGGCGTGCCGCCGGACGAACGGCGAGCGGCCCTTGATCAGGTAGACGATCCCCGGAGCGAAGACTCCGAGGATGAACTGCCCCAGATAGGCGCTTAGCGCCCAGGTGCGGTCATCGTGGGTCGGAGGACCCGCGGCACGGTAGTCGGGGGGCAGTTGCAAGGTCTGCTGCGAACGATGGCCGGGCGGCGGGGGATACCCGTAGGCCATGAAAACTCCTTTCGGCGGATGACGTCCTGGTTAGATGTACGGAGCCGGAAATCGGTTCGCTGTAGTTCGCAGAAAAGGAACGAAGTAGCTGACCGGCATGGCTTGTGCGGCGATCCTGGCCGGTGGGAGCGGGCCTGGGGTGGCCAGCCTCACTGACTATTTCGAGCGGGTGGCCTTCTTTGAGGCGGGTGCCGTGGCGTGGCCGGGCTTCCGCGACTTGGCGGCCTTGGCCTTGGCCTTGGCCGGCTTGGGCGTCTTCTCGCCCTTGGCCTTCTTGCTCGTGGTCTTCAGGCTCGCCTTGCCCTTCTTCGATTCGGCCGATTCGGCCTTGGCGGCTGCGGCGTCCTTCCTCTTCGAGGTCTTCTCGGCCTTCGCGGGCTCGGTTTCGGCCGCAGCGGGTGTGACCTCGGGCACAGCCGGAACGGCTTCGGCACCCGAGACCTGCTCCTTGAACGTCCGCCCGACGCTGAAGCGCGGCGCGTGTGAGGCCGCCAGATCTATGGGCTGGCCCGTGCGGGGGTTACGAACCGTACGGGCCGGGCGAGCGAGCCGCTCGAACGTGCCGAAACCGGTGACGACGACCTTCTCACCTGCGGCGACGCTTCTGATGATCGTGTCGAAGACCGCATCAACATGCAGGCGTGCTTCGGCCTGGTCGCCACCGGTGCCCGCCGCGACGGCTGCGATGAGTTCACTTCTGTTCATCTTCTGTTCCCTATATCTGCCTTGTTGTGTACGTCGAGGATCTAAGTAAGACCCTAACCGTGACACAGGGGGCCATCGGGCCGCGCGCTTTGCGGTGGTTCTGCATGGCGGCATCCCTGATGACCAGAGCCGCTCAGCCCGAAGGAGATTCAGGGCACCTCGCACCCGAGGGACCGGCCTCCCGACCGCGCCTGGTTCGCGCATCCCTGGCCGGGTAGAGATGCCGTCAGAGGCGTAGAGCCCGGTCGCCTACCGTCTTTGCGGCCGACGTACGGGCTCCGCCATCGGCATCTTTCATCGCGACCGAACGAGGGTTCCGTACGATGGGCAGGGCAACTGGGCCGTGGCTGGTGGCGGGCGGAGTCATACTCCTCATCGTGGGTCTGATGGCATGGTCCGGCTGGTTGTCGTGGTTCGGGCGGCTTCCCGGCGACATCCGGATCCACGGCGAGCGCACCCGGATCTTCATTCCGATCACGTCCATGCTCGTCGTCTCCCTGCTGCTGAACCTCGTGTTATATCTCCTGCTGTTCCTTTTCCGGCGCTGAACGCGGTCGAGAGAGCAGAAATTCTGTTCCGACATGAAACCCTCCGATTGGTAAAATAGGACTGAAACTTCGGCATGATCAATTGCTATGTTCTATTCATCGCTGTGTTCCTTCCCCGGGTGGCTTCGGAGTAGGATTGCCCAGGTGAAGGCTCATTCGGACTGCGAGCCCGAGGGCGACGGCGCAACCGTGGTGATCTCCTCAAAGTCCGCGAGGGCCGTGCGGAGGATTACCGGCGCTGGCAGGAGAAAATGAATGGGGCCATGCGTTCTCTCGCCGGTTTCGAGCGTGCGGACGTTTATCCACCGACTTCTTGGTGAACAGCAGGGCGGTCGTGTTTCGCCTCTCGAGCATTGGCCAATTGACCGGGTGGCTGAATTCAGAGTCGCGAATACTTCCTCGACCACGACGCGTACGGTCAAGTCGGCGTTCAGCGGCTAGAGGTGCGGCTGCAGCGTGCAGGAACGCGTTCGCCGAGCCCCTCGCCCCACTGGGAGGAGGCCACAGATGGATCTGAATACCATCACCTCGGTCGTCGAGGCGGGTGCTCCCGGAGAACCAGCGATGTGGCGGCCGGGCGACGCGTGGCTTGCCGGCGGCACGTGGCTGTTCTCCGAGCCGCAGCCACGGCTTCGCCGGCTCATCGATCTGGCGGGCTTCGGCTGGCAGCCGCTGCGGATCGACGAGCGGGGGCTGGAGATCGCCGCGACGTGCACGCTGACGCAGCTCTTCGGGGCGGTGATGCCACTGGACTGGAGAGCGGCGACGCTCATCGGCGACTGCTGCCGGGCGCTGCTCGGTTCGTTCAAGATCTGGAACGCGGCGACCGTGGGTGGCAATCTCTGCCTGTCGTTGCCCGCCGGCCCGATGATCTCACTCACGGCTTCTCTCGACGGCACCTGCACGATCTGGACGCCGGCGCGCGGCGAGCGGCAGGTGGCGTGCGTCGACTTCGTCACCGGGGCCCAGCACAACGTGCTGGAGCCCGGTGAGCTGCTGCGCTCGATCACGCTGCCGGTTTCCGCGCTGCGGTGCGTGACGGCCTTCCGCCGGATCTCGCTGAGCCCGTACGGCAGGTCAGCGGCGCTGCTCATCGGCAGGCGGTCATCTGACGACGGTTCGTTCATCCTGACGGTGACCGCCTCGACCGTCCGCCCGGTCCAGCTGTCATTCCCCGACCTACCCGCTCCGGCCGAGCTTGGCGCCGCCCTCGAGCGAGAGATCCCCCTGGATCTCTACCACAGCGATGTGCACGGTGCCCCGGCGTGGCGCAGGCACATGACCGTCGAGTTCGCCGAGGAGATCCGTCGCGAGCTGTCGAGACCGAACGGAGCGTGCCACGGATGAAGATCGAGGTGAACGGCGAGGTCGTCAGCAGGGAGCCGGGCCCCGGGCAGTGCCTGCGGACGTTCCTGCGCGACCTCGGCTGGTTCGGCGTGAAGAAGGGCTGCGACGCGGGCGACTGCGGCGCGTGCACGGTGCACGTGGACGGCGTTCCGGTGCACAGTTGCGTGTTCCCCGCGTTTCGCGCGGCCGGCCGCAGGGTGACGACCGTCGAAGGGCTCGCTCATGACGGGGAACCGCATCCGATGCAGCGGAACTTCCTCGCCGCGCAGGGCTTCCAGTGCGGTTTCTGCACCGCTGGGATGCTCATGACGGCAGCCGGTCTCGACGAGGATCAGCTGCGGGATCTTCCCCGGGCGCTGAAGGGGAACCTGTGCCGGTGCACGGGCTACCGCTCGATCGAGGATGCGATCAACGGGGTCGTGCACGTCGAGGAGGCCGTGCCAGGGCAGTCATGCGGGCGTAACCTGCCCGCGCCGGCCGGCCCCGAGGTGGTGACCGGTAAGGCCCGCTACACACTGGACGTCGCCGTCGACGGCCTGCTGCACCTCAAGTTGCTGCGCTCACCGCACGCGCACGCCCGGATCGCGGCGATCGACACGAGCGCGGCGCTCGCCATTCCCGGTGTGCAGGCCGTACTCACCTTTGAGGATTCGCCGCGGCGGCTCTTCTCGACGGCAACCCATGAGAACCCGGATACCGATCCGGCCGACATGCTGGTGTTCGATGACGTCGTCCGCTTCGTCGGCCAGCGGGTCGCGGCCGTTGTGGCCGATAGCGTGGCCGCTGCGGAGGAGGGGTGTCGACGGCTGATCGTTCGCTACGAGATCCTGCCCGCCGTGTTCGACCCCGAGGAGGCGATGGCGCCCGGCGCCCCCATCCTGCACGACAAGGGGCCCGAGCAGCGCATCGCGCGTGCCGGGCGCAACGTCGCCGGCGAGGTGCATGGTGACGTCGGCGACGTCGAGGCGGGCTTTGCCCAGGCCGACGTGGTGCACGAGCAGAGCTATTTCACGCAGCGCGTCCAGCACGTGCCCCTCGAGACGCACGCGTCGATCGCCTGGCTGGACGGGTCCGGCCGGCTCATCGTGCGGTCGAGCACTCAGACGCCGTTCCTCACCCGGCGGGCACTGTGCGATGTCTTCGAACTGCCCCTGGAGAAGGTCCGTGTGTTCTGCGGTCGCGTCGGCGGCGGCTTCGGAGGCAAACAGGAGATGCTCACCGAGGACGTCGTCGCGCTGGCGACGCTGCGCACGGGGCGGCCGGTGCAGCTTGAGTACACCCGCGAGGAGATGTTCGTCGGCGCCACCACCCGCCATCCGGTCACCGTGCACGTCAAGGTCGGCGCGCGCCGCGACGGGACGCTCACGGCCATACGGCTGCGTACGGTGTCGAACACCGGCGCGTACGGAAATCACGCCCGCGAAACGCTGTTCCATGGCAGCAACGAGTCGATCGCCGTCTACCGCTGCCCGAACAAGAAGGTCGACGGCTACGCCGTCTACACCAACACTCCGCCTGCCGGTGCCTTCCGCGGGTACGGGCTCAGCCAGACGATCTTCGCTGTCGAGTCGGCGATGGACGAGCTCGCCCGCGAGCTCGGCATGGACCCGATCGCCTTCCGTGAACGCAACATCATCAGACCCGGCGACCAGTTGGTGTCCTTCAGCACCGAGCCGGACGACGTCCAGATCGGCAGCTATGGCCTGGACCAATGCCTCGCCCTCGTCGGCGAGGCACTGCGCCGCGGCAAAGGGGCGCCGCCGGGCGACGACTGGCTGGTCGGGCAGGGCGTGGCGCTGGCGATGCTGGACGCGATCCCGCCGCACGGGCACTGGGCTGACGCACGGATCACGCTACTCGCCGACGGAGGGTACGAGTTGGCCGTCGGCACGGCCGAGTTCGGCAATGGCACGACGACCGTGCACCAGCAGATCGCCGCCACCGTGCTCGGCACGGTCGTCGACCGGATCCGCATCGTGCAGGCCGACACCGACCTCGTCGGCCACGACACCGGGGCGTTCGGTTCGACCGGGACGATGGTCGCGGGCCAGGCCACCCTGCGTGCGGCGGAGGCGCTCCGTGAGCAAATCGTCGCGGCCGCCGCCGAGCACGCGGAGGTGGATCCTTCGACCTGCGATCTCATCGGCGACGATGTGCGCTGCGGCGCCGTACGCGTCGCCCTCGACGATGTGCGGGCAGCAGGTCGGGAACTGTCCGCGACCGGCACGTACGGCGGCACGCCGCGTTCGGTGGCGTTCAACGTCCAGGGCTTCCGGGTCGCGGTGAATCCCCGGACCGGGGAGATCAGGTTTCTGCAGAGCGTCCATGCGGCGGATGCCGGCCGCGTCATCAATCCGATGCAGTGTCGGGGCCAGATCGAGGGCAGCGTCGCGCAGGGCCTGGGCGCGGCGATGTACGAGTCGGTGATCGTGGACGATGCCGGATACGTCACCACGAGGACCCTCCGGAACTACTGCGTCCCGGCCTTCGGCGATGTGCCCAGGACCGAGGTGCACTTCGCCGACACCTCCGATGCCATCGGCCCGCTGGGCGCCAAGTCGATGAGCGAGAGCCCGTTCCTCCCGGTGGCACCGGCCTTGGCCAACGCCGTGCGGGACGCCACCGGAATCCGCTTCGGCACGCTGCCGCTGGCCCGCGACCATGTCTGCCTTACCCTCATGCGTGAGTCTTCTGGCGGCGCGTGAAGTGCGTCGAGGCTGAGTTATCCACAATTCGCGTAACGACTTCACTGCGCTCTGTGAGCATGTCAGGGTGGCGGGTACGGGAAGGGAAATAGCCCGTGGCCGCGGCACGTTGTCGCGAGCGAACGGGCACCGAGAAAGGGAGTCTGCGATGGCGCTTGGCCGCGTCGGAGTGTGGAGCACCGGGTTGCGTTCTGAGGACCCCGGTGCCCGAGATCAGATCGTCGATGCCTCCGCCGAGCTGGAGGAACTCGGCTATGGCGCGATCTGGCTGGGCGGCAGCCCGGGAGTGGAACACGCCCTACCGATTCTCGAGTTCACCTCGCGCATCGTGGTCGCCACCGGCATCCTCAACATCTGGGCTCATGACGCGGGCACGGTCGCCCGTCAGCACGCGGAGGTGACAGCGGCGTACCCGGGACGGTTCCTGCTCGGTCTCGGAGTCAGCCACTCGGCCATGGTCGCGGACTACCGACGCCCCTACTCGGCAATGGTGAAGTATCTCGACGATCTGGATGCCGCGGTGCCGCCCGTGCCCCGGAACGAGCGGGTCCTCGCCGCACTCGGGCCACGGATGCTGGAGCTGGCCCGCGACCGGGCTCTCGGAGCCCATCCTTACCTGGTGACCCCCGACTTCACCGCTCATGCGCGGGAGATCCTCGGCAAGGGCCCGCTGCTGGCCCCCGAGGTCAAGGTCGTGCCGGAAGTCGATCCAGCCCGGGCCCGGGCCCGGGCACGGGCGCACCTGGCCATCTACCTGCAGATGCAGAACTACACCAGCAACCTCCTGCGTCTCGGTTTCACCGAGGATGACCTGCTCGACGGTGGCAGCGACCGGCTCATCGACGCCACCTTCGCCTGGGGAGACCTGGAGACGATCCGCAAGCGCATCATCGCCTTCCACGACGCGGGTGCGGACCATGTGGCGGTGCAGGTCGTGACCGAAGGCCGCCTTGATCTGCCGCGGCGTGAGTGGCGGGAACTCGCCGAGGTCCTTGGCCTGTAGCTCGACGGTGCGTGGCGCCGGCCGTTCCTTCATGGCCGGCGCCGCGGTGTGCTGATATCGGGCCGAGATCGAAGCGCACCACTCGCCGCCGCCTTCGGGGATCAGCTCCCGGGCGAAGCGGGCGATTCGGTTTCGCTCATGAGAGGGGCACTGATGGGCAGCGAGATCGACAGCCCTGCCGGTCTTTTTGTCGGCCTGTGCGTCTTGGACATCATCCAGTTGGTGGACCATGTTCCCCAGCCCAATGAGAAGAGCACTGCTCTCCGTCAAACGGTGGCGGCGGGAGGACCAGCGACCAACGCTGCCGTGGCTTTTTCCCATCTGGGCGGCAGCGCGACACTGATCACCGGTGTCGGCGATCACCCGCTCTCGGCGGGGATCAAGGCGGACCTGCGAGACACGAAGGTTCGTCTGGTCGATCTGGCGAAGGACCACGGCGATCCGCCGACCGTCTCAACGGTCATGGTGACGGCTCGCTCTGGCGAACGCGCGGTCGTGTCGAAGAACGCGGGGGGATACGACCTCGACCCCCCGGGGAACCTGGCCGATCTGGTCGCGCGGAGTGCGGTGGTCCACATCGACGGTCATCATCCCCTGCTGGCCGAGGCGGCCGTCGTCGCCGCCAGGCGCCTGAGTCGGCCGATCCTTCTCGACGGCGGCAGCTGGAAGCCCGGAACACAGGCTTTGCTGCCGTATGTCGACGTCGCGGTCTGCTCCAGCAACTTCCACCCACCCGGAACATCGGCTCCAGAGGAGGTCCTCAGCTTCCTGCGGAACGCGGGCGTCTCCTGGGCCGCGGTGACGCGAGGGGAAGAGGAGATCCTGTGGCAAGGTCCTGAGGGGCGGCCCCGGACCGTGCCCGTCCCACAGGTTGAGAGCACCGACACACTGGGCGCCGGCGACATCTTCCACGGCGCGTTGGCCTTCGAGCTTGCCCGGGGTCAGGGGCTCGATTCGTCCGGCTTCTCCCAGGCGCTCCAGCGCGCCGCTTCCGTCGCCGCCATGGCCTGTCGTTCGTTCGGCACACGGTCCTGGATGGTCGAGGGCCGGGTCGACAGCAGGCTTTAGAGCGTGCCGGGCGCCAGTTCGATGATCACGTCCGCGAAGTCCTTCTGCGGGTTGACGACCCCGGTGTTCGCCATGTCGCTGCGGTCGACCCAGTCCTCCGCCGCCGCCCGTGACCGGCCTCCGGCGATCTGCCGGGCGATCAGGCGCTCACGGGTCACCGCGGGGTCCACGGCCACGAACCAGATCTCGTCGAAGATCTCCCGGACGTCCTCCCATCCTTGGACGCCTCCCAGCAGGTAATTGCCCTCGCTGATGACCAGCCGGACACTCGGCGGGATACGGTGCGCACCCGCGACCGGCTCTTCGAGTTCGCGGCTGTAGGACGGTGCGTAGTGATCCCTGTCCGGCTCGGCGCGGATGCTGCGCAACAGGTCGATGTAGCCGTCGACGTCGAAAGTGTCCGGTGCACCCTTGCGGTTCCGCAGGCCGCGTTCCGCCAATACCTCGTTGCTCAGGTGAAAACCGTCCATGGGAACCTGGCCGACCAGCGGGGAGCCGTCCGTATGGCGTCCGCCCAGGGTGGTCTCCGCCCAGTGGGTCAGAGTGCTCTTGCCCGCCCCGGGGGGACCCGCGATTCCCAGGAACCGCCGGCCGCCGGCCGACAGGAGGCTCTCCGCCCTGTCGAGGAGCGGGCCGAGGGAGTGCACGGTCGGCGGGCCGTTGTGGCCGTTCCGGGTCAGGAGGAGATCTTTTTCGAGCATTGCCGGAACTCCATTTTCGATCGCGCATGGGTGAACGTCAGACACTGAGGCGGTGAGCATCTGACGCCAAGGAGAATCTATCCGACCCGGAGCACGGCCGGATTCTCCCTCATCGTGATCTTGCACTTCGTGTCGGCACGCAGAACCTGCGGTCATGTCTCGGCACGACGCAAAGATCACGACGGGGGTGGGCCTCAGCGGAGGCGACTCTCGAAGGCTCCCGGCGGTTCCAGCCCCACAGCCGCGAACGGCTGTCCAGAATCGAGAGCGCCATGGCCACCGGGCCCCGTCTCCGGGCCGTACAGGACGAGGCCTGCCTCCGGCAGGCGCAAGGTCCGGTGATGGCGTACGGATCTGTAGCCCAGTTCGGTGAGCAGCCACGTCACGTCGGCGGAGGGCTCGGCCAGCAGATCGATGCCGTCCAGGTGGACCTGGAGTTCGGGGGAGCCGCGCCGGACCCTCCCGCGCTCGGCGAGGATCTCGGCCAGCCGCTCCTCGGAACCTTCGCCCTCGGTGGAGACGCTCAGATGGCCGCGCCCGACCCGTACGGTCCGATGGCCGGACCGGCCGCACACGAAGGACGACCAGGGCGGGGGAGCACCGCACTGCTCGGCCACCGAGGCCAGCGCGGCCCAGGCCTCCTGGGCGGGAGCACGCAAGAGGAGTGCGTTCCCGTTCAGAAGGGCGCCGCGCTCGGGTTGAAGCTCCACCACGAAGGGCGTCGTTCCACTGGGGAACCGGCCTGGGTCGGGCTCTCGCAGAGTGACGGACCCTTCCCAGAACGCGGGCTCGTCGATCGGCCACCACGCGATGTCCGCCTCGACACCGAGTTCCTCGAAACAGCGGTCGTTCACGGTCTGCTCGACGTACTCGCGCAGGTCGGCGGCCACCTCAGTGAGGTGCGCGCGCCGACCCGGAGGCTCTGAGCCGCGCCGGTCGATGGGCGGCCAGCGGGTGCCCAGGGTGGGAAGCAGCGTCAGCTGTTCTTCGCCGGACTGGTCCTTGACGAGGTAGTACCAGCCTTCAGGCCCGCCCCGCAGCACGACCTGGACGGGCACTTGGCCGCGCGCCCGATCCGCTCTGCCGCCCACCGATGAATTGTCGCGCCTCCGCTGAGGGCTCTAGTCCCGTGGTCGGTGGAGTCAGGCGGGGACCTTGTCGAGGAAGCCGTAGACGTGCTTGATCCGGCCGTCCTCGTCGATCACCGCGACATCGAAGCCGACCACGACCGGCTCGTCGCCGCCCTCGGGGATCAGCTCCCAGGTGAAGCGGGCGATGTCATGGTGGGCGTCCACGGGGCCGGCCGGCCTGAAGACATGGCCCTTGAACATGTCACGAGCACCCGCGATCACGGCCTCGATGCCCTGGTGGCCGGTGACGCTGGCCAGCGGGTCGGTGTAGCCGCCGTCCTCGGTCCACAACCCGGCGACGGCTTTGCCGCGGCGCTCGGCGTCCGGCTCGTTCCAGGTGTCGAGGTAGCGGGCGATGAGAGCGTTGACGTCGGTCATGGTGAATCCCTTCAGCGTGGGCTTGCAGTGGGAGGGTCTTGCGGTCCTCCCGTCCTGCGGACGTCACCCAAGCTGTCACCCACCCCCGAGGCCCGTCGATTACCTCCCAGGTCAAGGGCACCGCGCAGAGGTGGTCCTCTGAGCAGGGTGCCGTCGGGGTGGCACCCCACTCACAGGATCATGTGCGAAAGCATGGGGTTCTGGGCGGCAGACTTGGGAACGTGCCTTCCACCCTGCCTGATGGCGATCCCGTACCGGCCGATGGTGCTCTCCCGGAGAGCGCTCTCCGGGGCCTCGGGACCCGGCCGTTCGGGTTCTATGTCCATGTGCCGTTCTGCGTGACCCGATGTGGTTACTGCGACTTCAACACGTACACGGCGAGTGAGCTGGGGCCTGGGGCGTCGCGGGACTCGTACGCCGACACGGTGATCAGGGAGATCCGGCTGGCCCGGCGGGTCCTGGGAGACGTCGATCTGCCGGTGGAGACGGTGTTCGTCGGCGGCGGCACGCCGACGTTGCTGCCACCCGATGACCTCGGCCGCATCCTCGCCGCCATCGACACGGAGTTCGGGCTGGCCATGGGGGCCGAGGTCACTACGGAGGCCAACCCCGAGTCGGTGGACGAGGGATATCTGGGCAAGCTGCGCGAGGGCGGCTTCACCCGCATCTCCTATGGCATGCAGAGCGCCCGCGAGCACGTCCTGGCGGCGCTGGACCGTACCCACACCCCGGGACGGGTGCCGCAGGTCGTCCAATGGGCGAGGGAGGCCGGGTTCGAGCACATCAACCTGGATCTGATCTACGGGACTCCGGGAGAGGACGACGACGATTGGCGGGCGTCACTGGAGACGGTGCTCGAGATCGGCCCCGATCATGTGTCGGCGTACGCGCTGATCGTAGAGGAGGGCACCAGGCTCGCCGCCCAGGTGAAGCGGGGGGAACTGGCCGCGCCGGACGACGACGCGATGGCCGATCGGTATCTCATGGCGGACGAACTGCTCGGTGGGCATGGCCTGGGCTGGTACGAGATCTCCAACTGGGCGACCGGCCCGGAGGCCGAATGCCGCCACAACGTCCTCTACTGGACCGGTGCCGACTGGTGGGGGGCCGGGCCCGGCGCGCACAGCCACGTGGGCGGAACCCGGTGGTGGAACGTCAAGCACCCCGCCGCCTACGCGGCCCGGCTGGCCGAGGGGGCGACGGGGCGTGGTCAGGAGGGGAGCACCCCCGCCTATGCCCGTGAGGTTCTGGACGCCGACGTGCAGCGCATGGAGCGGATCATGCTGGAACTCCGGCTCGCCACCGGCTGCCCACTGGACCTGCTCGAGGACGGTCCGGTCCAGCGGGCCGTCGCTGCGGGTCTGCTCGAGCGCAAGGATGACCGAGCGGTGCTGACCCTGCGCGGCCGCCTGCTCGCCGACGCCGTCGTCCGAGACCTCACCTGACCGGGGTCACTTGATGAAGGGAAAGGCGATGAAGTTCGGGAGCTGAAGGCTTTGGCCCTGGTTCGCGGCCATCGCCGCCTTGATGATGAAGACCGCCCCGGTGACGAAGACGGCGAGCGGCAGGAGGAAGAGGAACGAGAAGATTCCGGAGATCAGGGATAGCACCGTGGTCAGGATCCAGCCGGCGATTCCCAGCCCGTACACGGTGATGGCGAGGTTCAGCCCCTGGGTTCCGTGGAACTTCAGGAAGCGCGACTCGTCCTTCTTGGTCAGATACACGACCAGGGGCGCGATGAAGCCGGCGACGAACATGCCGAGATAGCCGAGCATCGCCCACTGGCGCTCATCGGGTGTCGTGGGGCCGTTGTACGGCTCCGGGCCCTTGACGCTGTTCAGGGCGTCGAGCGGGCTTTGGCCACCCGGCTGCTGTCCATAGCCGGGCTGTTGGCCATAGTCCTGCTGGGGTTGTTGTCCGTAGCCGGGCTGCGGCGGGGGCTGCTGCCCGTACCCGGGCTGCGGGGGCTGCTGCCCATAGGGCTGTTGCGGCTGCTGGCCGTACCCCGGCTGTTGTCCATAGCCTGGCTGCTGGCCGTATCCGGGCTGCGGGGGCTGCTGGCCGTACCCAGGCTGCTGCTGCCCGTAGCCGGGCTGCGGCGGGGGCTGCTGCCCATAGGGCTGTTGCGGCTGCTGGCCATACCCCGGCTGTTGTCCGTAGCCGGGCTGTTGTCCGTAGCCGGGCTGTTGTCCGTAGCCGGGCTGCTGACCGTAGCCGGGCTGCTCAGGTGTCCCGTCAGTCATCGTCGTACTCCTTCTCGGGGCACCTCAGCCCAAGGGCTCGGGTGCGGTGACGAAATCTATGAGTTCTTCGACGCGGCCGAGGAGCGCCGGTTCCAGGTCGGCGTAGGAATGTACCGATCTGAGTATGCGCTTCCAAGCTGCGCCTGTCTCGTCCTTCCAGCCCAGTGCTGCAAGGGTGCCCTCTTTCCAAGGCATGCCATATGGGACGTCGGGCCACGCGGAAATGTTCACGGCAGACGGCTTGACCGCCTGCCAGATGTCAATGAAGGGATGCCCGGTGATCAGGACGTGGGGCGAACTGACCCTGGCGGCGATCCGGCTCTCCTTCGATCCCGGCACCAGATGGTCGACCAGGACGCCCAGCCGGCGGCCCGGCTCCGGCCCGAACTCCTCGACGATGGCCGGCAGATCGTCGACGCCCTCCAGGTATTCGACGACGACTCCTTCGACCCGCAGATCATGGCCCCAGATCTTCTCGACCAGTTCCGCGTCGTGGATGCCCTCCACATAGATCCGGCTCTTCCTGGCGACCTTGGCGCGCAGGTCTCGGACCGCGATCGACCCGGAGGCGGACGTGACCGGGCCGGTCGGGGCCTTCGGGGCGGGCCGGACCAGCGTCACCGGCTTGCCGTCCACCAGGAACCCGGCGGGAGCCAGTGGGAAGATCCGGCGTTTGCCGAAGCGGTCCTCCAGGGTGACCTCGTCCTTGGCGAAGGCGACGACCGCTCCGCAGAAGCCGCTGTCGGGGTCCTCGACGACCAGGTCACGCTCTGCGGGGATCTCCGGGATCTGCCCCTTACGAGGCAGCCGCCAGTTACCGGCCAGAACGTCGTTGCCGTAGTCCTTGCTCTGCATGGGCTCCGTCTCCTTGGGGCGCCTTCTTAGTAGCGCGGCGGGAAGCGTTCGGCGAGCAGCCGCCGCCGGTGGTTGCCGCGCTTGACTCCTACCACCACCGAGATGATCACGCCGAGGACAATGCCGGCGAAGGGCAGGATGAACAGCGAGGCGATCCCGCCGAAGATCCCGCCGAACAGCTTGCCGACGTCGGCGTCCTTGCCCACCGAGAACGCGTTCGTGTCGGCGGACTGGCAGACGATCCGATGGGTTCCGGACTCGGTCGCCTCGATGACGAAGATCTCGCGCCAGGTGGCGCCGGCGCTCGTGGTGCTGAAGGTGCCGCTCGGCTCGAACAGGGTGACCTTCTGCCCGGACGGTCCGGTGACGGTGCAGTCGGCTTGGGGTGCGTAGCCGTGGGTGACCACGCGCGCGAAGATCGCGCCACGCGGGTCGGGCTTCAACTGGGCCGTCACGGTCTCGCCGGCGTTGAACCGCTGGCCGACGTCGATCGAACTCACCGCCGAGAAGACCCCGTACACGAAGCCACCGACGCCCACGGCGATCAGAATGGTGGCGAGCAGGGCGGCGAAGAAGTACCAGCCGCGCCCTGGACGCAATTCGGAGGAGTGGATGCTCGGCGGTGGGTACATGGGGACTCCCGTGATGGTCGTGCCGAAAGACTGGCACACGAGGCCGCCGCGGGACAGCAAAGAGCGGCAGGGGGACCCTGGCCTCCTCCAGTCCGTCGCCAGGCGCCGTACACTTGGCACTCGAAAGCAATGAGTGCCAGGAGCGCGAGCGACGACAACGAGCGCGACTGGGCCTGATCTGCCGCAGGGAGGTGAGCGCGTGCTCGACGACCGGAAACTGGCGGTGTTGCGTGCCATCGTCGAGGATTACGTGTCCACCAATGAGCCGGTGGGCTCTAAGGCGCTAGTGGATCGGCACAACCTCGGGGTCTCCCCGGCGACGATCCGCAACGACATGGCCGTGCTCGAGGAGCAGGGCTATATCGCTCAGCCGCACACCAGCGCGGGACGGATCCCCACTGACAAGGGTTACCGGCTGTTCGTCGACCGGCTGTCCACGATCAAGCCGCTGTCGACCGCGGAGCGCAAGGCGATCGAGACGTTCCTCAACGGGGCGTACGACCTCGACGACGTCGTCGGCCGGACCGTACGGCTGCTGGCCCAGCTGACCCGGCAGGTGGCGGTGGTGCAGTACCCGTCGCTGACCAGGTCGGCCGTCCGGCACGTCGAGCTGGTGCCGATGGGCGAGCGACGGCTGCTGCTCGTCCTGATCACCAACACCGGGCGGGTCGAGCAGCGGGTCATCGAGACCTACGCCGATGTCGCCGAGGACTCGATCGCCCATCTGCGGGCGTTGCTCAACACGTGCCTGGACGGGTGCCAGCTGAACGATGTGGCCTGTGCCGTGGCCGAACTGCCGGAGAAGGTGCCGGCAGATGACAGAGTGGTCGCGGCATCGGTGCTGTCGGTGCTGCTTGAGACGCTGGTGGAGAAGAGCGATGAGAAGATCGTCTTTGCTGGCGCGGCCAACTTGGCCCACGTCGACTTCTCACAGAGTCTCCGGGACGTCCTGGAGGCCCTTGAGGAACAGGTGGTGCTGATGCGGTTGCTCGGGGAGACCGGAGATTCGTCTACCCTAACGGTGCGGATCGGCACCGAGAATCCGCATGAGGGCCTGCGGTCGACCTCGGTGGTCGCCGTCGG
>JAOPYO010000076.1 GCA_025964575.1 Actinomycetes bacterium
CACGGACGCTCTCGACCCTGGAGACGGAACGGCACGCGGAGAACGTGACATCGGCGTCGGGTGACCTACGCCACAAGCCGTCTCAGTAGCGGAGATCGGCGAGGACGCAGTAATGGTTGGAGGGCAGCACCCCGTCGACGGGTTCCTTGCCGACGACCTCGCAGCGGACGGGGTGACCCGCGCCGCCGGGGCGAGGCCAGGCCGACAGCACATAGTCGATGCGGCGGTCGGGGAACAGTGCGGGCGCCGCCCACGGATTGTCGTTGGACCAGGTCGTCCCGGGGCCGCCGTCGCCCGCCATCTCCCAGGCGTCGTAGAACACCAGATTCGGCGCGGCCACCCCGGAACGGCCGGTGAGCATCCGGATCTCCTCGCTGTCCGGCCCGGTGTTGAGGTCGCCGCAGACGAACACCGGACCGAGCACATTCTGGATCTTCTTGACGTACGTCGCCAGGTCGCGCACCTGGTGCGCGGACTGGTTCCGTGACGGGCTGCGGAACCCGCTAAGGTGCACGGTGCGAGAGCTTCACCCAATGGCCGCCACCGCCCTGTGCATCAAGGCCGCGACCGGCGAGGGCGTACGGCCGGAAAGTCGGCATGCCGCTGCTCGGATCTGGAGGAACGCGTGACCCGGCTCGGCGGCCCCACATGACCGTCCTTCGCGCGATGGTGCTGTTCGCGCTGGCCGCGCTGGCGGAGATCGGCGGTGCCTGGCTGGTGTGGCAGTCCGTACGGGAACACCGCGGCTGGTGGTTCGCGGGCGCGGGGGTCATCGCGCTCGGGCTGTACGGGTTCGTCGCGACCCTGCAGGACGACCCGAACTTCGGCCGGATCCTGGCCGCGTACGGCGGGGTGTTCGTCGTCGGATCATTGGCGTGGGGCATGGTCGCCGACGGCTTCCGGCCCGACCGCTACGACCTGATCGGCGCCGGGATCTGCCTGGTGGGCGTTCTGGTCATCATGTTCGCGCCGCGCGGCACCTGACCGTCTCAGCGGCGGCGCAGGTGCAGGCCGATGCCGGCGAACTGTTCGAACGGCCGGTGGTATCCACGCTCGATGTGGTGCACGCCGCGCAGTGTCGAGGTGCCCTCGGAGACCGCGGCGGCCAGAATGGCGGAGAACCCCGCCCGGATGTCGGGCATGGTGACATCGCCACCGCGCAGCTTGGTGACGCCTCGTACGACCGCGGAGTGCACGGCGTTGCTGTCATGGAACTGGCAGGCGGGGCCACCCAGGCAGGCGTCGAACACCTCGATCTCGGCACCCATCCCCTTCAGCGCGGGCACGTAGACCAGACGGTTCTCGAAGACGGTCTCATGCAGCACCGACATGCCGTCGGCCTGCGTGAACAGCACCACGAGCGGGGTCTGCCAGTCGGTGGCGAACCCTGGGTGGGTGTCGGTCTGCACGGCGGCGGGCCGCAACCCGTCGGGGGCGGACGCCATGATCCAGTCGTCGGTGATCTCGAACCGTGCGCCCATCTTGGCGAGCGTGGTGACCGCGGTGACGAGCCGGTCCTGGGGGCAGCCGTGGACACGGACCTCACCGCCGGTGACCAGGCCCGCGACAAGGTAGGAGAACGCCTCGAGCCGATCCCCCTCCAGCCGGATCTCGGCCCCGCTGAGCTCCGGGACACCCTCGACGATGATTCGCCGGTCGGGGCTGAAGGCGATCCGCGCGCCCATGCGCTGGAGATAGAGCGCGAGCTCGATGATCTCGGGTTCGGTGGCGGCGTTCCGGATCACCGTCTTCCCCTCGGCCAGCACAGCGGTCAGAAGCACGGTCTCCGTCGCACCGACGCTGGGGTAAGGAAGGTCGATACGAGTTCCGGTGAGCCGGGTGGCACGAGCGTGGATGCCGTCCTCGGCGATCTCCACCTCGGCGCCGAACGCCCGGAGCGCCTCGACGTGAAAGTTGACCGGCCGCCGGCCGATCGGGTCGCCGCCGACCAGCGGCACGAACGCCTCGCCCGCCAGATGCAGCAGAGGCCCCAGCATGAGGATGGGGATGCGGTTCAGCCCGGTGAACGCCTTGGGCACCTGCGGGTCAACGACCGGACCGGGCACGATCGTGATCTCACCGTCCGTACGCTCGACCGTCATGCCGAGGTGTTCGAGCATGGCCGCCGTGATGCCCACCTCTCCCACGTCAGGGGCATTGCGGATCGTGCTCGGGCCGCGGCCCAGCATCGCCGCCACCATGTGCTTGCTGACGGCGTTCTTGGAGCCGCGCACGGTGACGTCCCCGCGCAGCGGGCCGGACGGTTCGATCTCCCACACCTGATCTGCCACCCCCGCAGCCTAAGGGCGGTTCCAGGGGATCACCAACCCGCCGGACCCACCCTTACGATCTGGTCAGTCCGATCTCGGCGGAGAGATCATCAAGCATTAATCCATGAAAACCTCAAAGGTTGATGACAACTTGCTCGCGTATCGTGGATTCATGACTCGCCTCGCAGGTCCCGTCATCGAGCCCCGGACCGAGCCTCTCCAGGAGGTCTTGGCCCGCTTCGTGACCGCCTACCTGCAGGACTTCGGTGCGGCGGCGCAAGGGCATGGCCTGACGGCGACGCACGCGAAGGTGCTGGTGCTCCTCACCGGGTCCGGCGAGACCTCGGCCGGAACGTCTCTGCCGATGCGGGCGCTCGCCGAGAAGCTGTTCTGCGACGCGTCCAACGTCACCGGGATCATCGACCGGATGGAGACGCGCGGGCTCGTCCGCCGCGAGATCGACTCTGCCGACCGCCGGATCAAGAACGTGGTGGCCACCGAGAACGGGCTCGACCTGGCCAGGCAGATCCGGGCCGATCAGCACCGCGCCCTCGAGGCCCTCGCCTCCCTCGACCCTGCCGAGACCGAAGCCTTCACACAGACCCTGACCCGGCTCCTGCCCATCCTCGAACCCTGACGGGGCACGACGACGGCTACTACGCGGCCAGGCTGTCAGCCGCGAAGGATTCAAGCCGAGACCCCGGCATCGGGAGCGTTGACAGCTTGGTGCGCGGAAGTCAGTCGTGTCACGTACTTGCCGCTGCCGTGGCCGTCGGCGAGCAGTTGGTGCACGGCCGGTACGTCGGCGAGTGAGTCGACCTCAGTGACGGCGACGTCGAGCCGGCCGGTGGCGATCAGGTCCAGGACACGGCGCAGGGCCCCGGCGACGCGCTCAGGAGCGGAGGCGCTCAGGCTGCTGATGCTGAACCCGCCGATCGAGATGTTGCCGCCGATCAGTCTCCCTGCGGGCGGGAGCGGGGCCTGCTGCCCGCCGCCGGCGTTGCCGAACAACACGATCCGCCCGCCAGGCGCCGTGACCGCCAGATCGACCTCGAGCATGCTGGTGCCCAGAGGGTCCAGTACGACGTCGACGCCACTCCCACCCGTGGCGGCACGTACCGCCTCGGTCAGATCATCGCCACGAGCGAACGCCACGTCGTAGCCGCTCTTCGCGGCCGAGACGACCTTTTCGGGACGGCCGACGGTGCCGATGCGTAGTCCCCCGCCCAGCGTGGACACCAACTGCGCCACGGCGCTGCCCACGCCACCGCTGGCCGAATGCACCAGCACACTCTCGCCGGGGCCGAGCCGCGCGGCGTCGGTCAACAGCAGCAGTGCGGTCGAGAACATCAGCGGGGCCGCCGCTGCGGTCGACAACGAGACCTGCTCTGGTACCGGTACGGTGAGCGCCGCCTGCGCGACTGCGACCTGAGCGAGTCCGCCTCCTGGGGTGAATGCGGCCACCCGCTGCTCAACGGCCAGATCGCTAACGCCCGCGCCTACCTCACGTATGGTGCCGGCCACCTCCAGCCCCGGCACGTACGGCCAGGCGCGCACATATCCGGCGTCGCCCCGGCGCGCCATGACATCCATGAAGTTCACCCCCGCGTAGGCGACATCGATGGTCACCTCTCCCGGGCCCGGACGAGGTTCGTCGATCTTTTGGACCTGCGTGCGGTCCGATCCCTGTGACGGTGCGGTCATCACCAAAGCGCGCATCCCGAACTCCTCTTTCGATGTTCGTCGTACAACGAAAGTCGTACCATAGTTGTACGATGTTTGTCGAAAGAGAGGTACTGATGCCCCGATCACACGGCCGCCGCGCGGCGCTGGTCCATCCGGACGCCAGCGAGTTCGACGTGCTGGACGTCCTGCACGCCCTGTCCGATCCCACCCGCATGACCATCGTGCAGACGCTGCGCGCCGACCCCGAACGAGCCTGCGGCACCTTCCCGGTCGACGTCGCGCCTTCCACGCTCACCCACCACTTCCGGGTGCTCCGTGAGACCGGCGTGATCCGCCAGCGCGAGGACGGCAACCGCCGCTGGACCACCCTCCGCCTCGAAGATCTCGACGCCCGCTTCCCCGGTCTCCTCGATGCCATCGTCAGCGCTTACGACCACCAGACCGACCCGGCCTCCGCATGAGCATGCCGACGGCGGGGATCTGGCTTCAGGTGGGCCAAGTCACCGGAGGTGCCGTATTCGGCACCCCACCGGATGGGTGATCACGGAGGGGGCTCGGGCGGGGTGGCGGCGGGACGGGTTTCGAGAGCGTCCAGGACCAGGCGTACGGCGGTGTCCAACTGCGGGTCCTCACCCGCCTCCCAGTCGCCCGGTGCGGACACGACCTCGACGTCTGGGTCGACTCCGTGGTTCTCCAGTCCCCAGCCACGGTCATCGAACCAGGTCGCGTACCGGGGCACGGTGATCGAGGTGCCGTCCACCAGCCCATGCCAACCGTCGATGCCGATGACCCCGCCCCAGGTCCGGGTGCCGACCACCTGGCCGAGATCCAGCGACTGGATGGCGGCGGCGATGATGTCGCCGTCCGACCCCGCGTGCTCGTCGACCACCGCGACGACCGGGCCACGGGGCGCGTCGACCGGATAGGTCTGCGGCCGCATGCCGCGCGGCACGTCCCAGCCGACCACCCGCCGGGCCAGCTTCTCCACCACCAGCTGGGAGACGTGACCGCCGCCGTTGGCGCGTAGGTCGACGACCAGGCCGTCGCTGAGCATCTCGACCCGCAGGTCACGGTGGAACTGCGCCCAGCCGGCCCCCATCATGTCGGGGATGTGCAGATAGCCGAGCCGGCCGCCACTCAGGTCCCGTACATGCGCGCGCCGTCCGGCCACCCAGTCCTGGTAGCGCAGCCGTTCGTCGTCGTCCAGCGGCACCACGGCCACCCGCCGCGGGTCGCCACCGCCGGCCGGTCCGATCGTGAGTTCCACCGGCTTGCCCGCCGTGCCGAGCAGCAGCGGTCCGGGGCCCATGGCCGGGTCGACCGGCCGCCCGTCGACCGCCAGAACGGCGTCACCCGCCCGCACCGCCACGCCCGGCGCGGCGAGCGGGGAGCGGGCCCGCGGGTCCGAGGTCTCCCCCGGCAGCACTCTGCCGACCCGCCAACGTCCCTCGTCGTCGGGCGCCAGATCGGCGCCGAGCAGGCCGACCGGATCACCCTCGTGCGGGTAGTGCACCCGGGCCACGTAGGAGTGCGAGGTGCCCAGCTCTCCGACGACCTCCCAGAGCAGATCGGCGAAGTCGTCGGGCCCGGCGATGCGGTCGAGCACCGGTCGGTAGCGCTCCAGGACACCGTCCCAGTCCACCCCCGACATGCCCGGCGTCCAGAAGTCACGGCGCATGATCCGGCCGGCCTCGTCGTAGGCGTGCCGCCACCAAGCGACCGGATCGGCCGTCAGCCGGGCCCTGGACAGATCGACGGTGAAGGCGTCGTCGTCGTCATCGTCGTCCGAGGGCGACGAGATCCGATGGGAGGACGGGACCACACGCAGGCGGCCGCGGTCCCGGACCACGATCCGCGTGCCGTCCCCGCTCACCTCGAACCAGCTGAGCCCCGCGACGATCTCATCGGTGGAGCGCTTGCCAAGGTCGAAGCGGTGCAGCGACGGCCGGGGGCGATCACCGTCGAGCTCGGCGCCGCTCTCCCCGAGGGCACCGTAGAGCGGGACTTTGAGCCACGCCACACCACCCTTGACCGCGCGCATCGAGGAGTACCGGGACTCCTCGACCGGGAACGGCACCACCCGCTCGGGCAGCCCCTCGAGATCGATGACGACCCGAGTCCGGGATTCCGCCGCGCCGTCCTGGTCCTTTCCGTGCTTCTCCTCGTCGTCCTTCTCGTCGTCCTTCTTGTCGTCATCGCCACCGACGGGGCGGCCGTCGGCGAAGGGCGCGAACGGCGAGGGCGTCTCAGCGGCCAACGGCACCAGATATGGCCGGCAGCCGAACGGAAACGACAGTTCCAGGAAATGGGCGTCGTAGACCGGGTCGAAACCCCGCCAGGACAGGAACGCCAGGTGCTTGCCGTCGAGAGTGAACACCGGATCGGTGTCCATGAAGCGGGTGGAGGTGACATCGGTGACGGTCCGGTCGGCCAGCCGCGCGAGCCGGATCCGCCGCAGCGGTTCCGGGCCGGGCTGCGACCAGGCCAGCCAGGCCGAGTCCGGTGAGAAGGCGAGATCTCCCACCGGCCCGTCGGCGGAGGCCGCCAGTTCATGGACGTGCGCGGTGGCCAGGTCGACGAGCAGCAACCGGCCGTCGTGCGCGGCGGCGGCGACCGTCGAACCATCCGGCGCGGTCATCAGATCGTCCACCGAGCCGAGCTCTCCGGAGGCCAGCCGCCGGGCCTGTGCCCCGGGCGGCAGTCCGGTCGCCGGGGCGACCTCGAGCGCGTCCACCCCATCGGCGTCGGTCACCCAGACGACCTGTCCCGTCCTGCCGAGCACCCGGGGCAGCCGGGCACGTGCCCGCGGATCGGCGGTGAGCGTACGGGCCGGGCCGTCGCGGTGCGTGAGCCAGTGCACGGTGCCACGGACCTCGATGGCGCTGGCCCGCCCGTCGTGGTCGCAGGACAGGTCACCGAGGTGGTCGCGGCCCGTCATCAGCCGCGGGCGCCGGGCGGGGCGGGCACCGCCCAACTCGATCTCCAGCGGGCGGGGCTCGCCGTCGAGGTCCTCCAGCAGCCACAGTTCCCCGGCCGCCTGGTAGACCACTCTCCGGCCGTCGGTGCTCGCCTGCCGGGCGTAGAAGGCGCGACCGTCCCAGCCGTCCAGCGGGGACGCGGGGATCTCGTGGTTGGTGTGGCGGCGGAGGTCCGTGCCGTCCGGTCGGCACGAGTAGAGGTTGGCGATCCCCTCGTGGTCGGAGAGCACTGCGATCCGGTCTCCCACGAGCAGAACACCGTCGAGATGGCCGTCGAGCTCGGCCAGGATCTGTGCGGTCCGTCCGGTGTCCCCGGCCGGGCCGGTCCAGCATCGTCCGGTGCCGCCGCCGCGATAGCGCTTCCACCGGGCAGGCTCCATGGACCCGGCCGTCAGCAACGCCGCCCGGTCCGTGCCGAGCGTGATGTCATCGACCGGTCCGTACGGCAGCCGTACCGGCGGGCCGCCCACGGTCGGCACCGCGTAGGCCCAGGTGTGGTGGCGGAATGCCTGTCCGGCCGACGAGATCGCCAAAACGGCACCGTCGGGAGTCCAGCCGCAGATCCGGGACTTGGCGCTTCCCCAGTAGGTCAGCCGGGTGGCCACTCCCCCGGAGGCGGACGCGAGGTAGAGCTCGGGGTCACCGTCCCGCAGGCTGGTCCAGGCCACCCACTGCCCGTCCGGGGAGAATCTCGGGTGGGTGACCGGCACGTGATCGGCGGACAACCGCCGCGCCCGGCCGTCCTCGATGGACGCCACCCATACATCGTCCTCGGCCACGAATGCGAGGAGATCACCATGGACATGGGGATACCGCAGATAATCGCCCGTCACCGCCCCATGGTAGATCGGTGACCCACGGTGGCGGCAGCGCATTCCGCAGCCCCGGTCTCGATCCGTTCGGCGGCCCAGGCCATCGCCACCCGATGGCCTGGGCGCTCACCGCTCGAAAAGTTCCTGCCAGGTCGGCACCCGGGGCAGCACCCGCAGCCGCAGTCCCGTCTGCGCGAGGGTCCGGTCACCTTTCCTGTTGTTGCACCGGCCACAGGCCAGCACGGTGTTCTCCCAGGTGGAGAGGCCACCGCGGGACTGCGGGATGATGTGGTCGATAGTGTGTCCGCGGTCGCCGCAGTAGGCACACAGTCCGCGATCGCGCCGGTAGATGCCCCGCTTGCTCCACCCCGGCCGGGTGCCGTGCCGCCACCGCATCGCGACATAGCGGACCAGCCGGAGCACCCGCGGCACCGGGAAGTGGCCGATGGTCCGGCCCTCGACCGCCTCTTCGACGACGGCCACTCCGCGCACGAGCATGCGGATCGCGTGCCGCAGGTCCACCTTTTGTAACGGCTCATACGACGCATTCAGCACCAGCACGTTCATCTGCCCACCTCCCTCTCACCGTGACAGCGCTCCCCCGCCAGGACTCGAACCTGGGACATCCGCATTAACAATGCGTTGTTCTGCCGGCTGAACTACAGGGGAATGACAGCGGAATTCTGCGAATTCCACCGGCCAGGAATTCCTCCTTGGCCACCAACAGAGTGCCGTTCAGCGGCGGGACGGGCAACGCATTTTTCGGCACCGCTCGCAGCGCGATCGGTGGGCGGCGGGCACCTGGTGACCGCCCACGGGCGCCCGCCGGTCGTGCTCTCAGGACCTGCGCGGTTTCGGGTCTTCCAGCACCCTGGCCAGCGAGGGAATGACTTCGGGGACGCCGTCCCACCAGTCGCCGGGATCCCGGCCCTCCGGTGGGGCGACCTCGAGTACGTCCGGGCAGTCCGGGCATTCGGGCCGTCCCCAGGCTAGCCGCACCCAGAGGCCCCCGTCGCCGACGGGCCGGGCTCCCCAGAACCGCCACAGATCGCGGATATCGACATGCTGCTCGACGTCGATCGTCCTGGCCCGATGACCGGGATGATCGGCCAGCCAGTCCCAGTGCCCGGCGAGCAATCGGTAGGCCAACGCCCGCAGCAGGTTGATCGAAGTGATCATCCGGTCTCCGGGGACGTGGCGAGCCACCAGGTCGGGAACTCCGAATCGGGCCAGCCCGGTGGTGTCTATCCTGATCCGTACCTCCTGCTCAGGCACTCGCGCCTCGGGCTCGTCGTCCGAGCCCACGAAGGCGGCCGTCCAGTCGTCGGCCAGCACGAACCGCTCCGTCTCACCCGCGGGGACCTCTCCCGCCGAAAGCGTCTGGCCGGCTGCGAGGTCGGCCACGAGCCCTCCGGTGTGCTCTGCCAGCACCCGCGCCATGAACCGGACGGCCTGGGCGTGCCGGGGTTGCGCCGCGGGTGGCGCCACCGAGGTAAGCACCAGATGGTGCTCCGCCCAGCGGAGTCGCCGCACCTCCTCCTCCGCGCCGGCCACCCCATCCAGCCGGGCGGTCCAGTCAGAGTCTCCGGCCCGCTTCCCGGCGACCAGAACCAGCGGTGAGTCCAGCAATTCGCAGGCGGTCCGCGCTAAGGACGCCGCCTCGGCACCCCGGCGCGCGGCATCGCCGAGCAGGTCACGAATATCGCCCGGACTGAGGCTGGTGCTCAGCCCGGTCGCCACCACGAAGTGGCTGGTGACGGACTCGGGGATCTCGAGAGTCAGTTGATCGCTCATGGTCTGCCTGCCTCCTACGGGAGAGGGATCCGTAGGGACCAGGCTGACCGCCCGCCGACCCGCGCCGCACTAGAGCGACGTTCTGGGGATAACTCGGCCTCTCAGCCTCGTGCGGAGGGGAGATCGGCGGGCTCGGCCAGATACTCGCGGTACTCCCGTCGCTTGTGGAAGCCGAGTTCCTCGTTGACGGCCAGCATGTGCTGGTTGTCGTCGGCGTTGTCGGTCTCGATCTCGGTGACCTCCGGGCGCTCGGCCCGCAACCATTCGAGCATGGCGGCCTTCACCCAGATGCCCAGCCTCCGCCCACGGTGCTCGGGGACGACGACGGTGTCGTACTGCGCCGCCCGAGCCGGCGATGAACAGGGCACGACGATCTCGGTGAAGCCGGCCACGTGGTCGCCGCGCACGGCGGCCACCGTGTAAAGGTCGTCGCCGCGTTTGGCGACCATCTCGGCCATCTCCCGGACCCGGTCGGCATCCCAGCGCATCTGCTCCCCGGCGGGCAGTTCCGCCATGGCCACCTTGGCCTCGGCGAACCCGTCAGCGAGGGCGTCGGGGACGGTGCCGGTCCACCGTACGAGCTCGTACCCAGGCGGGCCTGGCCTGAGCACGCCGTTCAGCCGACCCGGCTCGACGTCCGACATCCGCAGCACCAGTTCGCGCATGGTGAGAACACAGCGGAAGCCATGCGATTCCAGGAACGGAACGGCGGGCGCATCCGCGAAGACCTGGGAGATGACGGTGCCGCAGTCGCCCGCTCTCACGCCGTCCGCCGCGACCGCGAGCAACCGGGAGCCGATCCCCTGGCGCCGCCGCCTTGGGCGAACCTGGATGTCGATCTCACCGGCCCTACCAGGTTCGTTCGGCAAGCGCAGGTAGGCCACACCGGCCATGCCGTCCTCGACCGCGGCCCACAGCAGATGCCGGCATCCGCCGCCCTGCCCGAGCAGCCGGGCCGACGTCTCCGCGAGGGTCTGCACCGGACCGTCGGGGTGGTCGCAGGCATGGGCGGCACGCACCACATCGTGCCACTCCCGGATCTGGTCGTCCGACGGATCATCGACCGCGATGATGTCCATCAGGCTGTTCTACCGGATCCCAGACCACCGTAACCGGTCCATTCGGTAAGACGCCCTGCCGCGACGGACGTTCCGTACAATGCTTCGGTGGGATCGAAGGGCTTCAGAGACTCCACCAGCAATACAGCCCATGCTCCTTTTCCTGCGCCCGGCGGGCCAGGTCGGAGAGCTCGCCGAGAAGCTCCGTGAGCGACTCGGGGTCACCTTGCCCCCAGAACTCCTCGGTCTGTGACCACAGCACCGACACTTCCGCCAGGTTCTCCCGATCGGCCACCGCCAGCGCCGTGGCGAGCGTGCCGGTAAGCGTGACGACGCCGTGTTCGGCCTCTTCGTCGCCGTGGTCGATGGGCTCTCCCCAACGATCGTCCTCGATGATCTCCTCATAGGGGCGGCCGGTCAGCAACTCCTCCAGGGTGCCCATCTGCACCGACGGGTCGATGCCCTTGGTGGCGACGGTGTCGAACCCGCCCATCGAAGGACCGCCCGGCAGATCGAAGGTGCCGGCGGCCGTCTCATCATCGGCTGCGGCGAAGTAGTCGTACAAGTTCCCCATCCGCCCATGCTCGCAGATCGGGAAGGCGGACCCCGCCCCGGGCGGGCACCGTCAACGAGTCTCCACAGGGATAGCCGTTGATCAGGCCAGGCTGTCTGGGGTATAGAGGAGATACGGCTTGTCATGCCGTCGCTACCCCTGCCGGATGGCCCCCGGCCGTTTCAAGATCGCGAGGGGTGGCTGAGCGGCGTTCCGTGAAGTGATGCCGCAGTCGGGGCGCGTGCGGCGTGTTGGGCCGGGAATGACGGCGGAAGGAGCGGACCTTGCTGTGCGCATTCGGATTCGGCAGCCTCGGCGTGACGATCGAGGACCTCTACTTCATCGACCCAGACCCGGAACCGGGTCAGGAAGGAGCCGAGCGGGGTGTGCGGGTGGAGCTGCGCCTGCTGGAGCCGCAACAGTGGCGCGGTTCGGTGTACGCCTCGCAGCGCGTGCTGATCGACCAGGCGCTCTGGCGCGCGGACTTCTTCGAGTCGGTCAGCGGCGGCCCGGGGACCAAGGACCGGATGCACCACCACCCCCTGATGAAGGGTGACGAGCCGGGCGGCCGGGTCTTCGATCCCGCGCTGACCGCCGATCCGATCGGATGGCTGGGCGACCAGATGTCCGGCGTCACGAACATCCTGGAGGCGGCGGGGACGGTCTGGAACGAGGCGGACGTCGCAGCGCTGCGTGCCGCGATCCCGCTGCTGGTCGGCACGGTCACGACGCTGCTCGAACAGGTCAGGGCCGGTGAGATCGCGCTGGCACCCACCCGGCCGATGCGGGTCCCCGGCTGACCTGCCCGGAGTGACACGCAGAGGCCTTACTCCCTGGCCACCGGGCTCGAAGGCCCATCCCGCATGGGGACCTTCGCCCCTATGCGGTCCTGCCACCGCTCAGGAGCGTGGTCGGGAGACAGCAGAGTCTTCTACGGAGGGACACCCTCGTGGATATCGGGACCGGTGCGGGCGCGGGCGGGCTGCTGACCGATCTGTACGAACTGAACATGGCGGTGAGCTACCTGCGCCGCGACATGACCGGTCCGGCGACGTTCAGCCTGTTCATCCGCAGGATGCCTCCGGACCGTGGCTTTATGGTGACCTGCGGGCTCGATGACTGCCTGGAATTTCTGGCGGGCTTCGGCTTCACCACCGGGGACCTGGAGTACTTACGCGTGGCCCAGCGCTATGACGAGGCGAGCCTGGCCGCGCTCGGTGCGCTGCGGTTCACCGGAGAGGTGTGGGCGGTGCCCGAGGGACGAGTGGTGTTCGCCGGGGAGCCGCTGCTGGAGGTGACCGCGCCGATCGCCGAGGCGCAGCTCGTCGAAACGGTTCTGCTCAACCACCTCACCTTCCAGACCTCGATCGCGACCAAGGCCGCCCGTTGCATGGAGGCCGCCGCCCACGCCCAGGTGATCGACTTCAGCTTCCGCCGGACCCAGGGGCTGGAGGCGGGCCTTGCCGTCGCCCGCGCCTCCGCCATCGCCGGATTCGCCGGCACCAGCAACGTCGAAGCCGCCCGCCGCCACGGGCTCCCGGCGGTGGGCACGATGGCCCATTCCTTCATTGAGGCCTTCCCCGACGAGCAGAGCGCCTTCGCGGCGTTCGCCGACGACTTCCCCGACCGGACGACGTTCCTCGTCGACACCTACGACACGATCGGCGGGATCCGCTCCGCGATCGAGGTGGCCCGGCGGCTCGGCCTCGGTCCCCCGGCCGGGATCCGGCTCGACTCCGGCGACCTCGGCGCCCTGGCTGCGCAGGCCCGGCGGATGCTCGACGCGGCCGGCTTTCACAGCACCCGGATCGTCGCCAGCGGCGGCCTGGACGAGTACGCCATCGCCGGCTTGGTCGCCGCCGGAGCTCCGATCGACGTCTACGGGGTCGGTACCAAGATGGGGGTCTCGGCCGACGCCCCCTACGTCGACAGCGCGTACAAGCTGGTGGCGTTCGGCGGGCGGCCCGTCATGAAGCTGTCACCCGGCAAGATCACCGAACCCGGCGCCAAGCAGGTGTACCGTGGCGCCGACGGAGACGTTCTCACCCTGCGGGAGGAGACCGCCCCGGTCGGTCACGAACCGCTGCTCGTCCCCGTGATGCGGGGCGGACACCGAATCTCCCCCGCTGAGCCGCTCGCCGTGAGCAGAGACCGCTGCGCCGCTGATCTGGCGGCACTGCCGGCCGCAGTGCGCCGGCTGCGGGCGCCCGACACCATCCCCGTACAGCCCAGCGAACGGCTGGGGAGACTGCGCGACAGGCTGCGTGCCGAGATGCAGGAGCGGCAGAGGGCGTGAACCCGGGAAGTGGGACGGGGACTTTCGGCCCTTTCTCAGCGGGGTGCTCGGCGAGACAGTGAATACATGACCTGACACCGTGGAGTAGTTTCCCCAGCGTGCAGCGCGGCATTCGTTGTGAGGGTTCTCGCCACCGGTCACGTGATGGGACATCTCGCGCGGCATGGGCAACCACTCCCGTGGGTGCGCGGCCGCGCGAGTGTCGGCACCGGCTCGTCCCAGGAGATCTCTGCGTCCGCACAATCACGAAGGGGTTGTCTCTGATGTCGTTCACGGGTATCGACGGGCTCGATCGCAGTATTCACACCACCAATCGCTGGATCGCCGAGACCGCGGAGGCGTTCGGCACCGAGGACCGGGTGTTCACCTACCGGGCGCTGCGCGCCTGGATGCACACGCTGCGCGACCGGCTCACGGTCGAGGCCGCGGCCCATCTGGCGGCACAACTGCCCGAACTGCTGCGAGGGGTGTACTACGACGGGTGGAGCCCGAGCCACGTACCGCACAAATACGACGCGCACGAGTTCATGGTCCACTTCGCCAAGGACGCCGGCATCTCGCGTGACGACGTGCCGAAGACCGCCGCGATCATCACCGAGGTGGTCGTCGGCCTGATCACCCCCGGCGCCGTGGCCCAGGCACTTCGGCAACTGCCAGAAGAACTACGCTGGCTGCTCCAGCCCAGCGGGGAGCCGGGAAGATGATCACACGTTGACGCGGGTCTCCATGTGGCGGGCTTGGCCTGGCACTACTAGCCGTGCTCACGACCGGATACAGCGCCCTCTGGTGTCGGCTGGATCGGCGTCGCCACCGGCCTCCCTCTCTTGGCCGCCCGCATGATCGCTACCTAGGGCCGAACGGCCGCGCGGGGATGACAAAGGTCCCTACGAGAGGGCCCTCCGCAGGGCGAAGCCTGGAAGTTGAGGCGGCCGGTCTCCTGAGCCGCGGTAGGGACAAGGAGCTTCACGATGAACAGGCAGATCGCCACCGGATATGGCATGCCGTCCACGGCCGCACTGGAGGAGCGCATCGCGGTGCTGGAGAACAGGGTGGCCGTCCTGACCGAGGCGCTCCGGGTGCTGACCAAAGGGCTGGCCGCAGGACCGTTCGACGAACCGGGTGGTGGCCAGGCTGATCAGGCCGCCCGGCTCGCCCACGACCTCCTCATCCGCCTGTAGAGCCATCTGCGCGACGTAGCGTTATTTGGCGCCCAAGGGAGTTCGTCGTGCGAGGATCTTGCGATGGCTGATTCGCCAGCCTTGGTCACCGTGCAAGATCGTGTCTTCGTAGGTCACGCTTCCGCTCGTGCCGTCTGATTTGATGCCGATTCCTTTGGATCGGGCGCGTACCTGATTATCGGCGAGCTCGGTGAGAACGATGTTCGTGACGTGGTGACCGACAGGATTCATCTCGCCCATCGCGAGTGCCGCGTCTCGAAATGCCGCCAACCCCTCAATTGAGCCGCCACCAAGATCTGTGACGTCGTAGGTGACGTCGGCGGTGAATAGCTCGTGCATCCGATCGAGTTCGCCGCCGTCGATCAGGTGCCCGTGCAGTGAAATCAGCTCTGTGATAGCCGTACGATCCTCAGCGGTAAGTGCCATCAGGGTCCTCTCGTAAGAGCTCGCGGTGACGCAGCAGTCAACTTCGGACGCGCCAACATCGTGCGATTCCTCATGCCTGTAACGGCGATTCGGGGATCTCCCCGTTTAAGTTGGAAAGAGTAGTGGGGATCTCCCCACTTGACAACCTGGAGCGGCCGATGACGAGATCTCGACAGGTGCTGCGGGGGTCAGCGACCGCAGCCGGCGGCGCGGTGTCAACGCTGACGCGATGGCGTTGACCGTGGCCGGCACGTGGACGATCGGTGTCGTCTGCGACGGCGTGTCCATGTCCCAGAGCCCTTGGGGACAGCCGGAGGGTCGCCTCGTCCTGGTGGCGGCGCCCGTCGAAGGACTTCAGGTAGTTGTTCCAGTGGTCCGCCAGGTCGAACCCGTTGGGCCGGTCGAACCGCTCGTCGAGGACGTGAAGGTCCACTATCCGCGAGATGCGGTAGGTGCGGAGCTGTTCGATGCCGCCGGCCACGAGGTACCAGTGACCCGCCTTGAGTACCAGCCCGTACGGTTCTACGGTCCGGGTGATCTCGTGGGGTTCGGCCCAGCGCAGATAGCGCATCCGGACGGCGCGGTTGTTCCACACCGCGTCCGCGACCGCGCTCAGATGCGGCGGGCGGTCGCCATCGCGATACCACGCCGGGGCGTCGAGGTGGAACCGCTCAGCGATCTGGCCGGCGCGGTCGCGCAGCTCGGCGGGCAGCGAGGCCATGAGTTTAAGCTGCACGGCGGTCACGACGGCGCCCATGCCAAGGTCGGCGGCGGCCGTGGGCAGGCCGGTCAGGAACAGCGAATTGGCCTCATCCGTGGTCAGCCCGGTCAGCCGGGTGCGGAAACCGCCGAGCAGCCGGTACCCGCCGTCGTGACCGGGTTCGCCGTACAGCGGCACACCTGCCGCGCTGAGGGATTCCATGTCACGGTAGACGGTGCGTACAGACACCTCCAGCGTGTCGGCCAGTTCCTGTGCCGTCATCCGTTCCCGGGTCTGCAGGAGCAGCAGGATGGACATCAGTCGGCTCGCGCGCATGCGGTGAAGTCTGCCGCGGTCCACTGACACAAGGTGTCAGTGGAGCGGAAATAGCGTGTCGCCCATGGACATCGACATTGATATCGACCAGTTCGTTGACCGGTACGTCGGGGTGTGGAACGAACCCGACCCGGTGGCGCGCCGACGCGCCATCACCGAGCTGTGGGACGCAGACGGCGTCGAGACCACCGAATCCGCGCGGTACCACGGTCACGACGCCCTCGAAGCCCGGATCGTCGAGGCCCACAACGATCTGGTGCGAGACGCGGGATTTGTCTTCCGGTCCGCGGACGACGCGACCGGCCACCACGACACGATCACCTTCACCACCCACATGATCCCCGCAGCGGGAGGGGACATCGCCTGGACCGGCCGCACCTTTCTCACCCTCGGTGAGAAAGGGCTCATCCGGCACGAATACCAGTTCACCGTGGACACGCCGACCGAGAAGGAGGTGAGCACGCGCGCCACGGCGGAGGACTTTCTTCGCCGGCTGGGCGAGGGCAACCCGGACCGGATCGCCGAACTGTTCGCCGAGCACGTCAACTGGCAGTTGAACTGGCCGGACAGCGGTCACCCGGCGGTGCCGTGGATCCGTCCCCGCTCGACCCGCGCCGACGTCGCCGACCATTTCCGGGAAATAGCCGCCTTCCATGTCCCTGAGAAGTCGGCAGGAACGGTATCCCGCGTCCTCGTCGACGGCACGGACGCGATCGTACTCGGCGACATCCGGCAGACGGTGAAGGCCACTGGGAAGCCGTACACGGCCCTGTGCGCGCTCCACCTCACCGTCGTAGACGGCCTGATCACCCACTACGCCGTCTACGAAGACAGCCTCACCGTCACCGAAGCCCTCGCCGACCAGCCGGTACACCGCTGAACAACCAGCCACCTCGGAGGACCTGCCGACCCTCGCCGGGAAGGGGGTGTGGCAGGAAAGACACTCCGTGCCGGGGAGTGTCGGCAAACGGTCGTCTGCCGACACTCCCCGGCACAACGCGAAACCCCATTGCGACCGTCAGTAAACGTCTGGATGAACGCATCGGCCGGCTTGAGCGCTGGCTCATCCGCGTACGCGACAACAGCATCCCTCGACCGTGGGCAAGGCTGCCGAGACGATCAGCGCCGACGTGACGGATCTTCGAGCGCTCACCGAGTTGCTCCCTACCGATGACTACGCCGTACGGCTCACCGTGGACACCAACACTCTGATCGACCGCGCATCGACTTCCTCACCGGGCTGTTCGCTCAGCTCGGTTTCCCGGCCACGCAGGCACGGCAACGGGCACTGCTCACCTACAGTGCCTACCTCGGCCATGCCCAGCTGGCCCACTCCACTCCGGAGCTACTGCCCGGCGGCCGCGCGGCCGGGCGCGACTACCTCGACCATGTCATCGGCACCCTGATCGCCCGGTAACAGCCTCGGACGGCCGTCCCCCAACGACGCCGCTGCGATCACCATTCTGCGCGGGCTCTCGCGGGCTCTAAAGCGGTACGCCTAGTGCGCACAACCGTCTACTGCGGAATGAATACCGTGAGCCATTCGGCTTTGCGCGGCCGGTATCCGTAACGATCCATCAGCCCGGCGGCGATGGCTGGGATGTGCCCGGCCCCATAGAGCACAGCCACGGCGATCGACTCGTCGCAGCGCTCGAGGTGGATCTTTCCGAGTGCGTCGAGCAGCAGCTGGTCGCGGCGGCCCGTCATCGCGTGCTTCACGGGATGGTCGTCCAGCATCTCCGCACGCCGGGTTGGTGGCAGGTCCTCGACCACCAGGTCCTTGTCGAGGAAGGCACGCGGGCCGCGCAATGCGAACACCAGTCCCATCACGGGGGCGGAGAGCAACAGCAGCAGGTACATCCATCGTGGCAGCCTTCTGAGGTCGGCTACGGCCTCGGCCGCGGTCGCGTCCGGATTGACCACCGGTACACCGGCGGGCAGCAGTGCTGCGTAATTCTGCTCTTCCAGGCCGTTGCGGCGTCGGCGCGGGGCGAGCCGGTAGGCAAGCGTGATGGTGCTCACCTGGCGGGACTTGCCCCGGATTCCCTCGGCGACGATGACGTCGCATGCTTCAAGCCGGGTGCGTACCTGGGCGTAGAACTCCGGCGAGGCCACGTGCAGCATCGGGATGAGCACGAACTTCAGGGGCGTGTCCTTCCGGCGCATTGTGATCACAGCGGATCGGACTGCAAAGCCGGTCACTTCGATGATCTGCATGATCCCCTGCACTCCCGGCTCAGCGCATAGGCCGTGGCCGCCCACTATCGGCGTGGTGCACGCGCCGGTCAAGACCTCCCGTTGAAGATCTGCATGAGTAAGCTCCCAGGCATGGCGAGCCCGGAACCCGCTGCTGTGCTGAGGCCCGGTCCTGCGAGTGATTCCACGAGGTCGCGTGGCCGCAGTCGGTAAGGACCGGCGCAGGCTCTCGCCGACGTTCTCGGAGTTCGTCGTATCTCTCGGGCTGGTGCGCTGACCTAGCGCCACTTCGCTACGTGACAACAACGCTACTCGCATGTCATCCTGTGAGCGTAAACAGCGTCAAGCATCGTTAGTCGGTGCTAAGACGCGCAGTACATCGCGGATCATCAACGAGAGGCAGAATCGATGACGGAGTATCCAGGGCGAGATCCAGACGTGCTCACCACGAAGGAGCTTGCAGTGAAGCTGGGGTTGTCCCCGCAGACCGTCCGCAGGATGGCCAACGCAGGGCAGATCCCGGCGCTGAAGACCGGTAAGGACTTTCGGTACTCCTGGAGCGCGGTCCGCGAAGTGCTGCAACGACCTCATCGCCACCCGGAGGCAAGCAGCCATGAACACCAAGAAGCAGAGCCGCAGTGACAAGAACACCGAAGCCACCGCCCGCGACCTCTACGAGAACGTCCGAGAACTCAACTACGCCACTGCACACCCGCCCGGCCTGACCCTCCCGGGCACCGTCTACACGATCCTGGGCAACCTGGCCGCCGCAGCACACGCCCTCGACCAGACCCTGCAGCAGCTCCACCAGTTCCCGGAACCCGGAACCCGGACGCGAGTTCAGCAAACGCTGGTGGACGGTCACCCGACCACGACCAGGGCATACCAGCACCGCGAGACCACCGAAAACGGCGTACCGCCGCGCGATCCGCTGGCCGCGACTACACCACGGCAGACGGGGCCGTCCTCGACGACTACTACGGCCAGCACCCCCGGCCCACAGGAGGGACTGTCAACTTTTCACAGTCCCGGCGGCGGAGTCACCCCACTGGTCGGAAGCTGAGAGCGTGTTTGAGAAGTGGGTCATGAGGCGTATTCGAGGGGTCGGCGCCTGGGTCGGGTCGCTGGTCGGCTGCAGGCCAGGTGCCGTGTCAGGGGCTGGATCCCGACTCCTCGAGCCGACGGTTCCGGATAGGTCGCCGCAGGTTGTCCCACCGAAACGGCACGTTGGGCGTTGGTAGCTGCACCGGCACATCCGCCGGTGGGTGTTTCGCTGCCGCGCACATCCACCGCTCGGAATCTGGCTATCGGCTCGGGAGCGATCGCGGTAGCCCGAATGATGGGAGCACGCTGTTTTCGAAGCGGGTCATGGCGCAGATCCGGTCGCCTGCGAGGGTGAGGACGAACAGGCCGGTCCCGTGGCGGATGCCGGTAGGGGCGCGCAGGTAGGTTCCGAACGCCGGCTGACCGTTGGCTCGCGTCGGCACGAGGTCGAACCTCCGGCCCGAGCCGAACATGTCGGCGCAGAAGCGGGCCACGACGTCTCGGCCCTGGTATTCGAGGGGCAGCGGTGGCATGGACATGAAGACGTCGTCGGTCAGCAGGGCCACCAGCGCGTCGATGTCGGCGGACTCGTACGCGCTGACGAACTTCGCCACGATCGCATCCTCGGCGGACGAGTCGACGGCGGGAGGCGGTTCGCGGTCGGCGACCGTCAACCGTCGGCGCTGCAGGCCGGCGCGCGCCCGTTTGAGGGCGCTCTTGACCGATTCGACGGTCGTGTCCAGCATCTCGGCCACCTCGTTGGCGTGGAATCCGAGGACGTCGCGCAAGATGAGGACGGCGAGCTGGCGAGGCGGCAGGACCTGAAGCGCGGTCACGAAGGCCAGAGAGATGGATTCGGTCTGCTCGTAGCGGGCCTCCGGGCCGAGCGGCAGATTGATCGCACCTTCGAGGAGGGCGTCGGGATATGGCTGCAGCCATACGACTTCGCCGAGCCGGGTCGGCTCGGGCGGTTCAACCCCGGGGATGTC
Organism: Actinomycetes bacterium; assembly: GCA_025964575.1. Classification (GTDB taxonomy): domain Bacteria; phylum Actinomycetota; class Actinomycetes; order Streptosporangiales; family Streptosporangiaceae; genus Actinomadura_E. The sequence continues at coordinate 20,317 of JAOPYO010000076.1, forward strand.
CCACTGTTTGGCCAGGCGTCGGCTGGCCGAGCGAAGCGCGTCGAGGCACCGGTTGGTGGCGATCCGGTAGAGCCAGGTGCGGAGCGAGGCGCGCCCGTCGAACCCTCCCAGACCCCGCCAGGCGGCCAACAAGGTGTCCTGGAGGGCATCCTCGGCGTCCTGGAACGATCCGAGCATCCGGTAGCAGTGCACCTGTAGCTCTCGACGGTGCGGCTCGGTCAGCGCTCGGAACGCCTCGCCGTCCCCAGCCCGCGCCCTGCTGATCAGGTCGGCTCTCACCAACTCCACTCTCGCCACCTCTCTCCGGCACCTTGTCGCGCTTCCATCCTGTATGGACGCCGGCCGAGGGGCGAACGGGGCGGTTGTTGAGCGCCCCCTTTCCCGACGTCGCGGCGTCTAGATCAGTGGTAGCCGACAACGCCAACAAAGGGAGAACCGACATGGGAAAGATCGTCATCAGCGAGAACGTCTCGCTCGATGGAGTCATCCAGGACCCGACCGGTGAGGAGGGCTTCGGGCGCGGCGGCTGGGGTCGGATTGGGAACAAGGTCCTGACCGACGATGCGTGGGCCAAGGTCCTGACCGACGAGGCGCTGGGCACCGAGGCCCTGCTACTGGGGCGACGGACCTACGAGTATTTCGCCACGCGGTTTCCCTCCCGGAGTGGCGAGTGGGCGGACAGGTTGAACAGCCTGCCCAAGTACGTCGTGTCCTCGACCCTCGAAGATCTCGATTGGAACAACTCGACGGTCCTGAAGGGCGACGTGGTGAACGAGGTCTCGAAGCTGAAGCAAAAGGTAAACGGGGACATCGTCGTCTACGCCAGCGGCCGGCTCGTGCACACGCTTATGGAGCACGACCTCGTCGACGAGTTGCGGCTGATGACCTTCCCGTTCGTGCTCGGGGCCGGCGAGCGCCTCTTCGGCGAGACCAGCGACCAGAAACCCATGCGCCTCCTCGACACCCGCACCGTCGGTGACAGCCTCGTCCTCCTCACCTACCAGCCCGTCCGAGACGCCTAGCTACCGCTGCGTCGGCGTCGGCCGGCGAGCGCCTCCTTGGGGTCACCGCCCTCCACCCTGCGCGCCTCACCACGCGCGCAGGGTGGAGGCGCTTGACCCGACGGCAGGCCCGCCAGGTTCGGACAGTCTGCCCATGGGCGGCCTGGATGACTAGCGGCAAAGCGACCGGAAAATCACGCAGCTCATGCGGACACACGCCGACATCACCGCCACTTCGAGAGGGCATCGCCAATGACCATGACAAAAAGGCAGCGCTGGGTGCTCGCGCTGACATCGACGGCATCGCTGATGATATTGCTGGATGGGCTGGTCGTCACCACTGCCCTACACGCGATCGCGCTGGATCTACATGCCTCCATTGCCGATCTGGAATGGACCGTGAACGCTTACACTCTGCGCTGCCGTGCTGGTCATGGCCGGCGCGGCCCTGGGCGAACG